>CALWJA010000051.1 GCA_944380875.1 uncultured Clostridia bacterium
CCCAGCGAACACTGGACTCGCATCCGTACCAATAACGTCATTGAACGGCTCAACCGGGAGATCCGCCGCCGTACCCGCGTGGTAGGCAGCTTCCCGGACGGCAACTCCGCCCTCATGCTGGTCTGTGCCCGGCTACGCCATGTGGCCGGTACCCAGTGGGGTAACAAGAAGTACATGAACATGAAGCACCTGGAGGCCGGCCTTGAGGACGCCTCCATTGCTGGCTGACTTCACTCACATCAGAGTCTGCAAACCTTTTTGCGAAAATTCCTTGACACTACCGATTCCCTATGAATAGTTGTACATTCTGTCGCCCATTGTCGAAATCCGCGCAAAAGAAAAAGGCCCTTGCAAATGCACCGAACCAGTAAAACTGGACAATAGACAAAAAGGCCCCCTGTGTAGGATAATAACTACACAGGGGGAATTGCTATGCAGAAACGAAAATACACACAAATTAAAGCGGTTGAAGGACTCATATTGTCAATGAGACAGGATGGAATGACCTTGCAGGAGATAGCGGATGAATTGGGACTAAGCCTTAAGCAGATGAAGAATTGGTCATACAGACATAATTGTGAGAAACGGAATACGCTAAAAGGCATAATGCCAAAACGCAAAGGCAGGCCAATAAAAGACGGACAGCCACCAAAACAAGACGTAGAGAAGGAACTGGAACGACTAAGAATGGAGAATAAACTGCTGCGGGATTTTCTGCAGTCAACAGAAAGGACGTGAGGCCTAAAGCAAAGTATGTAGTCATCTACCGTCACCGGAACGAATACCCAGTATCTGTTATGTGCACATTTTTCGAAGTGTCCAGAAGTGGTTACTACGACTTTGTAAAGCGAATTGGAAAGCCGGAACAGGATGTAGCGCTGGCAAAAGAAATAGAAGAATGCCAGAATAGAACAGACAGGACTTACGGCTACAGACGAGTCTGGAAGTGGTTAAAGGACAGAAATATCGAAAGAAATCCAAAAACTGTCTTGAGAGTCATGAAAAAATATGGTTTATTGTCGGAAATCCGCCGCCGCAGGAAGTGGGTAAACCTTGGGCAGCAGGTACACAAGTACAAGAATCTTCTTGCTCGACAGTTTCGGGCAGATCGGCCTAACGCAAAGTGGGTTACCGACATTTCTTATATCCAAACCAAACAAGGTGTGCTGTACCTATCCATGATCCGGGATCTCTATGACAACAGTATCGTCGCGTACAAGACATCATCCAGGCAGACAGTAAACCTTGTGTTGGACACAATTCGGCTTGCTATGAAGAAGGAGAAAAATATGGTCGCTGCGAAGTTGCAGCTCCACAGCGACCAAGGGTTTCAATACACTTCCCAAGGGTATTTTAACCTAACTCAATCTTACGGTATTACGCCGTCAATGTCAAGTAAGGGAAACCCCTATGACAACGCAATGGCAGAAAATTTCTTCTCTATTTTGAAAACAGAATGTATCTACCGGCATAAACCAAAGACACTTAAGGAAGCAGATGATTTGATAGAGAGGTTCATTCACTTCTATAACTATGAGCGCATCCAAAACAAAACTGGAGTGGCGCCGCTAACGCTGCGCCACTCCGCCTAAAACAAAATAATCTTACACAGGGCCTCTTTTTGTACCGTCCGCACAATCTGGGGCAGTCTATTTTGCGGTGCCTTTTCCTTTTTATCCTCATCGAATGGGATGACGGATAACCGTTTTCAAGTTTTCTGGTTTGCAGCGCCGGACATCGCTCAAATAAATCTCATGGTGATGTCGTCCGCTATTAAAATCCAACGCATAACCCTGTTCTCTGGCAAAACGATCCATCATCTGTACGGTTTCTGGCTCGTTATCATAGGGACCAAGATGCATACACTGGACGCAGAGGCCTTCTTCATAAGTTTCTACTTTTGAGAAATCAATTTGCTTTTTCTCGGTTGCCTCCCCTATCGCCCACTGGAAGATTTCTTTTGTCACAAATTCCGGCAAGCGGATCAGGGAAATCCATTGAAAGGTTTCCTTGTGGGTATAATCCACACCATAAATGCCGTCTTGCCACCAAAAACCTTCCAGAGGCGGAACCACATAGTCAAAATACCCTTCGATTTTATGCTTGCCCATTTTGCTCATCTTAATGGTATAAGCAATGCCATATAAAAGGCCGATGGATTCCTTATAGGCGCCGTTTTCTTCGTTTGGATCGCCTTTTCCTCTTACAGCTATAAAATTCATCGGCGGAATGGTAAGAATCTGCGGCTTTTTCGGCGGTAGATAGAATTCTTTATATTCTTTTTTATAATCAAATGCCATTTTTAAAACTCCTTTAGTTTCTGCATTCTTGAATGAATCGATTCCTCAAATTCTTCCTCTGAAAGCTGCGGATCGCGTGTTGCTTGCCAGATGGCACAGGGCAACTGTTCACATCCGGCGCAGGTAACATAACGGTGCTTCTGCACCGAACAAGTATAAATAGGGCACGCTTTTCCTTTCGGCGCATGGAATACCCTGCCCTGGCATTCGTTGCAGCCTGCGCATTCCTTTTGATAAAAACCACAGGCAGCGCACTCCGTTCCACAGCAGCTGAGCTTCAGGATTTCCCGCTGCCGTTTTTTGCTGAATCCCCGAAGCATCAGTAGATAGGCTTTGTCCAGTAGATCCTTTAAAAGTTCATCCGGCACCGCTCCGTCTGGTTTCACAGAGATCCAGTTTCGTTTATCCGAATAATAGCCTGGGATGATATCTTCATACTGATCTTGAAGGAAATCCCCCTCTGCCGGATCTACTTTCAAATTGATATAATAGGGCTGATTCTGTCTGTCCAGGCATAGGGCGGCAAACATCTTTCCCCCGATATGATAGCGTACCCAATTCCAGACTGGCTGGAAATCCTTTGTCACACTGCGCTTATTCAGTAAGTATGCATCTAACCAAGCGTAACGCATCATTCACTCCTCCTGATACCGGTTTACCATCTTTTTCAGAGAAGCAGCAAGCTCCTCCCTGAGTTCTTTCGGCTCCAGCAAGATAACTTTATCCCGAAAGGTCAAAAGCCAGGTCAGAAAATTCTCTCCATCGGTATAATCGGCATGAAAAAGCAGCTTCCCATTTTCCTGTTCTTCAAAACAGCCTGTTCCGAATTCCTCTACCAGCCGCCACTTGCATTCCGGTTCAAATAACGCTTTTACCTGAATGCCACCCGGAAAAATCCGCTCATCACTAAGATCTGGAAGTGGTACAAGGCGCGGCGGGAAAGATTCTCCCAATGAAAGTTCTTCCATACGGTTGAGTTTAAAGAGCCGGTAATCTTCCCTTTTTCTGCAATAACCCCAAACATACCAGCTGGACCACCGAAATATCAGGTAGTAGGGTTCTATGAGCCGCTGACTTTCCCCTTTTGGCGCATAATAGAGGAAGGACAAAGTATACTTCTCATCCATCGCCTTCCGAATCCATTCAATTTTCGGTGCAAGGGAGTCCTTATACCAGGAAGAAAGATCGATGAGAATATTCTGGGCGCCCGGCATTAGCGTAGAGGCGCCGGCAGAAAGCTTTTCCATCAGCAGCGCTACCTGATTACTACCGCTGACGCTGTCCAGGCTGCGAAGCCCTGCCAGAATCGCCTGCATATCTGAGGAAGTCAAAAGCGTGCTGTCGATTTTATAGCCTTCCATAATGGAAATACCGCCGTTTTGTCCCTGCGCCGTAACAATGGGAATGCCGGCTTTACACAGAGCCTCAATATCCCGGTTAATGGTGCGGCGGGAAACCTCAAATTTTTCCGCCAGCTCCGGCGCTGTTATATGTTCTTTTTGTAAAAGAATGGATAATATCCCGATAAGTCGGTCAATCTTCATACTTCACCTTCTTCCCGATAACAGGATAATAAATCAAACACGACAACAGGCCGTCATGTTTGCACATGACAGCCTTGTTTTATTATGATTTTTTTGAAGACGCACCGTAACGAAGCGTCTTGTAAATCGTTGTTCCGATCTCAAGAAATGTGACCAAAGCAATGAAGGCAAGAAGTCCGTTGGATACCATATCCCCATTCCAGTGAGTTAGGAATTTTGCGACTGAATCCGCCTGACTGCCCAGGGCCAGTTCAAGCTCAGACACAAAATCCGGATTCCAAATCGGAAGAACCTTTAAAACAACGGCGCTTAATACAATTTGAATCGCTCCGCATAGGATATTGCTAATCATCACCAGCTTACAATACACTCCCACGACCAGGCGCAAAATCTCGTCTATAAGACCAATGAGCAGACTGAGCACAAAAATCGGAAGTATACTTTCCCACTGATCCAGATTGAAAACCGGCACCATTGTCACCGTTCCACCTTGGGTAAAAATTGCCGAGAAGAAATGAGGAGAAAAAATCAGCAGGACACTGAAAATTACAATAAACACGATTCCGACAATACTTTCACCTCTGCTAATGATCGCCCTTTTATCTGGCACAGGCTCCAAAAACTTCGGCTGCCATCTAAATTCCGTTATTTTCTTGTCTTGCGATAGTTTCTCCACAGACCATTTTTCAGCCTTTTTCAGCTCGATTTTGACTTTCTGCCGTTCCATGATCGCAAAGATCAAGGTTACCACACCAAAAGCGGATATGCAGGACAAAATGGCATTCGTAATTCCCTTGGCCAAACCTTCCGCAATCGCACGTATCATAACAGGTGCGGCATTCTGCGAAGTCATCGTCGGCATTTCTCCTATGGCATGGATTAGAGAAATCGCCAGTATGGGTGCAGCGGCGCAGATCAAAACGACCTTAACAAACCACAGATAGGTTTCAAAATATTCCGGCCCAATCAGATACTGCCGGTCATTTTGATACTGCTTGGCAAACTCGGCCGGATCCCCAAGCTCAGTCAACACCGCTTCCATGGAACCTATGTCTGCGTACATATCGCTTATAAGCTCTTCCAGTTCCATACGCACTTCGTCCCTCTGCGCTTTGGGCAGACGGCGAATCACTTGATAGATATACCGGTCCATATACTCTTTTTCATTGGGTTTCATGCTTCTTCCTCCCTTAACAGTCGTTCCATGCCGTCGGATAAATTCTCCCAATAGGTTTTGAGCTGTTTATAGATTTTTGTTCCGTATTCTGTCCGCTGATAATACTTTCTCGGCTTTGCGCCGCCGGTTTCCCACTTGCTTTCCAAAAGCCCCTGGCTTTCCAGACGGCGAAGAAGCGGGTATAAGGTATTGGGGTCAATAGCGACGCCCTTTTCTTCCAGATTCTGCACCAAAGCATATCCGTACTTGGGCTCTTTCATCTGGCTGAGCACGCTGATGGTTAACGTGCCTCTTCGAATTTCCAGAAGCAAAGTAGATAAAAGATCCTTTTCTTCTCCCATCTGTGTCACCTCCTGTTGTCATTATACTGTATGCCATACTGTATTGTCAATTATAAAATAAAATGATTTTAAAAGTACGCAACCAATGCGAACACATTTTGTTTGTATCAGTTGGTAGAAACAGAGCAAAATCCGGATATAATAGGAGGCAGGAGGTGTGAAAAGTATGAAAATGCAGAAAAATAACATTGCCCGCAACTTGTCTATCCTGCGGCAATCCCATAAATATTCCCAGGAAGAAGTGGCCGAACAAATCGGGGTTTCCCGCCAAGCAGTGGCCAAATGGGAAACTGGCGAAACCATTCCCGATATCCTCAACTGTGATGCCCTGGCACGTTTTTATGATGTGGAATTAAATGACCTGATTCACCATGACCCCGATGAAACAAATCTGGGTATTGCTCCAAAAGGTAAGCATATATTCGGTACAGTACGGGTTGGCGAACGTGGCCAGATCGTTCTCCCCAAAAAGGCTAGGGATATTTTTAAGATCAAAGCCGGAGATGTATTGGTAGTATTGGGAGATGAGTCGCTGGAACATCCGGGGCTCGCCCTGATGAAAGAGGAATTTTTCCTGGAAATGGCACAGCTATTCAAAACCGCTTTAAATATGTCAGATGCGGCAGAAGGAAAGGAGAAAAAGTAATGGAGACGGTGCTTCGAGTGGATGGACTTTACAAAAGCTATCCTGGCTTTTCTCTTGAAAATGTAACGTTTTCTCTGAACAGCGGGCGTATTATGGGGCTCATTGGGAAAAACGGCGCCGGAAAAAGCACCACGCTCAAATCCATTCTCAATATGGTGCATCCGCAAAGAGGTAGCGTTACCATGTTTGAAAAGAATTTTCATCAAAATGAAAAGGAATGCAAACAGCGCATCGGTGTGGTATTTGGAGGCATTGATTTTTACCCGCTCAAAAAGCTTTCTACCATGACAGCCGTAACCCGGACCTTTTATAAAAACTGGGATCAGGAGCAGTATCAGCTATACATAAAGCGCTTCTCTTTGGATGAGAACAAAAAATTCAAAGAGCTCTCTAGCGGCATGAAGGTAAAATATCTGCTCACACTGGCTCTTTCTCATCACGCGGAGCTGCTCATTCTGGATGAGCCAACTTCCGGATTAGATCCGGTATCCCGAGATGAATTGCTGCATATTTTTCGGTATGTAGTCAAAAACGAAGGCTGTTCCATCTTGTTTTCTACCCATATTACCTCGGATTTGGACCGGTGCGCCGATGATATCACCTATATCCAAAACGGTAAGGTTCTGCAAAGCGCGGAAAAAGAAACTTTCCTGCGTTCTTTTGAACATCTGAAGACGCCTCAGGATACTGCGCCGCTGACTTTGGAAGAAATCATGCTTCGCACAGAAAGGAGTGTGTGGGATGAAACTGCTGTATAAGGAACTTACTCTTGCCGCCCACCCTACATCCATCGTATTTGCGTTTTTGGGCTGTCTGGTCATTGTCCCCGCCTATCCCTATACTGTGATTTTTATGTTTGGATGCCTTGATCCCTACCTGACTTTTATAAATGCTCGCGAAACAAACGATGCGTGGTATACGGCAATTCTGCCCGTAACCAAGCGAGAGATTGTCAAAGGAAAATGCCTGCTGATTATTATATTTCAGTTGTTTCAGCTGCTTTTCTCCATCCCGTTTGTATTCCTGCGAAATGTTTTGGATGTAAAAAATAACCCTGTGGGGATCGACGCCACCGTCGCCTGGTATGGGTTTGGTCTAATCCTGTATGCAGTCTTTGACTTGGTGTTTTTCCCAGCATTTTATAAAAGTGGATATAAGGCGGGGAAATCCTTTATCCTGGCAGCCATTCCCATGTTGATTCTGATGATTGGGGTGGAAGGTTCTGTCCATATACCTGTGCTGTTTTGGCTTGATAGCTATAAGCCTGAACATTTGCTGTTGCAGCTGCCAATTCTCCTTTTTGGTATCCTGTGTTACGCGGTATTTTTAACACTTGCATATCGAATGTCTGTAAAACGCTTTGAAAAAGTGGATCTATAAAAGAAATCCTCGGAGGATTCTCCGGGGATTTCTTTTATAACTATGTGCGCAAGCGAAATGTCTTCGGCGCCAGTCGATAGACAAGAATACACGCTACGATTGAATAGAGGATACAGAATGCGATACAGGCCATGCCAAACACCAGTATTGGCATTTTTACTTGCATCATAACGAAGCAAATAAAATAGGTGGCAGACATTACAATCTGATAGGTTCCGCTTTTCATTTCACTGCCGGCATTGTATGGCTGGAGCAGATAATAAATTGTCAGGTAATGGATAGAGAAAAACAGGCTCATGCTGAGAATAGAAACAAATAAAACTATATAGTTCAACGGGTTGTCTGTCCCACCAGAAGCATATAAAAGCAAAGGCAGACCTGCGCCAATAACAAAAGCAGGGACTGCGTTGATCTTCATAATCTCTCTGAGCCGGATCCGGAACAGTTTCAGAATAAACCCAGGTTGCTTATAAAACGAATAGGTTAAAAGGCTGTGGTCGCAGTTCATAAACAGCGCCCTAGTAAATCCGGTTCCCCGATTGATGGCGTACATGATAAATGTAAAATATGGCAGCCAGTTTAAAATCAGTTCGTTAACCTCTTCTTTTGATTCCGGAACCAAATGCAAAATCAAAAGCCCGATGCAAACAAGTGCTGCACAGACAAAAGTGATCTTCATTGTAGCATTCCAAAGAATTTTTTGATGCCGTTTGATAAACAGTTCATTCAGAAACTCGAAGCCCTTGCGCTTGCTGGTAATGGAAATATCCGTTGAGATCGATTTTTCCGTGGATTTCTTAACTGCCTGCTTGGCGCTGTCCATCTGATTGTTAAGCTGAGCCAAAAGCTGTTGATTGATTTCGCGATATCCTCTGAATTTCAGGATTTTCCCAAGGCCGATGCAACCGGCAGGAATGAATGCCACAAACAACACTATGGAAACAATTTCCGGGAGAACAATCCCTATTGCCGGTAAACCATAGGCGGCTGCCAGAAACAAACCGATCATTACCCAGAGGTATTTACGCAGTTTATTCTCGTTGTAAACCAATCCCCGTTTTTCATAATCCCATAAAGAAGACGCCGCAATCGCCATTTTGACTCCGGCAACCGAAAAAGGAATCAAGATACAGAGCCACAAAGGAATCCCTTTTTGCAATCCAAACAAGATGGAAAACGGCATGAACCCTACGATTACCTTGATAATCGCGTATATGTAATTAACCAGCGTATATTCCCTGGCGTTCATCCGCATGAGAATCATGGCATAATATTTGTCTCTGGTTGGATTAAAGAGATTGGTGTTCATCCATGCACCGATAAAGGTCAAAAGCAAAAGGATGTGCAAATACGTCTGATCCGCTGGCGTTTTTTCATACAGGATTCCGATGCCGCAGACCATTGTGATGAAATACAGAAATTTCCCGATGAAAATGGATACTACTTCCCAAATCGCAGAAAGCACATTGGCAAATATTTTGAGCCCTTTCACTTTATACAGTGTTTGCGGCAGAATCTTCTTTAACAGTGGGATCTGTTTCAGGGAATATAAAATGCCGTTAACACGGTATGTATTTCGCAGAGAGAAAGAAATCCGTAACGTTTTAAGCATGGTCTTCCTCCCGTAGTGCCGCTATGATCTTTTCTTTAAATTCGTGATTATCCAGATTGGATTTTTCCACTACTTCCAGTTCTCCGTGGCTCAATAATACAATTTCATCGCACAAATCTAAGGCTAAATCCATGATATGTGTGGAGAAAATCGTAATTCTACCATCTTTTAAGGACCGGAGCAGTTGCTTCATCTCTTCGGCTACGACTACATCCAAAGAGGTAAGCGGCTCATCTAACAGCAGAATATTGGGCTGGGCAATGATATTGATGAGCATCTTCATCTTGTTTTTCATGCCGTGGGAATAGTCTTTGAGCAGCTTGTCCCGGTCCTCAGGATCAATGCTCATATAATCAAAATAGGCGTCCAACGGCTTGGGATCTTTAATATAGGATTCATTGATATCCATAAAGAATTTCAGAAATTCCCGGCCGGTGAGAAATTCCGGGACTGTGGGGGTAGACAGCACATAGCCGATATCTTCCGCCTTTACATCCCTGCGCATTCCGTTCTCCTCCAAATAGAAACTACCTCCGTCGGCTATGAGATCCCGGTTCAGACAATTAAACAGCGTGGTTTTACCAGCGCCGTTTCTGCCTAAAAGACCGTATATCTTCCCTTCCTCAAAGGTAAAATGGATGTCGCGAAGGACTTCCTTCTTTTCAAAGTGTTTTGACAAATGTTCAATGATAAACTGCATTGTTTTTTCCCTTTCACTTTTTAGTTTTTTTCAAAAGCTTTATATGGATTCCTCGTTGATTTGCCGTGTCCTGCAATGCATTAACAGCAATAGAGGCTCTTTCTTTTACAGGAAGCTCCAGAATGTTTTCTTGATTTTCCAATGTTTGTATCACAGATTGTAAATCAGAAAGCTCTAACAGATATACCGCTGTTGCAAAAAAGGTTTTTCTGCGCCCATCATTATATTGCTCCAGAAGGCGTTTTAGGATATCCATCTTCTGATGCGATTCATCCATGTAGGCCTTTATGCCCATTTCCTGTGCCTTATTAAAATCCTTCTGTCTGTTTCTGTGAGGAACAAAAGAATCATACTCATCCATTCCTTTATATTTTTCACAGGGATATTCTTTGCATTCGAAGCAGTATTGGACATTTCCATGCTGCATACTGCACTTTGCAATGGAACAGGACTGGTTTCCTGCCCCGCCTCCGCAGCCGGGACAATAACTTCCTATATGCATGACGCATAAACCGCAGTTTAATCCGCAGAGAGAAAACAACGGCTCACTTCGTATAAAACCTTTCATTGTATATTTTCATCCCCGAAATTACTCAAAAAACTTACCTTTGAAAAAATTTTCGTTACCAAGTTTCTTTGCTGTAAGGCGGAACATAACACATCCATCCGGGCAAACAATTTCCTTGCAGTAATGGCTGCTTCCACCGATATTTGTAAGGTCACCGCCGCTTCTTACCGCTTCCATAATGGGGAAAAGCATCATCATGGTTTTGGAACAGATCCCCTGACCATCCCCATTGACCGGGCAGCCATAGGTGCAGGTATATGTATCCCCTACTTCCTCGCCGTTACGGCAATAACGCTCTGTATGATCTCCCCGGAGAAAACCGGTTACTTCAATTTTAAATTCATATTCTTCATCATACCACTTTTTCATCATAAGCCTCCTTTATGTTATACAATTTGGCCAAGCGTTATCTAAATGAATTTTCAATATCATTCCTTCCTTTTGGATAACACTATTGGAAGAATCAAAATACAGGCTATTGCAATTACGGATAGTGAAAATAATACCGTAAATGTTATTGCCATCATGGCTTTGAAACAATAAAGCAGAGCACAAGAAACAAAAAGGGCAGCAGCGAAAATAACACATATATTTCCAGCCACCTTATTGGCATAATTCCATTTTTCTTTGCTTTCCATAACTTTTTTATTATGGTACCCCACACTAAAATCTGGAAACTCCGAATGTTTTCGCTTTAGCACAAACGCCAAAACACCCAGAATGATTCCTAAAACTATAAACGGAATAAAAACCAGAGGATTCATTCGCATCTCCACCTTTCTGAAAAGGCTACTACATTTTTTACATAAGAGTTCGCTTTATATAAAGCTTGAGCGCATATACATTTTCTCAAATTTTGATCTTAATTACACTTGCGCAACCATCGGTGATAAGACGGATCTTCCGGTTTGGCCTGGGTAACAGCTTTGAGCTTCCCTTCTTTCATAAACTGCTCTATTCTCATGGCAATCAGGCCGTCTCCAATTCCGAGAGAATACTTTCCCAACACTTTTCCAATTAGCTTTGCTTCCAAAAACTCGTTTTCCTGTGCTTCCAATTCCCGAAGAATAAATGGATCATAAAATGTGTCTGGCACACTGACAAGCTGACGGTTCACCACCGCCCGCAATGAGGCATTTTCCTGTTTCAATCGCTGCCAGCGGAAAGATAGCGCATGCATATAGTTCACAGGCAGTTTTTTTCCTAACAACGCCAAATGCCCCCACTGATGAGGAGCTACCTCTCCCCATCCGGAATAGATGACTACTGTTTTATCCGGCATCGTATGATAATCCGGAAGTTTTACATAGGTAATATCCAAATTCTCAAAGCCAATGGGTTTTAATTGATCTACCAACCAGTAAAATCCGCAGGCCTCATCCGGCAGATCGCTTGTCCAAACCCGGATGGATTCTCCGTTTTCAGCACGGCAAAGCAATTCATCTAAACTTTTTCGGGCGGTTTCCAGCATATCCTGTGATGCTTCTTTTTCACTCTCCGGATAGATACTAAAAAGTTTTTGTAATGTATCTTCCCGTTGCTTTCCTATTCCATTCTCTGTAATATCTCCTATACTCAAAGCCAACGGAAAACACAGGATATCTTTCCGTTCTATTTTGAGAGGGAGTGCGTTCTCCCAATTGAGTCTTTCCCTTTCTTCAGACTCGTGGATCATTTTCTGTATTTCATCCTGATTTGAAATCTCATTGCTTTCCTCCGTATTCATACTGATAGCAGAACTGACGCCGCCGATATACTTTCCATTACCAACAGCAACCGAAAGACAACCTGCAGCGCTTTCGCTGAATACAACTTCTATCATATATGATTTCTCCTTGACCTTAGTCGTAAATAACTTGATAAAGATAAAGCATCAGACGTATAAATTCTTTTGCAGATAAACCATATCCACCAGTTGCATACCGTCTTCATAGATGGGGTGATCGTAATGATCTATAAAGAAGTTTTTAATCCTATGGGAACGGTGGAATCCACACGCTTCATAAAACAGCACTGTGGACGGCACATCTCCCGTCCCCACCTGCAAAATAGAATATTGTGCGCTGTAAGTGTCTTCTATAAAGGTAATGAGCGCTTTTCCATATCCATGCCCCTGATGTTCCGGTTCCGTTGCAATATTTTTGATTTCCAGGATACCGTCACCCTCGTCGGTGACAACACATTCGCTTTTTATACCATCTTCCTCCAGCACAAACATGGTGCCTCTATCCAGATAGCGGTCAATCATATCTTCCTGTTCATCCGCCAATAGCAGCAGAGACAAGTATTGTTTTTTGTTGTTTTTTACTTCTCTGATTTCCATGGGATGCACCTACACTCTTCTCCCAATCTATTTCATAGGCTCTTTTATACCGATCTCTTTTGAAACACGTCCACCACATGACTTGTGACGCCCAGGAAGTCTTCCCGTTCACAGGTAGAGAAATGGTATTTTAAATACAGCTGGAACATTTCGTCGTCCATGGCGTCGACTGCTTCCCGCATCAACAATGTACAGCCATCTGTGGCTACATAGTGGAGCCTGGTGACTGGAAAGACAGACATCAATTCGTCGATATCCTCTTTGCGGACAAGTTCAAACAGATCTTTTGGTTCAGATTTGGCCGCGAAGGTCTCCCGCTCGATCAAGCCATCCTGAATATATTCCATCACATTGATATTTCCCCGATGGAATCCTTCATCAAGAAGGCAGCCGTCGGAGATTACATAAGCGGCAAAAATGACTCCGCCGGGTTTTGTTACGCGAATCGCCTCCCGCAGCGCCTGCTGCTTGTCTTCTTTGCTGTAAAGATGGTAGAGAGGTCCTAAAAGTAGGGTAATATCATATTGATTGTCTCCAAAAACAGATAAATCCATAGCATTTCCCTGCCGAATAGTGACCGTCTCATTTGGCAGGGTATTTTTTTGAAAAACTTCTATGTTATGCTCCACTAATTCTACTGAATCTACCGCATAGCCCTGACGAGCCAAAGCATGGGAATACCGGCCTGTACCAGCACCGATTTCAATAATTTTGCTGTTTGGTTTTAAAAACTTCTCAATATACCGCATGGTTGTCAAAAATTCTACCGATCCATGCCGTGTCACCAGACGATTATCTTCATCATAGTTATTATAGAAATTTACAATGTAAGTTGTATCCATATCCAACCCTCTTTTTCACAATCGCTTTTTCAGATCCGCTATAAACTGCGCCTGTTGTTTTCTGAGATATCTCCGAATAAGCGGCTTTAAGAACCATTTTTTTGCAGTCACATTTTCCGTAAAGGAAACCGTTGTTTGTTCCCCTTCCTGTGAAAAGACACCAACCCAATACCCACTCATGTTGCTGTTTTCCATGTGGAATTCCCACCGGCTATAAGGGTCAAATAATGTGGTGGTAAAGGTCGTAGGAAAGCCGCTTTTTGAGTATTCCACAAACTTCCCGTTTTCCAAAACTTCTGTATGGCTTAAATCGCTGCGCCAGTCTGCATATTTAGATACATCTGTAACAAGGTCCCAAACTATTTGCTTATCACAGTTAAATATAGCTTTGATATTTGAAATCGGCATGTGTTATCTTCCTTTTTCCTTTTATAGCAACTCTCTAAGCTTATCCAGGAACGCTTCTTCCCCAAATGTATTGATCTTAAAAAACATTGCCTGGCTTCCGCCCGCTGTAATGGCAGAAATATGGATTGCGTCATCACCGCTTTGAAATAGTGTTACGCTCAAACTAACACGATTGCTTCCTAACCAACTGTATCGTTCAAAAACACGTACACTGCAGCGTGCTCCGTTGCTGTAGAAATCGCTGGAATCTTCCAAAGAAGCAGACATACTGCCGTTCATGATACCCGATTCAATTCTGTCAAGAAGTTGGTTAAAATTTCCCCGAATGGTTTGTTCTAACTTAGCCATAATACATCCTCCCATATTCCTTTTACCTAATTTTTATTTTTTGCAACTTTCCATGTATGAACAAAATATAAAAACTTATATATAGTAAAACCGCCCAAAAACCTTCTTTTACTGTTTTTTTGGCGGTTTCCTAATTTTTCCATGAAGTTAATTGCGAATAAAATAGCTTTTACAGAATTAACATTGCATCTCCGAAAGAGAAAAATCTGTATTTTTCCGAAACGGCGATCTTATAGGCATGCATAGTGTTTTCGTAACCGGCAAAGGCAGAAACCAGCATAATTAACGTGCTTTCCGGCAAATGGAAATTGGTAACAAGCCCATCCAGCACCTTAAACGAATAGCCGGGATAAATAAAAATATCTGTCCATCCGCTGCTTTCCCGAATGCAGTTTTCCTTTGTACCAATGGATTCCAAAGTGCGGCAGCTGGTCGTGCCTACAGCAATGACCCTTTTTCCCTCTTCCTTGGTTTTGTTGATTAGAGCTGCGTTTTCAGCATCCAGAGAATAATGTTCCGAATGCATTTTATGGTCGGTAATATTTTCAGCCTTCACAGGCCTGAATGTGCCAAGGCCAACGTGAAGGGTAACAAATGCAATCCGAACACCTTTCTGTCTGATTTTCTCCAGCAAAGCAGGTGTAAAATGGAGGCCTGCTGTGGGGGCTGCAGCAGACCCCACTTCCCGGGAATACACATTCTGATACCGCTCTTTATCTTCCAGCTCATGGGTTATATAATGCGGCAAAGGCATAGTGCCGATTTTATCCAGAATCTGATAGAAATTTCCTTCATATGTAAATCGGACAAGTCGGTTTCCATCCTCCAGAACCTCTATAACTTCTCCCTTGAGCAGCCCGTCCCCAAAAGTAAAGCGGTTTCCTGGTTTAGCCCGTTTTCCGGGGCCCGCCAGTGTTTCCCACACGTCTCCTTCCTTATGATTAAGCAGAAGGAATTCCACTTTTGCTCCGGTTCCTTCCCGGATACCGTAGATTCTCGCCGGAAGGACACGGGAATCGTTCAGAACCAGGCAATCTCCCGGTTCAAGATAATCCACAATATCCCGGAATATTTTATGTTCTATAGAGCCGTCTTTCCTGCCCAAAACAAGAAGCCGAGAAGAGTCTCTGGGTTCAACCGGCGTTTGAGCTATACGTTCCTGCGGCAAATCGTAATAAAAATCACTGGTTTTTGTATGCAATTCCAATTTTCCTGTCTCCTATTTTTTTAAATTGACACATGGCTTTCCGCCATGCTATAATATGCATTGAGTAACTATAGAGGCGCGGGTTTGATTAGTACCCTATTTCCAGTCTTGCCACAGACAATATGGGATTGTGGGAAAGGCAAAACCGCCGAAGGGGCTTTCCGGCAAAAGGCTTCTGGGTGCCGTTGCAAACAGCGCGGCAACTGTCATCATTCAGTATGATGGAGTGCTATCGGTTTCCTTAACGAATCCGATATAGTATTATTATATTGAATTGGTGGCCGGTTTTCAACCGGTTTTTTTATTATCCTAATCTTTCAATCTTATTTGCGGTCTTGGCGGCAGGAATGGAACGCCGTCTGAAGATACATAAAATTTTTACAGAGACATATGAATGTCTTGGAGGTAAAGCTATGAAAAAATACAAGGTAGGTATTATTGGCGCAACAGGTATGGTAGGACAAAGATTTACGACTCTTCTGGAAAATCATCCCTGGTTTGAAGTAGCTGCCCTTGCAGCAAGTTCCCGTTCCGCGGGGAAAACATATGAAGAAGCTGTGGGAGATCATTGGCTTATGGCTACGCCTATGCCTGCCTCCATGGCAAAAATGGTTGTTTTTAACGCGGAGGAAGATGTAGAAAAAGTAGCGTCTCTTTGTGATTTTGTGTTTTGCGCAGTAAACATGAAAAAAGACGATATAAAAGCGCTGGAAGAAAAATACGCAAAGGCGGAATGCCCTGTTATGAGCAATAACAGCGCCCATCGGGGGACTCCGGATGTTCCCATGATTATCCCGGAAATCAACCCGGAGCATGCGGAGGTTATTGCCGCCCAGAGAAAACGGCTTGGCACAAAACGCGGCTTCATTGCCGTAAAATCCAATTGTTCCCTTCAGAGCTATGTGCCTGCTATTCATCCTCTGATGGATTTGGGCGTAACAAACGCCTTGGCATGTACATATCAGGCAATTTCCGGTGCGGGAAAAACTTTCAAAACTTTCCCCGAGATTCTGGATAATGTTATCCCCTATATCGGCGGCGAAGAAGAAAAATCAGAAAATGAGCCTTTAAAAATTTGGGGTCATGTAGAAAATGGCGTGATCGTCAACGCCCAGACTCCTAATATTACTTCCCAGTGTCTTCGTGTGCCTGTTTCCGACGGCCACACAGCTGCTGTGTTTGTTTCTTTTGAAAAGAAGATCGAGATGGAAGAGATTATTAAAAGATGGGAAAGCTTCAAGGGGGCTCCTCAGGAACTGAATCTTCCCAGCGCACCAAAACAGTTCCTGCATTATTTCCGTGAGGACGACCGGCCCCAGTCTCGTCTGGATCGTAATCTGGAAAATGGAATGGCTGTTTCTATCGGCCGTTTGCGTCCTGATAAACAATACAGCATTAAATTTGTATGTCTCTCTCATAACACTTTAAGAGGAGCCGCAGGAGGAGCAGTCCTTATGGCAGAACTTCTCTGCGCTAAAGGATATCTTGATTAAGATTGATTTTTAGGAGATATGTGCATGAAAAAAACAGTTTTTACAGGGGCAGGCGTTGCTATTGTCACCCCTATGTATGAGGATGGAACTGTTAATTACGATGTTTTTGGACAGTTGCTGGAGGATCAGATCAGAAATGGCACCGATGCCATTATTGCATGCGGTACCACTGGGGAAAGCGCTACTCTTTCTCACGAAGAACATGTCCAGGTTCTGGATTTTGCAATCCAAAAAGTAAATAAACGGGTTCCTGTAATCGCAGGAACTGGCAGCAATGATACTGCTTATGCCCTGGAGCTTTCTTTGGAAGCGCAGAAAGCCGGTGCGGATGCTCTTCTGATGGTTACTCCGTATTATAATAAGACATCACAAGCAGGGTTGATCCGCCATTTTACATATGTGGCTGACCGTGTGGATCTTCCGATTATACTGTATAATGTTCCTTCCCGGACTGGCTGCAATATTAAACCGGAAACGTGTCTTGAACTTTCTAAACATCCCAATATTGTAGCTGTAAAAGAAGCCTGCGGCGATATCTCTGCAGTGGCTGATATTGCGGCTTTGTGCGGGGATGATCTTGCTATTTATTCCGGAAATGACGATCAGATTGTGCCTGTGTTGTCTTTGGGCGGAAAAGGTGTTATCAGTGTCCTTTCCAATATTCTTCCCCGGGAGACACATGAAATTTGTGAGCTGTTCTTTCAGGGAGACGCGGAAGGATCCCGCCGTAAAATGCTCAAATATCTGGATTTGATTCACGCGTTGTTTTCAGATGTCAATCCGATTCCTGTAAAGGAAGCTATGAATTTGATGGGAATGCAGGTAGGTCCCTGCCGGTTGCCTCTTGTGGAGATGTCTGAAAACGGGAAAAAGCATTTGGAAGAGGTATTGAAGAAGTATAGCTTGCTATAATCTTCACGGAGGAATATACAAATGACAAGGATTGTTGTAAGTGGCTGCAACGGTAAAATGGGGCATGAAATCGTATCTATTATTTCCGAAACCCCTGATTGCCAAGTTGCGGCTGGAATTGACATTCATATTACAGGAAACGAAGGTTTTCCTGCCTTTGTAAACGCAGAAGAATTTTCCGGTGAAGCAGATGTTTTGATAGATTTTTCCCATCCTTCTGCCCTTTCTTCCCTTTTGGAGCTTGGCAAAAAGCGGCGCTTGCCTTTGGTACTGTGCACCACAGGCTATAGTAAGGCACAAGTGGAAGAATTGAAAGCAGCCTCAAAAGAAATTCCGATTTTTTATTCCAGGAATATGTCTTTGGGCATTAATCTTCTCATAGAACTTTCTAAAAAGGCCGCGCAAGTATTGGGAAAAGGCTTTGATATCGAAATAATCGAGAAGCACCATAACCAAAAGATTGACGCTCCAAGCGGAACGGCCTTGATGTTAGCCGATGAAATATCCACAGTGCTTCCCGAAGAGCCTAAATATGTGTATGATCGGCATTCCAGACGGATGAAGCGGGAGAAAAATGAAATTGGTATTCATTCCATCCGGGGAGGTACTATTGTAGGCGAACATGACGTTTTGTTCGCAGGTCATCACGAAACCATCACTCTTTCCCATACGGCTCAGTCCAAGGAGGTTTTCGCTTCTGGAGCTGTTAACGCCGCCATCTATCTTTGTGGGAAGCCTGCCGGCTTATATGATATGTCTGACCTGTTAAAATAAGGAGGCCTGTATAATGAAGATTTCATCTTCCGACGCGATTACGCTTGTCACCCTGCAGGGCTGCCCCGCAGGATTGACATTTTCCGCAGATGTTTTTTCCAGAATAGCAAAGCTGGGAGCAAATGTGGATATGATTTCTCAAGCTCCCACCCACGGTTCCACAATATCGGTTTCCTTCACGATTGCCGATGATGATCTGGGAAAAATCCTGGCTTTTCTTACGGAACTTAGAGAAAACTATCAGGTAAAACCGATTATCAGCAGCGGAAATTGCAAGATCAATGTGTATGACGAAAATATGAAAGATACTCCCGGTGTAGCTGCCAGAGTATTTACAGCTGCGGCTGGCGTCAATACAGATATTCGTATTATTACTACTTCGGATGTGGATATTTCCATACTGGTAACGGACGCAGATTTTCATGCTACGCTGAAGGCAATTGAAGATGCTGAAAATAACAGCATAAAATAGCGGTAAAAAGAACAGGCTCCTCTTTTTTAAATAAAAGAGAAGCCTGTTTTTTGTTATATTCTTTTGGAAAGATAGAGCAAAACTGGCAAAATGTAAACACACAAAACCACCAGCACACTCAAAATCGTACATAGAATCTGGGCAGGTTTTTCCAAGGCACGAAGCCATTTGGGGGAACGTTTCAAAACCCATACAATTCCTATAAGAAGAAGGACACCGGCGCCCATAAGGAAAAGAGAAGGTTTCATTCCTGGCACGGAATAGGAAATCCGTATGGTGTTATCCCCACTCTCCAGTTTAACTGCCATAAAAGTATCAAAAACAGTATATATTTCTGCTTCTTTACCGTTTACAAAAGCGCTGAATCCTCCGTCAGAGGAGACGGGAATAAACAAATACTGCCCCTCTTCCCCATCTTCTATAGTAAAATGAAAACAATCATTGGAACTTTCGCAGGATACAGGTTTGGTAAAGGCCTGCTCCAGTTTTTGCTGATTTACACCAAAGACACTGAAAGAATTGGCTTCCACATCTTTTTTTACTTGTATGCGCAGGGAAACATTTGTATCTGTAAAGGTTCCAAGGCAAAGAATTCCATTATTGCTTTGGGAAGGATAGCTTGTCTCAATGGTTTCTCCGTTCACAGAAATCGTAAAGCTATCATTGATTTGCTCTCTAAGGTAACTATGAGGTTCATCAAAACAATCAAAATACAGAGTTTGCGTGTCTTCCACAGCAATTTCATAATAGAGGATACCGCCTTCCCCACTTACGTATGCTGCGTCTTCTAAATACAATCCCTGTTTTCCGTTCAAAGATGTACCAGGGTATACATTCTGGTAATCAATGGGGGTGTATGGATAGATAGGAGAACTCTCATCGGGAAAAAACGTTTGGAAAAGAATATTTTGAATATCTATACGGGAATTCGTCTGAAAATGCTGCAGCCCTTCTATGGAGTTTGTTTGAAAAACGGCGCCAAAAGAAGTAACGTTAGGATTCTCCACAATCGCATAGTTCTCATTTTGGTAAACAGGGATATCTTCCTGAGACAAATCCGAAACGGATTGAATACAATACCGGTTACCAAGCAGAAAATCGGTTATAAGTGTACCTCCATTGGAGTTTACTTCCATCCAGTAGGAGGAGTATCCCAGCTTTTTCATAGTATACATATAATCCTTAGAGGTAAGGGACGTATAGTGGCTTAAGGAGGGATATCCCAAGGCACCTATCAAATTCACATCAAAATATTTTTTCTGCGTTTTTACACGGTAAGGAGTAGATTCTATCCTGTCGGCCAAGTCGAGCACGGGAATATAGGAACTTGCGTCTCTGGCGGCGGATCCCATATATATGCAGCCGTTAAACAGGCATTCCATTAGAATTAAAAAAG
Source organism: uncultured Clostridia bacterium (assembly GCA_944380875.1). Classification (GTDB taxonomy): domain Bacteria; phylum Bacillota; class Clostridia; order Oscillospirales; family Acutalibacteraceae; genus UMGS1264. The sequence goes on from CALWJA010000051.1 coordinate 20,444, forward strand.
CAAACAATGCTGTGAATACAGGCTTTTTAATTTGGTTATAAAATCGGAACAGAAAGAGCAGAAAATATGCACATACTGTCACCAAGGCAAAAATCAAAAGTTTTTCCAAAGCTTCCTGCGAACCCCATAAACTTCTTGTATAGGGCGTAATTTCGTAGAAAGACGTTCGGAGAAGATATTCCGCCAACAATAGTACAACAGCTACGGAAAGTATAGAAAAAACTATTGGTGCAGGAGAAGAATCCTGTTTATATTGGAGGCTGCTTTTCTCTGCATTTGATAAAAGAAACGCCATTAAGATGAGCCCTATAAAGACGGTAATATATCCATATCGGACCGGAAAAGCCTGGTAACTGCCTGTGTGCCACATTTTATTAATGGGCTCGATACAAACTGGAATGAGCAATAAGGCAAAAAGTAACAGCAGCATATTGCGAGTAGACGATTTAAAGGATGGATGCGCAAACGCAGCCGGAACGGCAGCAAATATACCTGCCGTGCAGAAAAGAACAGGTAATGTGGTATCTAGCCTTGTGAGCAGGTTTCCCGTTGTCAGATTGGTGTATAAGTCTCCGGTTCTGGCAGATGCCATATATTCTAAAAGAGAAGGAAGCCAAACCGGAGCGGTGAGGAGAGCTGAAACGCAAGTTCCTAATCCCAACAAGAGAAAAGCACGTCCTCTCTTTTTGGGTTCTATTATAAAGTAGGCATACAAAACACATCCCAGCAAAAGGAAAAGGACGATCATATAGCTTAAATAGAAATGAACGACCATCATGCCCGAGAAGGCAAAAACATATGGCAGAATCTTCCCTTTTTCCGCAAGATACAGAAGGGATAGAAGCAAAAGAGGAAAAAGATACATCATATCCAGCCATACAATATTTTGATAATAAAACAGAGAATATCCGCAAAATGCATATAAGACACTGAGCCCCACAGATTCGAAGGTTGAAAGCGTGGGAAACCGTTTATAGAAAAAGATCGCTGCGGTACATGCGCAGACAGCCATCTTAGCACCTACCAGAATGTTCACAAACAAGAACACTTGTGATTTTTCTATGAAAGCTATCAGAAAGGTAAAGGGACTGGAAAGAAAAAACAGAAATACACCCCAAAAATTCATGCCGCCGGCATTTTGGAGATTTAAAAATATAGATGTTTTTCCTGAAAGAATATCCTTAAAATCCAGCATAAGGGGAATCACCTGCTGATTCATGTCACACCAGGAGAGTGTCTTTCCTCCGAAAGGAAAAAGTTCAAATGCCAGATAAATACCACACAATAGGAGAATTGTACAGACAGGCGCCCAAATATAAGGAATTCGTGCCCGGCTGGTATTTTTTCTGTGAATAGCCTGCGTCATATACTTCCTTCGTTCTCCTTCCTCAGTTGCTCTGTTTTCTATAGAGATCAGCTTTGTTGGGGTTTCCCTATCCAATATCTTTGCATGATTTCTCCAGTATGTTCGCTGTAGATCTCATTTTCCAGGATTCCTCCGCAACTTTGTATAATTCCTGCCGAGGCTGGATTATCCTTAGAACATACCAACAGAAAAGATTCCATTCCGCATTTTCTGCAGAATTGCAGAGCATCTCGCAGCATGGCTTTTCCATAGCCCTTCCCTCTTTCACTTGGCCGTATACTATATCCGATATGCCCGGCCTCTCGTAAAAGAAAAGAGTTTAACACCATCCGAATATTGATAATACCGATTATCCGGCCGTTTTCTTCCGAAACATAAAAATAGGTAAAGGAAGGAACTCTGTCAGGTGACGTGTTTGCAATGTCGATTGCATCCTGCAGCCTTAAAAGCCAATCCTCATAGGAAATGGTTTTGAGATAACGGCGCAGCCCATCATCTCCATTGATAGGAGACGAGAATCTGTCAAACTCTTCTATAAAATCTTTTGCCTTTTCTTCATGGATTTTTTTAGGAAATTGAAATTTCATCTATATCCCCCCGTGGCATAGAACTGCTTAAAGTATTATACTAAACTTAGCGTCTAATGAAAAGAGAAAACCATAAAAAAGAAAAAAGGCCCGGCAGAAGGAGTATAATCCTCCTTTTGCCGGGCCTTTTTATGGGTTATGATAAGATCTCTTATTTTTCAATAAGCACTTTGAGATGCTTTTTCTTCCCTTTTTTGATGACTATATATCCCTTTTCAAAATCAGAAAGAGAAAGTCTTTCCTGAGGATCCTCTATTTTTCGGTCATCCACTGTAACGCCTCCCTGCTCAATCAGTTGGCGCCCTTCTCTTTTAGAAGGAATCAGTTTTGCTGCATGCATAATATCCAGCAAACCTGCGGAACCATTCTCAAAGAGGGATTCAGGAACAGCAGCTGTAGGCATATGCGCACTTTCCGTACCTGCGCTGAAAAGGGCCTTGGCAGCTTCCTGTGCTTTAACAGCTTCCGCTTCCCCATGGATCAGCTTCGTGACTTCAAAGGCCAATACCTCTTTTGCTTTGTTCAGCTCACTGCCTTCCATTTTTTCGTATTGTGCGATTTGTTCCAGAGGCAGGAAAGTAAGGATTTTCATGCAGCGGACAACATCAGCATCCGCAATATTACGCCAATACTGATAGAACTCAAAGGGAGATGTTTTCTCAGGATCCAGCCATACAGCACCCTTTTCCGTTTTACCCATCTTTTTACCTTCGCTGGTAGTCAAAAGGGTAAATGTCATACCGTATACATCTTTTCCTTCTTTTCTCCGCAGCAGTTCCACACCACCGATAATATTACTCCATTGATCGTCCCCGCCTAGTTCCAGTACGCAGCCATAGCGATGGTTCAATTCCAGGAAATCATAACTTTGCATAAGCATGTAGTTCAGTTCGAAGAAAGACAAACCTCTTTCCATTCGCTGTTTATAGCATTCTGCCGCCAGCATACGGTTTACGGTAAAATGTACACCAATATCCCGGATAAACTCAATATAATTCAGATTCAACAGCCAGTCGCCGTTATCGGCCATAATGGCTTTTCCTTCGGAAAAATCAATCAGACGGGACATCTGTTTCTGAAAACAGCAAACATTGTGATCTATGGTTTCTTTTGTCATCATTTTGCGCATGTCGCTTTTACCGGAAGGATCACCCACCATACCGGTTCCGCCTCCGAAAAGGGCAATCGGAATATGGCCAGCTCTCTGCATATGCGCCATAACCATAATCTGCACAAAGTGCCCTACATGCAGACTGTCTGCCGTAGGATCGAACCCAATATAGAATTTCACAGGTTCCTTTCCGTTCAGCAGTTCTCTGATTTTTTCCTCGTTGGTCGTCTGGGCGATCAGGCCGCGAGCCTTCAATTCATCATACACACCCATTTTAGCTTACCTCCTGTTGTATTGTGCAGGGGAAAAAGAAACGCCCCCTGCTTAAATTGCAGAGGGCGGAAAAAACCGCGGTACCACCTCAGTTCACCTCAGTCTCACGGCTGAGGCCTCATGGGTACAAACAATACCCGTACGCTGTAACGTGCGCACACGGCCCGGCCTACTTAAACTTTGTTCAGCCTGGCAGCTCCAGGATGTATTTCTATGGGATTCAGCACCTGTTTTCACCAGCCACAGGCTCTCTTTGGCAGAACGCCCCATATACTTCTTCCTATCTTTGCTGATGTGGGTATTATACGGTATCCGGTTGAAATTGTCAAGAGTTCTGAGCCATTTTCAGCATTTCCGCGCTGTTTTCCAGCATCAAATCGGTTATTGTATCACCGCCCATGATTCGGGCCAATTCCTGAACCCTTTCTGCGTATTCCAGAGGACGTACATTCGTGTAGGTTCGTCCATCCAACACATGCTTCTCAATGAGGAAGTGGGAGTCCGCCAAAGCGGCAATCTGAGCGGAATGGGTTACACAGAGGACCTGGCGATGTTTAGAAACTTCCCGTAGTTTTAACCCTACTTTATGCGCTGCGCTTCCGCTGATGCCAGTATCGATCTCGTCGAAGATCAATGTGCCGATTCGGTCGTTGCCTGCAAGAACGGTTTTGATTGCCAGCATTATACGGGAAAGTTCACCGCCTGAGGCAATTTTGGCCAGGGGTTTAGGAGGCTCTCCAGGGTTTGTTGAAATAAGGAATTGAATGCGATCACACCCAAGACTGGTATAATCGCATGGTTTCTGTTCTGCCGTAAATTCGATATTGGGCATATTTAAAAAAGACAACTCTTTTTTAACACGATCTGCAAATTCTTTTCCCGCTTTTTTTCTTTTTTCAGAAAGACGGGAAGCCAGAGTTTTCATATTTTCTTCAGCCGTTTTTCGTTCCTCTTTCAGCTTTTGCAGTATCTCGTCTGAAAACTCCATATTCTGCAATTCTTCCCTGCACTGCTGCAGATAAGAGAGCATTTCTTCTTCGGTAGAGCCGTATTTCATTCCGAGACGATAGAGAAGATCCAAACGTTCTTCAATATTTTCCAGCTCTCTGGGGTCATATTCTGTTTTTTCTATAAGAGTTCGAATTTCCGCGGCGCAATCTTCCAGATCATAAAACAGGCTGCGAAGCCGTTCTGCCAGATTTTCACTTTCAGGCAGATATCTTACCGCATCGGAAACGGCGTCAGCAGCCATCTGCAAACGGTTCACCGCTCCATCCGTATCCTCATCCCCATCTAGCGAAAGAAGAGCACTATTTAAACAGGAAGATATTTTTTCGCTGTTTGTATACATGGTACGCAGCTCGGAAAGCTCTTCCCGCTCCCCTTCCCGAAGCTGGGCGCTTTCCAGTTCTTCTTTTTGGAAATTTAAAAGGTCCATCCTTCTGGCCTTTTCGGATTCATCTATCTGCATATCCTTTAGTTTTTTGCAGATCTCCGTCCACTGAAAATACACGTTTTGATATTCATTCAATAGGGAATTATCTGCGTCCATGCGATCAATATATGCCATATGAAGATCGGGAGAAAGCAATTCATAATTTTCATGCTGGCCATGAATGCTAAGCAGACTACTGCCTATTTCCCGCAAGATAGCAGCTGTGGCAGGTCTCCCGTTTATGCGGCAAATACTTTTCCCCTCTGGAGAAATGTCTCTTTGAAGCAGAATGGATTCTTCTTCTCCGTCGTACCCCATTTCCTGTATTTTAGAAAGAGTCTCCGGGGAAAGGTCGCTAAAAAGGGCGCTTACCCGCGCACCCTTGCTTCCTGTGCGAACAAGATCCCGGGAAGTTCTTTCTCCCAGAACGGCGTTAATGGAATCGATCAGAATCGATTTGCCTGCACCGGTTTCCCCTGTCAGCACATTTAGGCCTTCATGCAGGTCGATAACGGCTTTTTCAATTACAGCAATATTTTCAATATACAACTGAGAAAGCATAATCGATCACCCTATCATTTTCTTGAAATCATCCGCAAGCTTTTGAGCATATACAGGATCTTTCGCCACAATAAAGATAGTATCGTCCCCAGCCAATGTGCCAACGATTCCTTCCCAGTGCAGGGCATCCATAGCAGCGCATACAGCTTGCGCCATCCCTACCTGACATTTAATAACTACCATATTACCCGCGCTGACACTGGAAAGGCCTGCATCGGTAAGAAGAGAGTAAAATTTTGTGGAATGATCCTTGCCACCGCCTTTTCCGGCGGAATACTTGTATTTTCCTCCCGGCGTCAGATTTTTAACCAACCGCAGTTCTTTTATATCCCTGGAAACTGTTGCCTGGGTGACATCAAATCCATCTTCCCGAAGGCGCCGCAGCAATTCTTCCTGGGTATCAATGTCATACGCGTTGATCAATTCCAAAATTTTTGTGTGTCGATTCTTTTTCATAATACCGAATCATGCCCTCCCTTCGGCCAATTTCATATTGACAACTTCATAGAAATTCAAATCTTTGAGTTTTATAATTTTTGCGGAAATATCCGCCTTCCGAATACGGATACAACTGGAATGAGATTTCAAAGGCACAGAGATTACACCATCTATCGTGAGAAAGCTTTCGTCAGCGCCAGAATCGTGGAGAGTCATCAATGTAAGCTCAGAATTTTCTCCAAAGACAACCGGCCTGGTAAAAAGAGAATGGGGACAGATAGGCGAAAGCAGAATACACCACATACTGGGATCTATGACAGGCCCCCCTGCGGAAAGAGAATAAGCGGTAGAACCGGTAGGCGTAGAAACAATAAGGCCATCCGCACGATAATTGCAGACATTGGAGTTGTTCAATAAAACCCTAAGATCCAATATGCGGGATAAAGTACCTCTGGCTACTACAGCGTCATTCAGCGCATGATAGCGCTTTACATAGCCGTTTTCTTCCAACGTTACTTCCAGCATCATACGTTCTTCGACAGTATACTTGCCAAAAATCAAATCTGAAAGGCGACTGAGTTCATCTTTCTCCAAACCTGCAACAAATCCTAAACGGCCCACATTGATTCCTAAAACAGGTTTCCCATAAGGTGCCGCCTCTTTCGCGCAGCGGATGATAGTGCCGTCTCCGCCGATGCAGAGAACTGTATCACAGTTTTCATACAAATCTTTTTCTAAACCAAAAGAAACACCAGATAAAGGAAATAGAGGCTGCAATTCCTTTGGGAGATATGGTTTAGCCTGGAGGTCTAACAAGGTTTTTACTGCTTTCTCCGCAAGGGGAAAGGCATCCTGTTTTGTAAGGTTAGGAATAACTGCAATATTCACGGGGTACCTCCCCCATTCAGAATCCTATGGGATTCTTCTACCAATTCTAAACTGTTTATCGGAACTAAAAGAGACGGAGATTCTGTTTTCTCAAGATAAATTAAATATTCAATATTCCCTTCAGGACCTTTTACTGGTGAAAAGGTTATTCCCTTTACAGAGAATCCGTTTTCCAAAACAAAGGAAACAATGGTGTCAATGACCTCTTTATGGGTGCTTTTTTCACGAACTACACCCTTCTTTCCTACTTTTTCTCTTCCGGCTTCAAACTGGGGTTTAATAAGGCAAACCGCCTCTCCCTTTTCCTTAAGAAAATTTCGGGCAACAGGAAGTACAAGACGAAGGGAAATAAAAGATACATCCACACTGAAAAAATCAATAGGGTCTGGAACCTGTTCTTTTGTTAGATAGCGCACATTCGTCCGTTCCAAATTTATAACACGGGGATCCGTCCGCAATTTCCAAGCGAGCTGACCATATCCCACATCTATGGAATACACTTTTGAAGCGCCTTTCTGCAGCATACAGTCTGTAAATCCGCCGGTAGAAGCACCGATATCCATAGTTATTTTCTTTTCAAGGGATATGGGAAAAACCTCCATGGCTTTTTCCAGTTTCAAACCGCCCCTGCTTACATAGGGCATATCGTTTCCACGGATCTCCAGTTTAGCATCACAAGGCACTAAAGTTCCCGGTTTATCGTATTTTTGGTTTTGAAAGTACACTCTGCCTTCCATCACCATAGTTTTAGCCCGTTCCCGGCTGGGGGCGAGCCCTTGGTCAAAGATCAGTTGATCCAGGCGTTTTTTTTCGCTCACGTTCCGCACTCCGATTCAATGGTTTTCATCATTCCTTCCGCGTCCAGGCCTAAGGAATGCAAGGATTCTTCCATGGACGCGTGTGGAACAAAACCTGAAATTCCTTTCAGATAATATTTTCCCTGGTAACACCGTTTCCAAAGCAAAGAACCCAAATGTTCTCCAATTCCTCCTTTTTCTATCCCTTCCTCAAAAAAGAAGATTCTGGATGCGGATTCCGCAAGAATGACAGCTTCTCGAGGAATTGGTTTTATACGATTCAATTTTATTATTCTTATAGAGACGCCTTTTTCTTTGAAAAGGTCTACTACTTTACAAGCTTCGCTGAATAGTCTTCCATACGTAATAATAGCTATAGAAGCATTTTTGTCTCCGTAAAGCCAATAATCTTTACAAGTCTTTTGACAAGATATAGGCTGAAGAAGTTCTTTTCCCCGAGGATATCGCACAGCAGCAACTCCCTCACAGGCATATAAACAGGTTTGAAGAGATTCCCTCAGTTCGCTGTAGCTGGACGGCGCGTATATGGTGAGGTTGGGGATGGAATTTAAAAAAGATGTATCAAAAATGCCCTGGTGTGTCTCTCCATCTTCCCCCACTATACCAGCACGGTCTATAGCAAGAACCATTCGAAGATTTTGTAATGCTGCATCGTGGATAATCTGATCGTATCCCCGTTGCAAGAATGTAGAATAAATCGCGCAAACGGGAAGCATTCCCTGGGATGCTAAACCAGCAGAGAATGTAATCGCATGTTCTTCCGCTATTCCTACATCGAAAAAGCGCTGGGGAAAACGGCAAGCAAAATCCGTTAGTCCGGTTCCTTCTGCCATCGCAGCAGTGATAGCGCAAAGCCGGGAATCTTTCTCAGCAAAATCACATAAACATCTACCGAACA
>CALWJA010000052.1 GCA_944380875.1 uncultured Clostridia bacterium
ATTCCTTCTGTCTGCTATACGGTAAGCTAATTCTTCTCCTATTTTTTTAATATTTTTAAGAGTTGTCTGTTCTGTATCTCTCAGCCTTCCTTGTAAAAATACAAATCCATTTTCTTCACAGCATCGTTCTATAGCCCAATGCATTTCTTCCGATGAGGGTGGAGGAACTACGGCCCCTTCTATAGATTGAATAATTTCCAGCCATAAAAAAGCTCTTTTCCTTTGTTCACTACTCCGGGAAAGTTCAAAACGGTCCCGTATCCATATGGAAAAAACATATGAAAAGAGACAAATAAATGAACAGCCCCAAAGGGAAAAAAAGAACCTGCTTTCCATATAGATCCTCCTCATAATTCCTGTATAGTCAAAATGTATCTTTAAATTGGTTTACTCTTCACCATATGAATATAGCGGATTGTCTTATGCATACCAAGGATTTGTTTTTCCTCTGTATAAACCTTTGAAAGCCGTCACATCTTTTGGCATATTCCATACAATAATAGTGAGAACCATAGGTTTCCAATATTCTAATCAGGAGGACTCTGCTATGGAAGAAAACAACTATATGCCGGCCCATTCCGAATCCACAGGATGTTTTAAGGAGGCCGTCTGTATTGATGCAATGCGTGTCTATGACAGCTGCAGCGATAAAGACTGTCTGGAAGATCTGCGGGTATACTTTCCGCCGGATAAACAGGAACTGATTGAAAATGCTTCTAATGTGCGGTTACGCAGCGTAGATGTTATCACTGTATACCTGGATCTGGAACCTGTCCCCTTCAATAAAGGTTTCTATTCCGTGGATATGACATTTTTCTTCGATGTATCCTTGGACATATTCTGCGCTCCCAACTCTGGAAATGTGATTGTTAACGGTGTTTCCGTATTCAACAAAAAGGTAATCCTGTACGGAAGCGAAGGAAACGTTAAAATGTTTAATTCGGATAAATCTCCCGCAGAACAGGAGACATCCTGCGGCAAAATTCTGCCTAAAGCCAGTGTGCAGGTAGCCCGTCCCATCGGTCTCTCCGCCCGGCTTTGCGACACTCCGCCTTCCTGTGAATGCGGATGCCGTATTCCCGAATGCATCTGCAAACGTTACGGTGGCTGCTTTGAAACTTCCCGCTGCCGCAGTGTCTTTGTTACTATCGGACTTTTCACCATTGTGCAGATCGTTCGTAACGTCCAAATGCTGATCCCTGCTTACGATTTCTGTGTTCCCGAGAAAGAATGCGTTACCTCGTCGGATAACCCATGCGAAATGTTCAGCCATATTGATTTCCCCACGGATGAATTTTTCCCGCCAAAAGCAGGCGACATGGGCTGTGGCTGCGATAAACCCCACCGCACCTAAACAAAAGCCTGAAATTACAAAACGGCCGCCGGAAAACCGGCGGCCGTTCTTTTATAGGGTTGATTTCTTTACTAACACTGGGAAAAATGTTGAAACGATTCGGTTACAAAAAGGAAAGAAGCTCTCGGCACATTCTATGCCGAGAGCTTCTTTCACACCTGCAGGCAATTAACCGTCTATTTTTTCCAACCGGGCAAAATTAGCCATAAGTTTTTTGGTTCCTACCTTTTCAAAGGCTATTTCAAGCAGGGTATCGCTGCCCATAGGCATAGCGCCCACAATCAGACCTTCTCCGAACACTTTATGGCGCACACGATCCCCGGGATGGTATGTACCCATAGGTTTCTTTTCCTGTGCCGCAAATGTAGGACCAAAACTCCGCGCTGCCTGTATGGAAGCGTTGCGGGCATCCCTTCTGGAAGGATAAAAATGCATATCCTCCCCCGCTTTTTTCCATCCGTTGGAACGGGTTTTCTCTGTAAGTTCCTCGGGAATTTCCTTTGCAAACCTGGAAAGCTTGTTGCGGTTTGTAGTACCGAATATAATACGGCTATCCGCATTGATAATCATCAATTCTTCTTTGGCTCTGGTGATAGCCACATAAGCCAGCCGACGCTCCTCTTCGATTTCCTCCGGATTGTATATAGCTTGAACTCCCGGGAAAATTCCGTCCTCAAAGCCTGGAAGGAAAACACAGGGGAATTCCAAGCCTTTAGCAGAATGCATGGTCATCATAACCACAGCATCCGTAGAACCGTCGTAATTATCAATATCCGTCATCAAAGAAACCTCTTCCAGGAATCCGGAAAGGCTGGCATCCTCCCCATTTTCTTCCTGGTATTTCACAAGGCTCGACGCTAACTCATTGATATTATCAATCCGATCCTGGGGATCTTCGTTGGTATTTTCTCTTAGACTTTCTATATATCCTGTTTTCTCCAGGATCATGCGATACACTTCTTCCAGCGTATCTTCTTCTGCTGCATCCATACACTCCCGAATCATTTTGGCAAACTGCTGCAGCTTTGCTGCACTGCGCCGCAGAGGCTCAAACTCATCCGCATGACAAAGAACCTCAAATAAGCTTTCTCCAATGCCCTCAGCGATAGCTGCCGCCTGCATAACCGTCTTTTCCCCTATTGCCCGTTTCGGTACATTGATGATTCTGCGCAAACGCACGTCATCCGAAGGATTGTTGATAACACTGAGATATGCAATCATATCTCGAATTTCCCGGCGCTCATAAAAACGCAGGCCACCGATAATACGATACGGGATTCCGGATTTTACAAAATTCTTTTCCAATGCGTTGGACTGGGTATTCATCCTGTATAAAATAGCATAGTCTGCGTATTTACGCCCTTTTGCCACTCCATCCAGAATTTTGGTGGCGATCTGATCGGCTTCATCGCTTTCATTTAGAGCTGTATGCAGGATAATCTTTTCCCCTTGACCGTTTTCCGTCCAGAGCGTTTTCCCTTTTCTCTCTGTATTATTCGAAATTACTGCATTAGCTGCATCCAAAATATTCTGCGTTGAGCGGTAATTCTGCTCCAAACGGATCAAAGAAGCATTTGGAAAGCTTTTTTCAAAACTCATTATATTTTCAATTGTAGCGCCGCGGAACTTATAGATGCTTTGATCGTCATCACCCACCACACAAAGATTCTGCCGTTTTTGCGCCAGAAGTTTAATCAAGATATACTGGGCATGGTTTGTATCCTGGTATTCATCCACCATAATATAGCGGAACTTATTCTGAAAATATTCCAGAACATCCGGGTTTTCACGGAAAAGCTGCACTGTAGAAACGATAAGATCGTCAAAATCCATGGCATCCGCTTCTCGCAGTCTGCGCTGATACATTTCATATGCTTTTCCGATAGTGCTCAAACGAACATCCCTGCCGGCTGATTCCAGAAAATCTTTCGGTGAAATCAAGCTATCCTTTGCTCTGGATATAGCTGAAAGAATAGCTTTGGAAGGCAAAACCTTGTCCTCAATTTTGAGGGCGTTCTGGCAGTCCTTCATCAAGCGTCTGGAATCATCCGTATCATAAATGGTAAAATGGGATGTATATCCAAGTTTTTCTCCATACTGGCGAAGGATACGGGCGCAGGTGGAGTGAAAGGTAGACGCCCAAATTTCTCCGCCCGGATCGCCAAGAAGGGAAATAAGCCTTTCTTTCAATTCTCCCGCTGCCTTATTGGTAAACGTTATGGCTAAAATCTGCCACGGCCTGCAGGGATCCACAGCCATGCGCCTCTGCAGATCTTCCCCCAAAGGATTTCCTTCCAAAACAGCCTCTAAAGCAGAAACATCTTCCTCTGAAAGCCCACTTTCCCAATCGGAATGATACGCTTTGCCAAACCGTATCAAATTAGCGATACGGTTTACAAGCACTGTAGTTTTTCCGCTTCCTGCTCCAGCCAAAATCAAAAGAGGCCCTTCTGTATGAAATACTGCCTCTTTTTGTTTATCATTCATTCTGGAAAACTCTTTTTCCATGACCTTCCTGCGAAGATCTGTTAGCTTACTCATAATATTGCCTCCAGACTCAAGCATGAAAATACCCGCACACACCTTTATGCATGTGCGGGTATACAAATTTCAACCGAACAAAAATTATTGCAGAATAGCAAGCAGAACACCGGCTGCAACAGCAGAACCAATAACACCTGCTACATTGGGGCCCATAGCGTGCATCAAAAGGAAGTTGCTGGGATTTTCCCGCTGACCTACCTTCTGGGCAACACGCGCCGCCATAGGAACTGCAGAAACACCTGCGGAACCAATCAGCGGATTTACCTTTCCGCCGCTTACCTTATACATGAGCTTTCCAAACAAAACACCGCCTGCAGTGCCGAAGCCGAATGCCAAGAGGCCCATAATAACGATACCGATTGTCTGCCAGCTGAGGAACACCTCACCAGTAGCCGTTGCACCAACCGTTACACCCAGGAAAATGGTGATAATATTCATCAGTTCATTCTGAGCAGTATTGGAGATACGAGAAACCACACCGCTTTCACGCATCAAATTGCCCAGCATCAGCATACCAACAAGAGGTGCAGCATCCGGCAAAACAAGAGCGATAATAATGGTAACAATAATGGGGAACAGGATCTTTTCCACCTTAGATACAGGACGAAGCTGCTCCATAACAACCATACGCTCTTTCTTGGTGGTCAAAGCGCGCATAATGGGAGGCTGAATAATCGGAACCAACGCCATATACGAATACGCCGCCACAGCGATAGGCCCTAACAAATGAGGCGCCAGTTTGGTCGTAACAAAAATAGCGGTAGGACCGTCTGCGCCGCCGATGATACCAATGGAACCAGCCTCTTTCGCGGTAAAGCTCAGGCCTTCAATTCCCAGATCGCCGATAAACATAGCTCCGATAAAGGTTACAAAAATACCCAACTGCGCTGCCGCACCAAGAAGGAAGCTCTTGGGGTTCGCAATCAAGGGACCAAAATCCGTCATAGCGCCAATGCCCAGGAAAATCAGAGGCGGATAAATGCCGAGTTTAACACCTTGGTATAGATAATAGAACAATCCGCCGTTTGCCTCGTCCGTCGGCGCTGCCATAATATCAGGATACAAATTAACAAGCAGCATACCAAAGGCGATAGGGAGAAGAAGAAGGGGCTCAAACTCCTTTTTGATTGCCAGATAAAGCAGAATCAAAGCAATCACGATCATAGCATAGTTACGAGGGTCGTTTTTTAACAGACCTGAAGATTCCCAAATTCCTTGCAGAGCCTGCACAAAACCGTTCCAGATTTCCACGAATTACTCATCCTTTCCGAATATTTCTTTTACATAAACTGCCGCCACGAATCAGGAAAAGCTGGTTAGAAAGGACGGGTATTGTCCAGAACACCGGCCATGCCCCAGGCAGAACGGGAACCGCCGGCTTTTGCACGGCGAATCGATTTAACAGCAGAGAAAGAAACGCCTTCCACACAATAAACCGCAGCAGCAATAGCCGCCACAACTTCTCCGGGAATTCCATCCTCAACAGCAGGAGCAGGAGCGGTAACTACTGCTTTCTGCGGAAGCGGAGCAGGAGCCGATACAGGTTCACTCTTTGGAGCTTCTTTCTTTCTGTTTGTAACATTGTAGACGATTGTACCATAAATTTTGATGATCAATGTGAGAGCGATCAACATCAAAAACACAACCACAAGACCTGTGATCAGCACCAGAAGGGCTACGGTACCATCAGCCATTCCTTCAATAAAACTACCGCCTGATGCAAGCAACATTCGCATACGCTACAATCCCCATTCCTTAATTAAAATATCTGTTGCGTTCTCTAAATATATAAAAGAAGCGCAAAACTTACAGGTGCCTTCAACAAGCTTTCACAAAAACGCCTGCGCATGGTAGCGCAGGATTTAACCATTTCTGCATAAGCTTCTGTATTGAGACATCCCCTGAAAAACAAAGATTGTTTTTATTATAACCGATTCCTAAAACAATTTCAATCGCTTTCAGGAGAAAAAATTATCTCTTTCTATTCTTTATACTTTCTCTTTGCATAATCCTTTGCTTTCTATTTTTTATACCCTTGCATTCTGGTTTTCAACCTTCTATAATTAAGGAAAAAAGAAGCGTGGTGTTTCTGTGACAAACGATGAATTCCGGCATTCCTTCCGGATTCCCTTCCATAATACACTGGGCCTGACTGTTTATAGCTGCGGAATCCAACGCTGTGCTGCCGGGCATGCTTGGGGGCCTGCTATACGGGATCACTATTTAATTCACTGTGTAACAAAGGGAAAAGGGCGTTTTGAAACAGAGGGAAAAAATTATATTCTAAGTAAAGGGGACGGCTTTGTAGTATGTCCCGACCAAATTGTTTTTTACGAAGCTGACCATGAGGATCCCTGGGAATATTGCTGGATCGGCTTTCACGGAACAGATGCGGCGCAGCTTATGGAGCAGACAGGTCTCCTGGAAGGAGGGCCTATCTTTTCTTTTGAAGGGACCTTTCTCCCCGATCGAATCCTGGAAGCCTGTAATGTTCCTGAAGATTCGCCCAGCAGCGAGTTGCGAATGCAGGCAAGCCTCCTTCTCTTTTTATCCGATTTGATCGACCGAAGAGGAAAAACCGCAGCCCGAAACACCAGCGGATATGAATATGTGCAAAAAGCAATCCGGTTTATTGAATATAACTATTCCCGGAATATCACAATACGAGATGTGGCAGCCAGCGCAGGCATCAGCCGCAGTCATCTTTACCGGCTGTTTGTAGAAAACACTTCCATGCCGCCCAATGAATATCTGCTGCGTTACCGTATTAATCGGGCCGCCGCTCTTTTGGAAACCAAACGTTTTTCTGTAGGAGAGGTAGCATATTCTACCGGTTTTTCGGATCAGCTTTATTTCTCGCGAGTTTTCAAAAAATACATCGGTTCTCCTCCCAGCCGCTATGTGGGCGAAGGACGTGTCCGAAAGGAGCAATAAAATGGATACAAATTCCCAATCTCTTTCCCAGTGGGCAGAAGGTGCTAGCTCTTTCTCTTTCCCTGACTGGGAGAGACTTCCGGAAATTTACTTATATATGGATCAGGTTCTCAGCTATATGGATAA
>CALWJA010000053.1 GCA_944380875.1 uncultured Clostridia bacterium
GTGGCATTTATGGGAATTGAGGACGGTACGCTGGAAATGCTGTTCATCTCTCCGGAAGAAAGAAGAAAAGGGTTGGGGAAACGCCTGCTCCAATATGGAGTTGAAAATTATGGTGTAAAACGGCTGGCAGTCAATGAGCAGAACCCGCAGGCCAAAGGGTTTTATGAATGCATGGGATTTCGAGTGTATAAAAGGACAGAACTTGACGAACAGGGGAATCCATACCCTCTTTTGTATATGGAGCTTTCCCATTGAATCACGGGAGGAGGCCGAAGCATGGAAAACAAAATCTATCTTGCCATTGACTTAAAATCGTTCTATGCTTCGGTGGAGTGTGTGGACAGAGGCCTGGACCCTATGACTACGAATCTTGTGGTAGCGGATAAAAACCGCACGGAGAAAACCATTTGCCTTGCGGTATCCCCCTCCCTCAAATCCTATGGTATCCCCGGCCGCCCCCGACTGTTTGAAGTCGTAGAACGGATCCGGCAGGTCAATGCCCAGCGAAAAAGATGTGCTCCGGGTAAAGCCCTTTCGAACACCTCCTGCAACAGCACGGAACTCACTGCCCATCCGGAGTTGGCGGTGGATTATATTATCGCTCCGCCCCAGATGGCCCGGTATATGGAAATCAGCGGCAGGATTTATCAGGTTTATCTCAAGTATGTTGCCCCGGAAGATATCCACGTTTATTCCATTGACGAAATTTTTATGGATGTAACCGGTTATCTGAAAAGCAACGGCCTGTCTCCCCGGAAAATGGCCATGAAAATTATTTTGGATGTGCTGAAGACTACTGGCATCACCGCCACAGCCGGCATCGGCACGAATTTGTATCTCGCCAAGGTAGCGATGGACATTGAGGCGAAGCATATATCGCCGGATGAAAATGGGGTGCGGATTGCCCAACTGGATGAAATGGGTTACCGGCGTTCACTCTGGAGCCACAGGCCCCTGACAGATTTCTGGCGGGTAGGCCCTGGATATGCAAAGAAGCTGGAGGAACACGGGCTTTTCACTATGGGGGATATTGCCCGGTGTTCCCTTTGTAACGAAGAACTGCTGTATCAGCTGTTCGGTGTCAATGCAGAACTGTTGGTCGATCACGCATGGGGATGGGAACCCTGTACGATTGCGGATATTAAGGCCTATAAACCAGAATCCAACAGCATTGGTTCCGGGCAGGTTCTGCAGTGCCCCTATCCCTTTGATAAGGCCAGGATTGTCCTGCGGGAGATGGCCGACCAGCTTGGATTGGATTTGGTGGCGCAGGGCCTTGTAACCAATCAGTTGGTACTTACGGTAGGCTACGACAGGGAGAATCTTCAGCAAGAGAGAAAAGAGTATCAGGGTGAAGTTGCCATGGACAGATACGGAAGAAAGATCCCAAAGCACGCCCATGGGACTGAAAATTTGAAGGAATATACATCGTCTTCCCGGATCCTGCTGGACGCTGCCACGACTTTGTTCGAACGGATCGTGGATCCGGATTTACTGGTACGGCGGCTCTACCTGACAGCATGCAGGGTGCTTCCGGAGACAGATGCTCCCCAAAAGGATTCTTATGAGCAGCTTGACTTGTTTACTGATTACAATGCCGAAAAAAAGCGCCGTGAAACAGAAGAGGCATGGCTCGCCAGAGAGCGGAAACGTCAAAAAGCCATACTGGAAATTAAACAAAAATTTGGAAAGAACGCTATTCTCAAGGGAATAAATTTTGAAGACGGCGCCACCGGCCGGGAGCGTAACGGGCAGATCGGCGGGCATAAAGCGTAGCGGAACGGAGGGAAACCCTGTGAAAAAAGTGGGAATTTGGATCCTTGCTATCGTGATTTTGGCTGCGGTTGCGGTCGGGTCCTATTTCATAGGCTATAAGACTGCATACGACAGGATGGAGGACGGCAGCGCCAGGCAGACGATATTGCCCCAGACCTTCTACGGCGAGATCACGGAGATCAGCGGCGACCTTCTTTCTATCGATGGACTGGACGTAAATGACATCAACTATCGCGACGCATTTACTTTTTCGGTCACAGCGGAGACGGAACTGGTATGGCGCGGCACGCAGATGCAGTTGGACGAATTTGATGTGGGGGATACCGTAGCGGTCAGTTTCGCCGGGGAGGTTCAGGAATCCTATCCGGCCCATATTCTGGATGTGGTTCGATTGCAGCTGTTGGACGATGAGAAATAGGAGGATATAGATGGCAAGGGAAAATAAGGATGGTTCTTACGAGGATATTATCCATCTTCCGCATCACAGCTCCAAGACCCATCCGCGAATGTCCATGCTGGAGCGGGCGGCACAGTTTTCTCCATTTGCGGCTCTTACCGGTTACAGCGGCGTTATCCGGGAAGCGGGAAGACTGACGGAACAGAAAATAGAGCTGGGGGAGAGCGAGATTGAAGAACTGGAACGAAACTTGAATTGGTTAGCGAAAAATGCCGGACAACATCCCAGCGCAACTATCACCTATTTTCAGCCAGATGAGAAAAAAGAAGGAGGCACTTATCTTACTGTGACGGAACAGATTAAGCGCCTGGATGAAACAGAGCGCGTCATTTGGCTTATGGATGGGACAAGGATTTCCATAGAAAATATTCTGCGTATAGAGGAATTAGAATAAGAGTATCTTGCAAATGTTCTGCAGAAATGCTATAGTATAAATGTAAGTATCAGCATTGCCAAGGAGCAATGACAGTTTTCCGGTTACACAGCGTCTGAGAGTATTTTGCTTTCAGGCGTTTTTTCATGTCTTCTGCTTCTGTTATAGAAGCACAGAACGGGCAAAACGGGAGTACGGCTCCCGCCCGTTTAACAATATACATTCATGGCTTTTGCGCCACAAGAGCACCCAGAGGATTTTCCTTTGGGTGCTTTTTTTATATAGATCGGAGTCGAAAGGCTCCCCCAACCTTTTTATCGGGGAGCCTTTGGCACACCCGTTATTATAAATATTTTCAGAGAAAGGTGGGTGTGTCATGGAAGAACATACCGAATCCGATAATTACGTATTCCTCATAGCATCCTGTCTTGCGGAAGTGATCATGGATGAAGCTATTCCAGAAAAGCTCCGAAATGCCAAGGCAGAGGCTCTTCTGAAACTGAGAAGCCACTTGGATAAATACAGCCAGGCAGGCTACGATCTTGTCTTGCTTGGACGTATTGCCCGGAAAAAAGGGCGGTTTTTGATGGATGCGAAGTCGAAAGCTGAAATCAAAAAGATCATGGAGCCTTCTGAACCGGTTTTTAATGGAGTTGTTCTTTTTACTGATCCATATTTGCTACCGGAAGAAGAGTTGATTTGTTGGAGCGAAGTCTCCTTGCGCACATCGCTGAACAAATACGGAGTCAAGCGGTACCAGGAACTTTTCGCCTTGGTGTTTCCAAAGCGAAGCAAAGAAATCTTCGGTTAGGAGGCGGCAAGGAAAAATGATTGATATCATTGTCGTTGTTGAGAAGGGAATGGTGACCGGCATTTTCAGCACAAACGTCAATGAAGCGTCGGCGGAAGTGCTTGATTTAGACGTAACGGATGAAGCGGAAAAAACTGTTCTGGAGTCGCAGCTTGAGCAGATCAAGAAAACCTATCAAAATATTATATAAGGAGGAAGCACCATGAGTGCGATTTGTACTGCAGACAGCAGATTAAGTGTTTCAATATTCCCCAAAAGGAATGTGAGAAAAACATCACCGGCAGGCAGCCTTCAGAAAAAGAGATTCCATGATAAACGGGAATCCGGATATGAAAAGGCGGCTGCCAGGACAACCTTGAAACCGTTGTCACCGGAAGAACGAACCATGGCAGAGGAAAATCACCATCTTGTACTGAGCTTTCTGCGGACGCATGGACTGCCGATGGAAGAGTACTATGACGTTGTGATTTTTCGGTATTTGCTTGCTGTTGAGAAATGGTTCAGGAGGCCGGACCTTTACCGTTATCAATTCAGTACCATTGCATGGTCTGCTATGAGCTCAGCTCTCTATCATGAGCGTGAGAAACAGAAGCGGCGGATTCCCACTGTAAGTCTGGATGAAAATATCCCAGGGTGTGAGAATCTGACATGGAATGCGGTTGTGACGGAAAAGAATCTTGCTTATACATCATATATAGGCTGAATTGAAAATAAAGGGCCAATGTATACGGCCGTATAAACGGCATAACGAAGCGGGGCAGAATTTCTGCTCCGCTTTTTCAATAGGAGGTACAGTATGAATAAAAAACGGATTCAAATTATTGGAATGCCGGTAGCACCTGTAACTGCTGGGAATCCCGCATTCATTCAGGAGAGCACAGGAATGCGCCGCACTTCCACCGTGATCAAGATAGATAAGAACACATCTTCTGAAATCTGCTTCGAAACGGTGAACACCTGTTATCAGCTTCGGATTCAACCGCCTTTTTCCGGTATGGAGGTGTCAAAATGAGCAGCGAGATTTTTTATGATAAGGCATTTATTAGCGTACCCGGCGGGTATATACCGATAGCCAACCACGGCTCTTCAAACTGCTTTGACATCAGCTGGTCGGGACGAGAAGTCCCGGAAAAACACTGGTCAGTTCTGAACTACCCAGATTACGGGAAAATGGTTTTTACTGCTGAAGAAATGCAAGGGGTTTCTGAAGTATACGAAGCCGCCAG
The DNA here is from genome assembly GCA_944380875.1 of uncultured Clostridia bacterium. Lineage (GTDB taxonomy): Bacteria > Bacillota > Clostridia > Oscillospirales > Acutalibacteraceae > UMGS1264. Next base: position 4,644 of record CALWJA010000053.1, read on the forward strand.
CACGAACAACCGAGGGGGAACCCGAAAAAGCCGCTATCGTTCCTTTGAAGAAGGTGAGTTCGGACGCTGGATCCTTGCAGGCATGAAATCAGCCCATACAGTTGAGGAGTATCAGCAGTATGGAAATACGGTTGTGCTGATTGATTATTCCGGTGAAATCTGGAAAAAGATTCCCATCTTTACAACGGAGGACCTTCTACGACGGTTAGAGGAGTATAAAGGAAAAACGGATTTTAGCATTGGTTTTTTCGACAGCCGTCATGTCAATCATCCGCCTGTTCGGAAGAAAAGAAACAAAGCGCCCTATGATTTTGAGCAAGCTCCGGAATTTTATGTGCTGCGCGGAAAAAACGGTTACTTCGTGAAACGCAGCAGCCGGAGGTTTTGGACTATAAAAAATGAAAATCCGCATTCTCAATCTGTACGCAAGTTCAAAACAGAGAAAGAAGCGCAGAAATATCTGGAGGATAACCAGCTTTTTTTCTCAACATGCGCATTTGAAATTGAGCGCGTACAGAACGGGAGGAATCCTGCATGAGAGAACTTGAGTCGGAACTTTACCGCAGAGATATGGAATCCAGAACCAATAAAATCATTAGGCTGATACGTCAGCTTGGACAGTGTGCGGAACAAAGCGTGTTCCAGTATGACGCCGATCAGATGGAGCAGATTTTTTCTACGCTTCAGGCCGAATTGGACGCAGCCAGACGCCGGTTTTATCTTAGAAAATGCCGTTCTTTGAATCGGACATTCACTTTCCAGGATGAAATGCATGCTAATCCACATATCACGTTATCTATACCGGATAAATCCTGGCTGACTGCAGTTGCCTGCCAGCAGGATGACTACCCCTCTATCAATATTTATCTGTGTAGGAATGGTAAAGACCCCGAACTTATCTGCTTTGCTGAGTACAACCCCGAACGCAGCCCCTGCCATGAGATTTGCATTGGAACATATCAGTCAGACGATGACGAAACCAAATACTATGCCCCATACCGGGCAGAAAGGAATCACAATGGAACAAAAAAAGATTTGTCCAGCGAGGAAACTCACATGGGATGAAATTGCCCACCTAATGGATCTGGAAATCCAGGAGGTCTTAAACCGTTCTGTACATTGTAGTGCGTTTCTTGAAGATACACTCTATTGGAGTGCTGCCGCAACAGATTATCGATTCTCTATAGCAGAACTGAAGGAACTGCTGTGGGCGGCTCATGCAGAATTAGATGACTGGAAAGAAACCATACCATCTGATTCTGACGGCTCCAAATCATTGGGAATGGGTTTATCCAACTGCCTTTTGCACTCCGCTTTGCACGCAGAATGGGAATGTGAGCATTGTACCGAGGAGGCACTTTGGCTGCTGAATTATCGTGAGCTATCTGGAAAACAAGAAACAGAGACAGAGGATATTCTGAATCTGCCTGGTGTATCTGTGCGTGTATCTGAGCTTAAAACGCGGCATGATCTGTTGAGTTACCTATTCGAAAATGGTCCTTCACATTCCAGCCTGATGGATTTCTGTGATTCGTACAGAGAGCTTTATCATAACGAACTGTGCTGGCCATATCCAATTTCAGACGGGAAACATCTGGGAACTTTTTTGATCCCTGTACGGGAAGGTATTCTGAGCTTACCTTACGATGAAGCCGATAAGACGGATTACGAAACATTCTGTCTGGAAGATGCCAAAACATTCTCCGCAGAAGACATGGCGGCGTTTCTCGATGACTGGAGAAGTTTTTCCAAAGAATTGAGCGACGCTATGGAAATGATGCAGAAGTTTCTGCAGAGAAAGGAACGCCCAAATGGGGAAAGCAGTTGAAAAAACCTGACTGCATTTCAAAAGTATCAAGGAGGATCGCAATATGACGCGAGAAGAATATGAAGCCCAAATAGCATCTTTGGAGCCACTTACCGAGGAACAGCGTAAAAACATCACTTGCGCATTGCTTGGGCATAGTCATATTACCACAGGTTTTTTTGGGTATGTCTATTGTGCTCGATGTGGAGAGCAGATTGGTGATGCGCTGGTAGGATCTTACTATGACCCCTTGGAAGTACGGGTTGGCCACAATTGTCCCACATGCCGTACAAACTACGGGAAATTGGGTTGGGAAGATAAAATACTCACCCCAGACCCATTCATCAAGGAGGAGCTTCATCGTGAATGATAGTGTGTTGAATGCACATCCGGTCTCCCCTTCTGAACGAATTTATTTCAAGTGTAGAGGGTGCGGAGTGTGCTGCCGTCATGTACGGCAGAGCGTACCGTTGGAGAGTTCGGATGTGTTTCGGATTACTCGGTATCTGCGCAGCAAAAATCCGGAAATCAGGAGTACAGATGATTTTCTGGTCCGGTATGCGGAACCTGCTCTGCTGGATGAAAGCGGCTTTTTTGTTTTCTTTCTGAAAGTCCAGCCTTCTGAGGAATCCTGTGTTTTTCTCAAAGAAAACCAATGCACGATTCAGCAGGTGAAGCCGAAAGCGTGCCGTATGTATCCGTTTGTTGCAGAACCAATGAAAAACGGCAGATTCAGATATCTGGTGAGCCAGGAATATAACCACCATTTTAAAGGCCAGAAAGTTTCCGTAGGCCGATGGATGAAGCAGTACTTCTATCCGGAGGAACGGGAAGCTTTATTTCTGGATTTCTCCTCAGCAGCCAATATAGCCAGGTTGATGCGAAAAGTACCGGAAGATCGGTTTCAGCAAGCAGTATCTTTGTTTTGTTGGTATCGTTATTCCGATTTTAATTTGGAGGAATCCTTTCTGGAACAGTATAAACGGAATCTGGAAAGGCTACAGCTGGAGCTGAGCCAGTTAGCTGGTGAACAATAGAAAATCAAGTCGGTATGACACAATAGCGGGGCGCCATAGGCTGGTGCCCCTGATTTTTAGGAGGATTTATAATGGATAGCAGATTACAAGAGATTGCGGAGAACTTGGATAAGATGAAAATCGGCGTAGATGAACCGTTCCGGTTCCACTGCGATCAGTGCGGCAAGTGCTGTATCAACCGGGAGGATATCCTTTTGAACCCGAGGGACGTATACAATATGGCAAAGGAATTGGGCCAAGAACCCAAGGATATATTTGCATTGTACTGCGAGTATTATATCGGAAGCGATTCCCGATTTCCGCTCGTCCGGATTAAGCCCCGCGGCTCTATCAAAAGGTGCCCGCTGATGAAAGATCGTAAGTGCTCCATACACAAGGCGAAACCCACCGTATGTGCGTTATTCCCCATTGGTCGCTGCATTTCGTTTGAGCAGAAGAAAGAAAAACTCACGACAGAAGACATTACCTATATTTTTACCAATCCCGGATGCGGCGATACTTCCGAGAGCCATACGGTTCGAGAATGGCTTGGCGAATTTGGTATACCGATTGAGGACATCTATTTTTTATTATGGAACGATATCCTTATGAAGCTCAGTGCTATTTTTCGCCAGGCTGAGAAAAAAGTGTCTCCGTCTCTTATGGATAAGGCGTGGGACCTAACATTTATAAAATTGTACCTCGACTATGATATGACGCAGGACTTCCTGCCCCAGTTTGAGCAATCAAGTAGGGAATTGGTTGAACTCATGCAAAATCTTCCCCATTGAAAGGTGAGAAAACGATGGATGAAAATCTCAATCATAACCAGATTATCCGCAAGGATGCACGGGATTGTTTTGTAGAAAGCTTGAATGACGCTTTCCCCATCGGCAAAGTACATTTAGCTTTTGCGACCTATGATGTAACCCGCCCTGTCGGCCAGCGGCAGACCAATAATATCCACATCTATATTGGTATAGATGAGTTTCTGGATTTATGCCGAAAATTGGAATATGGCGAACTGCGTTATCTTTTGCAGTCCAAAAAGCAGAATGGAGATAAAACTCCATTATATCAATGTTTAGGCGGAACATCTGCTGAAAAACTTGAAAAGGCAGGTCGCTCCCGGAAAGACGGGAAGAGCCTATCACGCACAGCACAGCTTCTGCCTGGCAGCAAATCTGATTTTTTGTTCGTCGCAGATAGTGGCCCAGGAGAAACCACAGGAAAGGGCCTGATTGTTCCGAGATTCGGAAATAGGCCGGAGAACCATGTGGCCATCAGTATGTCTTTTGAGACGTTCAGCGAATTGCTGCTGATGACCAGAATCCACTATCAGGCATGGCTGTCGGCAGTCTACGCAAAATCCAATATGACGGAGTCATCGTTTGCGAGAGATATGACGCCTCCGCCAAATGAAAGCGAAGCATCAGAATCAACTAAGGCGATGTTCTGACAGTAAATGAAAAAGGCTGCCTCCCACTCGGGAGGCAGCCTTTTTCATTTACTGGTCAAACTGATTTCATCTGTATCGCCAACCAACCATTCCATCGAAACATTCAGTGCCTTTGATAGAATTCGAAGTTCAGCATCGCATACATGACGTTGATTCTTTTCGATTCGAGAGATTATCAATTTTGTCATATCTTCAACGCCCATCATTTGTATTTTTCGGGCCAAATCTTCTTGTGTCATGGGAGGCTTTTGCAAGGCACGTCCGAGCCGAACACGTTCAGAACAGAGATTCCCTTGGATTATGAACATGCTTTTTGCCATCCTGCTCACCTCATTTCAAGACTACATTGGATATTTTTCCTCGTCTTTATTGATTTTATTGCAAAATGAGATATAATACAGAATAAAGTAGATGATAAATATCTAAATTAGATACAAACTAAAAATTTTGTGTGGTGATTTAAGATGGTGGAACGGGAATTGGATGATAGAATACCAAAAGGAAACGTGGCGACCGCAGTAAAGATGAAATGAAAGGGATTTGTACTTTTTGCGGGCATGCCCAGACACCGGATCATGTCAAAAGCTTGCTGGAGAAAGCAATCGAGGAACTGATTATCAACGGGAAAGTAGATACCTTTTATGTAGGGAGCCAGGGCCAATTTGATAGGATGGCGTTAAGCGTTCTTCGGGAGTTAAAAGAAACTTACTCTCAAATCCAATATGCCATTGTACTGGCCTATATTCATGGAGCGAGAACGGAGTATGATGACGATACGCCCACCATTTATCCGGAAGGGTTGGAATTGGTCCCGAAAAAATTTGCGATTGTTCATCGGAACCGCTGGATGGTTGCTCAGTCAGAATATCTCATTGCTTATGTGCAGCATAGCTGGGGAGGAGCAGCCCAGACATT
>CALWJA010000054.1 GCA_944380875.1 uncultured Clostridia bacterium
GAAAAGCAGGTTAAACGTCTTCATATATATATGACGGTCATTCTTGTGGCCGTGGCTATTTCAGTAGCCGCAGCAGTGGTTTTGGCGTGTTGGCAGATGTTTGCGCCTCCTGAAACGCCGGAAAGCAGCAATGAGTCTTCTGCGGTTTCCTCAGAAGAGCCGAAAGAATCCCTTCCTGTATATGAGGACGATGTCAATCTTCTTCTTGTGAACAGCAAAAATAAAATGCCGGATAACTGGGATTATCAACTGACAGAGTATGAAGGAGTGGAATTGGACAAGCGTATCCTGCCGGCTCTTCAAAAAATGCTGGAAGATGCGGAAAAGGATGGTATTTCTCTTCGTCTTTCTTCAGGGTATGTAAGCGCGGAAGAGCAGGATAAAGAATATAATGCCTTGATTGAGAAATATCGGAAAGAGGGATATACACAGGTCCGTGCAGAGGATAAGGCGCAGAATACCCTTGGAAAAGGCGGATACAGTGAAAGTCAGACAGGGCTTTCCGTTGTTTTTTCCGCTGAAGACGGGGAATCTTTACAGAAAACAGATGCCTATCAATGGCTGCTGGATCATTGTGTGGAATATGGATTTATCCAGCGTTTTCCGGAAAATAAGACGGATGAAACCGGCAGAGCTTTTTCTCCCGGCTGTTTCCGCTATGTGGGGCAGGATCATGCCGTAAATATGCGCAGGCTTTCCATGTGTTTGGAGGAGTATGTTTCCTATTTGGATTCTCAAAGCGGATGAGTTTTGTTGAGTGGTGAAAAGGTGGGCTGGAATGCACACAGATTTTGTCCTATCTTTTTCGATAAAATGAAAATTTTCTCTTGCTTTTTTGAAGCTTGTATGCTAAAATTCAAATGTTAAGTTGCAGTTCAGCTGAAAGAGGTGACAATGATGAAGGAAAATATCCATCCCAAATATGAGGAGACTACGATCACTTGCGCATGCGGTAATGTTATCCCGACGAAGTCCACGAAAAAGGACATCCACGTTGAAATATGCTCAAAATGCCACCCGTTCTTTACCGGTAAGCAGAAGCTTGTCGATACCAGCGGACGTGTTGATATGTTTAAGAAGCGTTACGGCATGGGGAGCAAATAAACGTTTTTCTCTTAGATATTTGGTTGGCGGCGCGGCTCTTCGCGCCGCCAATATTTTTATGTGGGGAGTATAAGCGGGTATGAAGGAGTATAAAACGATCCGTTCCCGGGAGGATGCAGAATTTGTGGAGCGCCGCTCTCGGTTTATTGGCCATGCTTGCCCTGTGAAAACAGAGGAGGAAGCAATAGCTTTTATCAATGAAATGAAAGCAAAGTATTGGGATGCCTCCCATAATGTATATGCCTATTGTTTGCGGGAGGGGCAGATCAAGAGATATTCCGACGATGGAGAACCTCAGGGAACGGCGGGCATTCCGGTTTTGGATGTGCTGCAGAAAAGCGGAGTAGTGGATGTTGTAGTGGTGGTTACCCGCTATTTTGGGGGCATTTTGCTGGGTGCTGGCGGATTGGTTCGTGCTTATTCCCATGGGGCGTCTATAGCGTTGGAGGAAGCCGGCGTTATTACAATGGGGCTATGCACATTGGGATCCGTTTCCTGCGAGTATTCTCAATATGGGCGTGTTTCAGCCTTAATCCCCGAAAAAGGGGGAACGGTGGATCATACCGATTTTGGGGAAAATGTGAAGCTTTCTTTTCATATTCCCAAAGAACAGTTTGATTCCCTGAACGCAGTTTTAATCGATTCTACTTGTGGAAGTTGCGAAGCGGAAGCAGGGGAAGAAGCGTATTATGCGCTTTCGTAAAATTTTCCATTGGATGTATTTTCTTTAAAATGGGGCGCCTACAATAGAAAAAACTGCAGAAATCCAGCGGTTTCCTCCGGAAAATCTGCAAGAAAAAGAGAAATTTTCTTTTTTTCTGATTTGAAAGAGGAAAAAGCGTCCAGATTGCGTATATATAGGTGATGCATATTTTTGGGCATTTGAATATGGAAAAGAGCAGGCAGATTTCAGTCTGGGATGCATAGTGTAGAGCTTCTTTTCCGTGCTTGCAGAAGACTGAAAAATTGTCTCTCCGCTTCTCAGAAAGGTGGGCAGGGCAATGAATGTAAGAGAACGAACACAGGAATTTGAACGGCAGATGCTGGCTCCCTGGGCGACTTTTTCTGCGGACACACGGGGAAGAAAAAGACTGGAGGAGGAATGTGAACTCCGGACGCCTTTTCAGCGGGATCGGGATCGGATTATTCACTGCAAATCTTTTCGCAGGCTGAAACACAAGACCCAGGTGTTCCTTTCTCCTGAGGGGGATCATTACAGAACCCGCCTTACTCATACTTTGGAAGTAGCGCAGATTGCCCGTACTATTGCCCGCTCCCTTCTTCTCAATGAAGATTTGACAGAAGCAATTGCTTTGGGGCATGATCTGGGCCATACTCCTTTCGGTCATGCAGGGGAGCGTGCCCTCCACGCCTTGTATCCGGCAGGATTTCGTCATTATGAGCAAAGTGTCCGCGTGGTGGATAAGCTGGAGAAAAACGGCAAAGGCCTGAATCTTACAGAAGAAGTACGGGACGGTATACTTTGCCACACACGGGGGCAGGAAGCTTTTACCCCCGAAGGCAGGATTGTGCGTTTGGCCGATAAGATCGCCTATATAAATCACGATATTGACGACGCGGAACGGGCCGGCGTTCTCCGGGATCAGGATATTCCCCGGGAAATTGTCAAGGTTGCGGGAGCTACTTGTTCGGCTCGGATTAATGCCATGGTGCTTTCCGCTGTTGAGAACAGCCGGGAAGGAAATATATGTTTATCCGCCGAAATGCAGCAGACTGTGGATGCTTTAAATGATTTCATGTTTTCTTCCGTATATCTGAATCCTTTTGCAAAGAGCGAAGAAAAAAAGGTTCCCGGATTGATAGAAGCTTTATATACATATCTGAAGCAGCCTGACCATTGCCCCGACGATCTCCGGCAGATAGCAGAAGAGGAAGGATATGAAAGAGCGGCCTGTGATTATATAGCTGGAATGACAGATCATTATGCTGTGGAGCTGTATTCTTCTTTGTTTATTCCTCATTCCTGGAATGTAGGTTTTCGGGGGTAAGCCGGAAAGAATAAAAAATAATTAACGTCTGAAAGAAAGGAGGAAACTTAATGCCATTACCGGAACAGTTTATGCAGGAACTGAAGATGCGCAGTGATATAACGGATGTTGTTTCCTCCTATGTGAATCTCAGACGAGCGGGGAGAAATATGGTGGGATTATGTCCCTTCCATGGGGAAAAGACCCCTTCCTTTAATGTGTATCCGGAAAACGGTTCCTTTTATTGCTTTGGCTGCGGAGTTGGCGGAGACGTGATTACGTTTATCCGAAAAATTGAAAATCTGGATTATATGGAAGCTGTCCGTTTTTTGGCGGAGCGGGCAGGTATGCAGGTTCCGGAGAACCATGTGGATGACGGGTTGGGCCGACTGAAAAGCCGTCTTTTAGAAATCAACCGGGAAACTGCCAGATTTTATCATAACACCCTTATGTCTCCTGAAGGAGCGGATGGGTTGGAATATCTTCGGAAAAGAGCTCTTTCCCTGCGGACAATCCGTCATTTTGGTCTGGGATATTCGCCGTCAAGCCGGTTTGCCTTGGTGGACTATTTGAGAAAAAAAGGATTCCGCGATGAAGAAATGATTCAGGCCAATGTGGCGTTTCGAGGACGCAGAGGCGGTGTGGTGGATCGTTTTGCAGGCAGAGTTATGTATCCTATAATTGATTTGCGGGGAAATGTAATCGCTTTTGGAGGACGTATTCTTACCGACGAAAAGCCCAAATACCTGAATACTTCGGACACATTGGTCTTCCATAAAAGCAACTCTTTGTTTGCATTGAATTTTGCTAAAAATGAAAATTCTGACCAGTTGATCCTTGCAGAAGGATATATGGACGTAATCGCGCTGCACCAGGCTGGGTTTAAAACGGCTGTGGCTACTTTGGGCACGGCGCTCACTTCGGAGCAGGCTCGAGTTATGGCGAAATATGCCAAAGAGGTGGTTATTTGTTACGATGCCGACGAGGCTGGCCAGAAGGCTACCGCCCGAGCTATCCCACTTTTGCGGGAAGCCGGATTGGCTGTCAAAGTGCTGACCGTTCCCAACGGGAAGGATCCGGATGAATTTATCCGTTCCTGGGGAGAACAAGGGTATGCCAGGTTTCGCCAGCTTCTGGATTCCACCGGCAACGATGTAGAATACCGTTTGCAGAAGATCCGCCAGGGATGTGATCTCAAGACGGCGGAAGGCAGGGTCCAGTATCTGACCAGTGCATCGGAAGTGCTTTCCACATTGGAAAGCCGTATTGAGCAGGAAGTGTATGCCGGGCGTTTAGCGGAAGAAATTGGAATTGACAAATTTGCCATACAGCAGCAAATCTCCAAAAATGCCGCAAAACGCAGGCGCCAGCGGGAGCAGAAGAGCTTTCAGGCCTTTCAGCAGCAGCGTACAGGCGCTAGGGATTCGATAAATCCGGAAAAAGTTTCCCATCTGCGGGCGGCTACCGCTGAGGAGAGCCTTATCGGGGCGCTTTGCCGTTTTCCGGAGTTTGGGCAGCTGGCAGAGGAAAAGCTTCCTCCGGAGAAAATGATCACCTCTTTTAACCGTCGTGTATATAAAGCGGTTTTAGGACACATTAATAGCGGGAAGGCTTTTACCCTTACAGATATAGCGGAAGAATTCCGGGAAGAGGAGCTTTCGGCTGTTGCGGGGATGGCAGCCCGTATGCAGGATATCGTAATCCGGCAAGCGGATATCGAAGAATATATCCGCATTTTAACAGAAGAAAACGAACGTCTTTGCGCTGAACAGGCTTCGGCCGGCGATGGGCAGGACATTGCGTCATATTTGGAAACATTAAAATCCATGAAGAAATAAAACAGGGGGAAAAACAATGGGAATACCTGAAAAGAAATCCATTATCCGGGATCTGCTGGAGCAAGGAAAATCAAAAGGACATCTTACTACAAAGGAAATCCTGGATGCTTTTGAAGGAATGGAATTGAATCCGGAGCAAATCGAAAAGTTTTACGACACACTGGAATCTTTGGGGATTGATGTTGTGGAGGATATGGCCGAAGAGCCTTTCGACGATCTGGCATTCATAGCGGCGGCTCAGGAAGAAGAGGAAGAAGATCTTGAGAACGCCCTGAATACGGACGGTATCGCTATTGACGACCCCGTTAAAGTGTACTTGAAAGAAATTGGACGAGTGCCTTTGCTGTCGCCCGATGAGGAAGTTACGCTGGCAGTTCGTATTGCAGATGGAGATGAAGCTGCAAAAAAACGGCTGTCGGAGGCGAACCTGCGCCTTGTAGTCAGCATTGCCAAACGGTATCTGGGCAGAGGTATGCAGTTCCTGGATCTTATTCAGGAAGGAAATCTGGGTCTTATCAAGGCAGTGGAAAAATTTGATTATACCAAAGGATTCAAATTTTCTACCTATGCTACTTGGTGGATCCGCCAGGCCATTACCCGGGCGATTGCAGATCAGGCTAGAACGATCCGTATTCCGGTTCATATGGTAGAGACAATCAACAAGGTGAAGAAGGTATCCAGCCAGCTTCTGCATACCAACGGACATGAACCCACGGCGGAAGAAATTTCCGACGAATTGGACATGCCTGTGGACAAAGTTCGGGAGATCATGCGTGTGGCACAGGAACCTGTTTCCCTTGAGACGCCTATCGGCGAAGAGGAAGACAGCCATTTGGGGGATTTTATTCCCGATGATGACGCGCCGGCGCCTCAGGATGCTGCTTCTCACACTCTTTTGAAGGAACAGCTTTCGGATGTACTGGATACCCTCACACCTAGAGAAGAAAAGGTATTGCGGCTGCGTTTCGGCTTGGAAGACGGCCGCTCTAGGACTTTGGAAGAAGTGGGCAAGGAGTTTAACGTTACCCGTGAGCGGATTCGTCAGATCGAAGCCAAAGCTCTTAGAAAACTGCGTCATCCCAGCCGCAGTAAAAAATTGAAGGATTTTCTGGACTAAGGTATACGTTGTTCTTTGCGTTCTTATGGCGAATTTTGCCGGATTCATACGAAACAGATGGGTTATTGTCCGTCGCTTTTATTACATAGAAAAGGTATATGCCGTTCTACTTTCTATAAGACAAGTTGATTTTTGTTTTGGTGTTTCGGAAATTGTCTGCATGAACGACTTTACTGCAAAGAGAAAACAGGAGCGTTCCCATTATTTGGGAACGCTCCTGTTGCTTGTAAAAAGTGCAATTTTGCAAAGAAGGGAATATTTTTATTCCGAAATAGAAGCTGTTTCGGAATATGCATTTTCTTTTAAATCTGTCTCTGTTTCCGTAGAGGCAGAATCTATCCCTTGTTCTTCTGCGGGAGGTATGATGTTTCTGGCCCATCTTCCGGACTTCAGCATAAAGAATCCAATGGTAGCCTTGCAGATATCCGTAGCTGTTACCAGCGTATATACAGCCACGATGGGCAGGGAGGTGCTGTGCACCAGGAAATAGGCAATAGGGATGTTGAGACACCAGAGAGAAAAACTGTCGAATAGAAAAGTGATGATGGTCTGCCCGCCGGAACGAAGAGTAAAGTAGCAGCTGTGGTTAAACGCTTGCAATGGCACAAAGCAGGCGGAAACAAGCAGAAATTGAGTGGCCAGTGAACGAACTGTATCCGTGGTGTTGTAAATCTGGGGAAACAGGCTGGAACAGGCAGCCATAATCCCCCCGATAACTACGTGGATTGCTACGCCGGTGAAAATTAATTTTGTGTCCGTAGCCCGGGCTTCCCGGATTTTTCCTGCTCCCAGAAGCTGCCCCACGATAATGGCCACGGAATTGCCCAATGCGTAGAAAACAATATTGAAAAAGTTTACAATAGTAGAAGAAATATTAAAACCTGCAATTACAGCGAGGCCGCGCACAGCATAGCATTGCATAATTACCGCCATGCCCACCGACCAAAGAGATTCGTTTAATATAAGAGGAAAGCCTTTTTTCAGGATATTTCCTGTAAGAGAAAGAGGAATGCGGAAGCTTTTATAAATACCGCGGATGAAGGGAAAGCGGCTGCTGTTGCGATGAGCTCGGATAACAACATACGAAAGTTCCACATATCGGGCGATAACGGTGGCGATAGCGGCGCCTTTTACGCCAAGGACCGGGAAACCGAAATTTCCGAAAATCAGAATATAGTTCAGGCAAGTGTTGGTAAGCACAGCCAAAATGCTTCCTGTCATAGGAAGTATGGTTTCCTTGGTTTCGCGCAGGGTGGTAGAATAGCATTGGGTCAGAGCGAAAGCCGGAAGCCCCAGAAGCATGATGAAAAGATAGTCCCGAGCGCTTTGCAGTGTAAGGAGGAGATCGCCTGCGGTCTCACCGCCTTCTTTTAAATACAGGCTGATAAGCTGGTTGGGAAACAACAGAAAGGCGCTGATTGCCAAGATCAGAAAAAAAGATGCGGCAAAAAGCTTAAAGCGATATGCGTACCGCACGCCTTCGGTATTTCCGGAACCAAAAAACTGAGCGCAAAAGATGCCCGCTCCGGATACGGCGCCAAAGATACAGATATTGTAGACGTTGAGCAGTTGGTTTACGATGGCCACGCCCGACATAGCTTCCGTCCCTACCTGGCCAACCATAATGTTGTCCAAAAGTGCAACGAAGCTGGTGATTCCTTGCTGCAGCATTATAGGGACAGCTACAGTCAGCAAGGTTGTGTAGAAGGCCTTATCGCCTATAAATTTTTCTCTTAATTTCTGCATATATGCAACTCCTCCGCATGAAACGTACTATACCCGGCGAATCCGGGCCATGCAACATACTATAGCATGAACCAAAAAGGGAAGCAATGCATTTTGATGATTTTTGCTCTTTCCATACGCTGCGAGTGTAGAACATAGGAATTTCACAAAAAAAAGAAGGATTTTTTTGACAAAATCCTTCCAAAATGTGTTTTTTCTCTTGACAAATACAAGATATTGTTATAAACTAATATACTGCATCATCATGGATAGATATGCAATTTTTGTTATGTAGCAATCATAGCACAGATCGCAGAAAAACGCAAGTCTTTCTGTCAGATGCTGTAAAACAGACGGAAATGCAGTAGCTTTTTATGCTTTCTGTATACCAACGGGATGGTCAAATAATTGAATGGAGTGATTGAGCCAATGGTGAATGTCAAACCGGTGCAAGTCGGCAAGAACACCCGCATGAGCTTTGCGAAGATCGACGAAGTTCTGGAGATGCCGAATCTGATCGAGGTTCAGAAAAATTCGTATAATTGGTTTCTGAATGATGGCCTCAAGGAGGTCTTTAAAGACGTATCCGGTATTACAGACTACACTGGCAACCTTGTCCTTGACTTTGTAGATTACAGGCTTGATACAGATAAGCCGAACTACAGCATTGAAGAGTGCAAGGAACGCGACGCAACATATGCCGCTGCCCTCCGCGTAACAGCCCGCCTGCTCAACAAGGAAAGCGGAGAAATCAAGGAATCCGAAGTGTTTATGGGTGATTTCCCGTTGATGACCGAGAGCGGTACTTTTATTATCAACGGTGCCGAACGTGTGGTTGTTTCCCAGTTGGTGCGTTCTCCGGGCGTCTATTACAAAATGGAGTACGACAAGACCGGTAAGGAACTTTTCAGTTCTACCGTAATCCCAAACCGGGGCGCTTGGCTGGAATATGAAAACGACGCCAATGACGTTTTTTATGTCCGTATCGATAAAAACCGCAAAATCCCCGTAACGGTGTTTATCCGTGCGTTGGGGCTGGGAACGGACGCCGAGATCCGTGAATATTTTGGCGAAGATGACCGTATCGAAGCGACTATTGAAAAGGATACCTGCACCAATATGGAAGAGGCCCTTTTTGAAGTATACAGAAAGCTTCGCCCCAGTGAGCCTCCCACCATTGAAAGCGCTCAGGCTCATATTAACGGGCTGTTCTTTGACGCCCGCCGGTATGATCTGTCTCGGGTGGGCCGGTATAAATACAATAAAAAACTGAATCTTGCGGGCCGTATCGCCGGCCAGCGGGCGGCACAGCCTGTTGTAAATCCCCTGACGGGTGAAATCATGGCAGAAGAAGGCCAGATGATTACCCGGGATATGGCGGAACAGATGGACGATGCCGGTGTTTCTGTTGTATATGTAACCGTAGGAGAAAAGGAAGTAAAGGTTATTTCCAACGGTATGGTGGAGATCAATAAATTCCTTCCCTTTGATGCTCATACGGTTTGCGGAATCAATGAAAGGGTTCGTTTCAGTGTTCTCTCTGAAATCTTGGAAGAGTGCGGAGATGACGCGGAAAAACTGGAGGCATCCATTAACGCCCGCCGGGACGATTTGATTCCCAAGCATATTATTATCGACGATATCTTTTCTTCGATCAATTACATGAACTGTCTGGCTGTAGGCCTTGGCAGTCTGGACGATATCGACCATCTGGGAAATCGTCGTATTCGTTCTGTAGGTGAGCTGCTTCAGAATCAGTTCCGTATCGGTTTCTCCCGTTTGGAACGCGTGATCCGTGAGCGTATGACTTTGCAGGCTCAGGATCTGGATGTGCTTACCCCTCATTCTCTGATTAATATCCGTCCTGTAGTGGCGGCTATTAAGGAGTTTTTCGGATCCTCTCCGCTTTCTCAGTTCATGGATCAGAATAACCCCCTGGCGGAATTGACTCATAAGCGCCGTCTTTCTGCTCTGGGCCCCGGCGGTCTTTCCAGAGATCGTGCAGGGTTTGAGGTCCGTGACGTGCATTACAGCCATTACGGCCGCATGTGCCCAATTGAAACCCCTGAAGGTCCGAACATTGGTCTGATTTCCTATCTGGCTACCTTTGCCCGTATCAATGAATATGGGTTTATAGAAGCTCCTTTCCGCCGTGTGGACCATGAAACCGGTGTGGTTACCGATGAAGTGGTATATATGACAGCGGATATGGAAGACGAATACATTGTTGCCCAGGCAAACGAACCTTTGGATGAGAACGGAAGATTCCTCCATGCGAAGGTTAACGGCCGTCACAGAGATAATTTTGTGGAAGTAGAGAGAGAAAAGGCTGACTTCATGGACGTTTCTCCTCGAATGGTTGTGTCTGTTGCAACGGCTATGATTCCTTTCCTGGAGAACGATGACGCCAACCGCGCCTTGATGGGATCCAACATGCAGCGGCAGGCTGTGCCGCTGCTCCGTACTGAATCCCCGATCGTGGGCACCGGTATGGAATATAAGGCCGGCGTGGACTCCGGCGTTTGCGTGCTTGCAAAGCGTACCGGTGTTGTCCGCAGCGTCAGCGCAGATGAAGTGCGCGTTGTAACGGATGACGGTGATATCGATGTGTATCACATTATCAAGTTTATGCGTTCCAACCAGGGAACTTGCATTAACCAGATCCCCGTAGTGGATGTGAACCAGCGTGTAAAGGCCGGAGACGTTATCGCTGACGGCCCTGCCACAAAAGACGGCGAAATCAGTCTGGGCAAGAATGCTCTGATCGGTTTCATGACCTGGGAAGGATATAACTACGAGGACGCCGTTCTTATCAGTGAAAAAATCGTTAGAGACGACGTATATACATCCATCCATATTGAGGAATATGAATTGGAGGCTCGGGATACCAAGCTCGGTCCGGAAGAAATCACCCGCGATATTCCTAATGTCAATGAAGATTTGCTCCGTGACCTGGATGAAGGCGGTATTATTCGTGTGGGCGCCGAAGTGCGTTCCGGCGATATCCTTGTTGGAAAGGTTACCCCCAAGGGCGAGACGGAGCTCACCGCGGAAGAACGCTTGCTGCGTGCTATTTTCGGCGAAAAAGCCAGAGAAGTCCGCGACACCTCTCTCCGTGTGCCCCATGGTGAATACGGCATCGTGGTAGATGTAAAGGTATTTACCCGTGAAAACAGCCATGATGAGCTGAGCCCGGGCGTGAATAAGGTTGTTCGCTGCTACATTGCTCAGAAAAGAAAGATTTCTGTTGGTGATAAGATGGCGGGCCGCCACGGAAATAAGGGTGTTGTATCCCGTATTTTGCCTGTGGAAGATATGCCTTTCCTCCCGGACGGCACTCCGCTTGATATTGTTTTGAATCCTCTGGGCGTTCCTTCCCGTATGAATATCGGTCAGGTGCTGGAAGTTCATTTGGGAATGGCTGCCAAGGCTTTGGGCTGGAAGATTATGACGCCTGTTTTTGACGGTGCCCACGAAGAGGATATCCGGGAATGCTTCCGGATGGCCGGTATGCGTGAGGACGGAAAGTTCATCCTGAAAGACGGCCGCACCGGTGAATTCTTTGATAATCCCGTAACGGTAGGATATATGTATTACCTCAAGCTCCATCATCTGGTAGACGATAAGATTCATGCTCGTTCCACCGGTCCTTATAGTTTGGTTACGCAGCAGCCTCTGGGCGGTAAAGCGCAGTTCGGCGGCCAGCGTTTCGGTGAAATGGAAGTTTGGGCTCTGGAAGCGTATGGCGCTGCCTATACTCTGCAGGAAATTCTGACTGTAAAATCCGACGATGTGGTTGGTCGTGTGAAAACCTACGAGGCTATTGTAAAGGGTCAGAACATTCCGAAGCCTGGTGTGCCTGAATCCTTCAAGGTTCTGATTAAAGAACTGCAGTCTCTTGGTCTGGATGTAAAGGTCTTGGATAAGAACAACGAGGAAATTGACCTGAAGCAGAATTTTGACGACGATGATGATATGGGATTCACGCCTTCCGACGAGATCTTCTCCGAGCAGAATGTGGCAGATGATCTGGAAGGATATTCCATGGATGAGAACTCCGAAAGCGTTTTTGAGGAAGACAGCGAGTTCGAAAACGATGAAGATGATTTTGATTTCTCCGACGTTTCGGACGAAGAGTGAATGACGAGGGGGTAATACGATGGAATTTAACGTATTTGAATCGATAAAGATCGGACTTGCTTCTCCCGAAAAAATCAGAGAGTGGTCTCACGGCGAAGTAAAGAAGCCGGAGACGATTAACTACCGTACTTTAAAGCCTGAGCGGGATGGTCTTTTCTGCGAGCGTATTTTTGGGCCTACCAAAGACTGGGAATGCCATTGCGGAAAATATAAAAGAATCCGCTATAAGGGCAAAATCTGCGATCGCTGCGGCGTGGAAGTTACCCGCGCAAAAGTGCGTCGTGAGAGAATGGGCCATATTGAGCTTGCCGCACCGGTTTCTCATATCTGGTATTTGAAGGGTATCCCTTCCCGGATCGGCTTAGTTTTGGATATTTCCCCCCGTATGCTGGAAAAAGTCCTGTATTTTGCCATGTATATCGTGA
This sequence comes from uncultured Clostridia bacterium, assembly GCA_944380875.1. Taxonomy (GTDB): domain Bacteria; phylum Bacillota; class Clostridia; order Oscillospirales; family Acutalibacteraceae; genus UMGS1264. Next base: position 12,338 of record CALWJA010000054.1, read on the forward strand.
CGGATCCCGGTGATGTGCGGGAGCTTTCCAAAAAGCAGATGCTTACGGAAAAAGAATATCGGGATATGCGGGAAAAATATGAGGATGATTTCGAGGCAGCCATGGGCGCCGAGGCTATCAAAAAGCTTCTGGCGGAGATTGATCTGGAGCAGACCTCGGTTGATCTCAAAGCTGAGCTGGAGAATGCTTCCGGCCAGAAGCGTGTTCGTATTTTGAAGCGTCTGGAAGTCATTGAGGCGTTCCGTCTTTCCGGGAACCGGCCTGAGTGGATGATTATGGATGTGGTTCCGGTAATTCCGCCGGATATCCGCCCCATGGTACAGCTGGACGGCGGCCGTTTTGCCACCTCCGACTTGAACGATCTCTATCGCCGGGTTATTAACCGTAACAATCGTCTGAAGAGACTTTTGGAACTAGGGGCTCCTGATATTATTGTCCGCAACGAAAAGCGTATGCTGCAGGAAGCTGTGGACGCTTTGATCGACAACGGCCGCCGCGGCCGTCCTGTGACGGGCCCCAACAATCGTCCGTTGAAATCCCTTTCCGATATGCTGAAAGGTAAGCAGGGACGTTTCCGTCAGAACCTTTTGGGTAAGCGTGTTGACTATTCCGGCCGTTCCGTTATCGTTGTAGGCCCTGAGCTGAAGATGTATC
>CALWJA010000055.1 GCA_944380875.1 uncultured Clostridia bacterium
CTAATGGAAAAGGCATCTATGGAAAATCACTTTGGATTTTGGGCTCTAAAAAGCCCGCAAACCCGCATGAATACTGACAAAAATGGGGTGGACATCTAAAGTGTCCACCCCAGATGGTTGCGGGGGAAGGACTTGAACCTACGACCTTCGGGTTATGAGCCCGACGAGCTACCAACTGCTCCACCCCGCGATATTAAATTACACAAAACACACTTCTTAAGTGCAAGATATAGTATACAGCAAATAGGAAAGAAATGCAAGAGTTTTTTTACAAATATTTTATATAACAGATATTCCCTGCAATATTAAGCGGGGAAAGCCATACTTTAATCAAGAAAACGTAAGAAAATTTTTAGTAATGGTCTCCATAAGATATATTGCAAAGTGTATATGCCAGCAGAAAAAACATACCTGTCAAAACCAGAAATTCTTTAAAGTGTTATTTTTGAAAATTCTCCTCTTCCATCTCCGTCGATTGTTCTTGTTTTTTCAAAAGAGAACAGAGTGCCTTACGGAAAGAACTATCTCCACGGAATTTTAAGAGAAGCTTTTGCTCCTTCGCGCTAAGATCGTCAAATGTATGCATTTCTGAGAAGGAACTTTTGCTATTATGGGGATTTGTTTTCTCTTCTTTGCAGCTGGAAGGTTCCATCTATGTCTCCTCCTTTGGTATAGTCAATTTAGATATATAAAACGATCCGCGGAGAGCGACTGGGCAAAATACATTTTAATTTCCGCCAAAAACGAAAGGCCTCATTTAAGAGATGATAAGTTTATATACAGTATAGAAAAATGAATGGATCTGTCTGTATGATACAAAAATTCTGCAAGCCTGTCAATAAATATTCTTTTTCACACTTATGAGAAAATATAGTTGACAGTATAGAACATATGTTCTATACTAAAAATAGGAGGATTTTGAGAAGGTTGTGATGGGGCTTCTCTGTGGGGATCTTCCTTTAGAAAGGAGGATTTATATTGATTACACACGTGGTTTGCCTTAGTGTGGATGGAAAAGAAAAGATAACGATCCCAGCGGTTCAGGGAGAATCCCAGGGGCGGTCTATCCGGGTATCTTTATATCAAAAACCGGGAGAAACTCTCTCTTTGGAGAAAGCGGCAGTGAATCTGTATATTCAGAAACCTTCCGGACTATTGGTTATGCTGGCTGGAGAAGTGGAGGACTCCGGAAAAGAAGCCTTGTTTACTCTGACGCGGGAGTCTTGCAGCGAGGCGGGGTATTGCCGCTGTTTTATACAGGTGGTTTATGAGGATCAGAAGGATTTGCGCGTGAATGGACTGGAACTTTTTGTTCTGCCCTGCCAGTTAGATGAAGCAGTAGAAAGCTCAGAAGAGTTTACGGCGCTGGAACGAGCCTTAGCCCAAGTTGTTTTGTATGAAACCCATGTAAAGGATGAGGAAAATCCCCACAAGACTACGGCGGAGCAGGTGGGAGCACGCCCTGAAAACTGGATGCCTACTGCGGATGAGGTGGGCGCCAGACCGGTTACATGGAGTCCTACACCGGATGAAATAGGGGCGGTTCCTAATACTCGAACCATAAACGGCCGCCCGCTTTCAGCTAACATCATACTCACCCCTGCCGATGTAAACGCTGTATCACAAGCAGAAAAAGCCCAGCCGGGCGGCCTTGCTACTCTGGATGGAACAGGTAAGCTCACATACAGCCAGTTGCCGGCTTTTCAGAGCACCATAAAAGTCTACAGACAAAACAGCGGAGGAGAAACCTATAACGCGGATTTCGCTGTGGGTGCCTCCTACTCGGACATGTGTGCTTATGTGGGGCTGATCTCTCCGGAAGGGGAGGCTGTAAACTCTTTACAGCTTTGGGAAGACAGGACGACTATGACCATCCCCCTGGCGGTAAGCAGCGGCGGCACAGGAGCCAATACTGCGGCCAATGCCCGCTCTAATCTGGGCATGGGAAAACTTCTTTGGAGCGGAAGCTGGGCCGCAGGGGCAGGGCCTATAACGGTAACGGGGCTAAGCAGCTATTCGGTTGTGCTGGTGTATCTTTCCGGCAGTGGATATATCCTTTCCTGCACGGTTTCTTCCCAAAGAGTCAGAGGTATGACCTGCACAGACAACGACGCTACTAGCGACAACCTATATATCGTTGGGTTTGAGGCGGATCGCTCGGGAGATACTCTTAGCAATGGCCGCGCAGTAGGATTTTCACACGTTGCAGGTGGAAACCACGCTAGCGCCGGAACCTTTGGAGTTTCCGCTATTTACGGTATATGCTGAGGAGGCGACAATATGCAGATACAAATAGACGAAAACAGACGGATCACGGGTTACGCCACAGTGGGCGGCTTTGTGGATGGTGTAGAGACGGAGACAGTTCCGGAAGGCTTTGAGGAAGCTTTTCAGCCAGGGAAATACCGATACGAAAACGGAGAGATTCTGGAAGATCCGGATTTTGTACCTCCGGCAGACAATACGGCCCTCTTGAACGAGATCGGGGAGCTGAAGGCGGAGCTTAGCGCGACAGATTACAAGGCTTTAAAGTATATGGAGGGCTGGCTCACGGAAGAAGAATACGCGCCTGTGAAGGCTCAGAGGCAAGCCCTTCGAGATCAGATTAACGAGCTAGAAGCGAAACTTCTGTGAACAACAGAAACGTTGCTGGAAAAGGGATATACCCTAACCAGAAGACAAGGTAAAATCCCATTCCCCAATATTAATATGAAGAACCCAAAGCCCGCCTTTCGTTTTTACGAAGGGCGGGCTTTTTCTGGAATTTAGAAAGAGAGCAGCTTGATGCGGATAACCCCGCAATCCCAGCTTGCCCAGATGCCATGTCGCATTTCATCTCCTGAACGGACTTTATCGATCTTATACTCACCGGATTCATCGAAATGTCCTTCTGTCACGGAAAGAAATTCTATATTGGTAGGCATGATTTCAGCTGTGGAAAGATGCACAGGGATGGAACCGTCCTCTGGTTCTGAGGGCTGGAAATATATACGCAGTTTGTCTCCAATCAAATAGAATTCATCCTTATTCCGTTGGAATAAAAATCCACGGCCTTTCTCCGCCTGGTAGTCCAGCATATTGTCGCCCTCAGAGTATCCGGTTTCATGGGCAAAATCTGTGCTGCCCCAGTCATTTCCATAACGGGCAAAGTAGGCGGAGGCTTTCCAACCTCCTTCCAGCTCATCCAAGACAAGGGTATCTTCTCCTGTTTTTTGAATAATGGTGTGCAGAGAGCCTTTGCACTCTCCTGTTAGAAGAGGAGCGGCATTCTGCAGCATGCGGAAAGAATGCATCACAGGAAGGCTGCCTTCTTTCAGGCTGCCATCCGGATTGAGAACAGATTCACAGCCGAATATGTGATACCCGATAGCCCCATATGTTCCTGCTGCTTCCAGCATAAGGGAGGAGTTAACGGCCGTAAAGGGAGAGGATTCCGGCACATAGAGTGGATATCCCAGCTGCGGTTGAGCATAAGCCGCGTACACTTCCTCGATGCGGCTTGTTTCCTGCAGGTACACATCCGGCGCAATAGTATCCAGAGCTTTGCATACGGCGCGATAAATATCCAGATTGCCAATTCCCGCACAGCCCGAAGGCCAATCCAAACCGGCCAGATTAGAACGCATTCCCCGGGAGCCGCCGTCCAGCCAGACATTGGTATAAACGAAAATATCGTATGCTTTTTTGCCTTCTGCGGCTACATAGTCGATGTAGGAAGCTACAGCATACGCTGTGACGGCTTCTGAACCGTAACGGCCGAAAACTTCCATCCAATTTCCTTCCTGCAAAGCGCCGGCTTTTTTCCATTTGGCGGCAAGGAGGGATTCAGGGTGGTTTTGACAGTATTGAATCAATACGGAAGGAACCTTGTCTTCAAATGCTTTTTGCCCAAGGGTGCTGAAATCCCGTTTTGTTCCGCCTAGAATACCGGCTTCGTTTTCAACCTGGACAGCGATGACAGTCTGTTCCTGGGCATCATATTCCCGTATGGTCTCCATCAAACGCCGGAACGCGCGGGCGTCCGCTTCCCTATTTTCAAGGCAATGAGCGGAAAGCTGCAGAATGGGAGAACCATCCTTTAAGAGAGCCCTTTGGAACCTTGTCCGGTTGGATTTCACCCAAGAAGGTACGTATTCCATGGTTCCATTTTTCCAGGTGGCGAACCATAAAAAGATGAGTTTCAGATCATGATTTCGGGCACCGTCTATCAACTGATGGACAAATGCTTCGTTGAAGTTTCCTTCCTCCGGTTCAAACATTTCCCAAGGAACGGGTACCGCGATGGTGTTGCCTCCCAAAGCCTGGACGGATGCATAGGAAACTTCCATATCTTCGGGAATATAGCTGGAAGAATTGTGAGTTTGCCCTCCGATAGAGAAAAAAGGCTTTCCGTGTGCAGTGAAATGGTTGTGTTTCGTAAACGAATCCATTGCAATTCCCTCTCTTTTTGAAATATAGTATTGCTGAAAGCAGCAAGTTTGCAGCAGGTTATTTTATTTGCTTACTATAACAATAGGAAACAAATAGTTTTATTTAAAGCTGTTGCAGTTTTTGGAAAAAACATATATACTATACTTAGATTTATAGAGTAATACAGGTTTCCTTTGTAACAAAATTTCATTACATAAAATTAAGAATGGGGACAGGTTGATAAATTTCCAATGTGGAAGTAATCAGCATCAAGGAGGGGTTATATGTTTAGTAAACGCAGCGATGGCCGGTTAGTACGTGAAATCGAACCTTTTCAGAAGATTATGCCTTATATAATGAAAACGCGCACGGATTCCATGAATATGTTTGAAGAAAACATAACCTGTGAATCCATGGATTCCTACATAGATGAAAAGAAAGAACAGGGTATAGAGCTGGGATATTTGCATATTATGATTGCGGCAGTAGTACGCCTCATTGCATTGCGCCCTCAATTAAATCGTTTCGTGATGAGAGGCAGGATCTACACCCGGCCTAAAATTTGGGTGAGCTTTGTGGTGCATCAGAGTTTGCGGGGTGATGGAGCAGGCACGACAATCAAACTAGCTTTTGAGGGAACGGAGTCCATTCTGGAGATTGGAGAAAAAATAAACGAGGCAATTCTGAAAGAAACCTCCAAAAAGACGGAAGAAAATGCAACGGATAAAGTAGCCAGACTGATTATGGGGATCCCGGGCCCTATGATCCGCTTTGTAGTCAACACCCTGATGTTTATGGATCGTCATAACGCTCTTCCCAAGGCTGTGATGGAAGCAAGCCCTTTCCATACATCCTTCTTCATAACCAATCTGAAATCCCTGGGAATCAACCATATTTACCACCATGTGTATGAATTCGGGACTACAGGCCTTTTTCTTGCGATTGGAAAAGAAAAAAGAATGCCGGTCTCTCAGGGAAGCCATATAACTGTCCGAAAATGCATGGGGTTTGGGCTGGTATCCGATGAACGGTTTTGCGACGGACTATATTTTGCCCGTTCTCTGAAAATGCTCAAAAAGTTTCTGCGAAATCCGGCTCTTCTGGAAACACCCCTTGAGGCAAAGGTGGAAGATGTTCGCTGATATGTGGGAAATGTAATGATCCCGCTGGGAAATGATAGAATTTAGATATTTCTTGCTGTAGAAAACACGTCCGCGCTTCCTCTTTTAGAGGAAGACGTGGGCGTGTTTTTTATGTATCTTAATGGGGAATGGTGCAGCGATTACTCTTTGAAGGTTACAGTAAACATACCGTTTTCTACAGCAGCGTCCGAGAGAACCTGCAGAAGAGAAAGGCCATATGTACCCAGCTTTTCTTTAAGCACATTGGTATCTTTTAAAATAAGATGGATGGGTTTGGAGGATTGCAGAAGGAGAGAATAGAGATCCTCCAGATTTTCACCATAGTATTCTGGAAAAGAGAGAGATTCGGCGAGACGGGCATGGGCCTCTCCTATGGTGGTCATGCGGTTGGCATATAAAATAACGGTTTTCATTTAGCTTCCTCCGTTTCAAAAAATAGTAGATCTGCAGATAGCATGCAATATATATTTGTATTTAGAAATATTCCATGCGTCAGATAAAGAAACAACGGTATTTTCCTTTTTGGGGCGTATCTGCATGCTATTAGTATAACACGGATATCCTTTATGGAAAAGATATCTTTCCCAAAAGAAAATGAAAAAAATTTTGTGAACAAATGCATATTTGTTTTGCCTTTTATAAAAAACAAGGTATACTATGAATCAGATGCATAAGGCTCAAATTGGGGTTTGAGCGGCATACGGAGAGTTGAAAAAGGAGTTGTTTACATGTATTTGCAGATTGAAGAAAAAAGGAAGCTTTCTTCCGTGAATCCTATGATTTATGGTCAGTTCATAGAACATTTTCACAGGCAGATTTACGGAGGCGTCTATGATCCGGGTCACCCTGCTGCGGACGCGGATGGATTTCGCACAGATGTGTTGGAGGCTATGCGGTGTATTCGGGTTCCTGTCCTTCGCTGGCCGGGCGGGTGCTTTGTTTCCGCATATCATTGGAAGGACGGTGTTGGCAAAAACCGCACCCCTATGTTTGATAAAGCCTGGCGTGTTAAGGAACCCAATTCCTTCGGCACGGATGAATACATACAGCTATGCCGGAAAATCGGCTGCGAACCCTATATCTGCACAAATGCAGGAACGGGCACAGCGGAAGAAATGAGCGATTGGGTAGAATACTGCAACCTGAAAGAGCAGGGGAGATATTCTTATTGGCGCAAGGATAATGGTTTCGAGGAGCCCCACGGGGTAAAATATTGGAGTATCGGCAACGAAAACTACGGTTCCTGGGAGATCGGCGCGAAAACCGCCAAGGAATGGGGAAGGCTTGTGACGGAAAGCGCCAAAATGATGAAGCGCACGGATCCCTCCATTGAGCTTTCTGCGGCAGCGCTGACGGATATGGATTGGAATATGGAAATCCTGAAAAACTGCGGGGAAAGATTATCTTGGATCAGTCTGCACGGATACTGGGATTTCCACAAGGGCAAAAACGAATTGGCCGGATACGATGCCTGTATGGTGTATACCCAGGGGCTGGATCGTCCGGTTCGCCAGGTGAAGGGTCTTCTGACTGCTTTGAATCTGGAGGATCGAATTAAAATTGCGTATGACGAATGGAACCTGCGGGCCTGGTATCATCCCAATATTATGGACCTGTATCAGGGCGCTGCGCCGGAAGAATACCTCTATCCCCGCAATGACAACGATATCAACTCCCAATACACCATGGCGGATGCAGTTTTCACAGGTTGTTTCCTGAATATGTGTATTCGCAACAGCGACATTGTAGGCATGGCGAATTTTTCACCGGTTGTGAACACCCGCGGCATGATTTATGCCGGCCCTGAAGGGATGGTCTTGCGCAGCACATACCATGTGTTTGACGCTTATGTAAATGGAATGGAAAACGTTTTGGTGGATTCCTGGGAAAAGGAGCGGAGCGACAGTTTCCTTGTGGAGGGAACGGCGGGAGACGTTTTTGTGGATACATTGGATGCGGTGGTAACGGCCAGTGAAGATGGAAGTCGGATTTCTGCGGCCGTTATCAACAAACATCCTGATGAGGAAAAAACGTTTACGGTCTCTTTTCAAAGCGCACCCCGGGAGTATCGTCTGATTACTGTAAACGGGCCTTCCAAGGATAGCTTCAACGACCTTTCCAAAACGGAGGTTGTGAAAAAAGAAGGGGAATGGAAACCCGCGGGCCAAAAGGAAATCTCTGTGTGTTTGGAGCCTCATTCCGTAAATATTCTGCAAATCCGGATGTAAAATACGGAATCGTATAGGAAGAATTTCTTCAATATGGATAGTAAAAGCCGCCTCAAAAGAGGCGGCTTTTACTATCCAAAAAATATATCGTTTGAAAGGCTTTCATAGTTCCAACCATCTATGAAAATAGAAAAAGAAAATTTATAGCTCAGGTAGTTCCTGAATAAGATAAGGGGCGTTTTCCATTAGCATGTCCAGAGCGTCCTCATCGGCAATAACGGTAACGTCGGAATGAAATTGCAGAATAGAAGCAGGAACTTGAGGACACACAGGCCCAGTGGCCATTTGCAGAAGTATAGGAGCTTTCGCTTCCCCTGAAGCGATTAGAAGAATCTTTTTCGCAGCCATAATCGTGCCGATCCCCATGGTATAAGCATGGGTGGGAACATCCTCCCGTTTTGGGAAGAAGCGGGAATTCGCGTCCACCGTTTGTTTGGAGAGCTCGACACAATGGGTTTCCTTTGGAAAGAAATCGCAGGGCTCGTTAAACCCGATATGCCCGTTATGGCCAATTCCCAAAAGCTGCAGGTCAACACCGCCCAATGAGCGTACGGTTTCCTCATAACGGCCGCATTCTCCCTCCATATCCCGGTTCATTCCATCGGGAATATATGTGTTTTCAGGGCGGATATCAATATGCCGGAACAGATTTTCTTTCATAAAATAGGCGTAGCTTTGGGTATTCTCTTCCGGAAGACCGCAATATTCGTCCAGATTAACGGCCCGGCATTTTGAAAAATGCACATCCCCCGCTTCATATAGTTTAATAAGACGGCGGTAGGTCCCCAGCGGGCTGGAGCCGGTGGCAAGACCCAAAACACTTTCGGACTTTAGAATCACCTGGGCGGCGATCCGGTTTGCGGCTTTCCGGCTCAGTTCGTCGTAATCTTTCGCGTAAATAATTTTCATATGTTGGCCCTCCTGTATACGATCTTTCCGCCGATTATCACATATACCGGCCGGAAAGAGGAATCTGCTATTAAAAGATCCGCCTGCATACCCGGCGCAATCCGGCCGATTTCCGTATGGAGCCCTACGGAACGGACGGGGTTCGCGGTAGCAGCCAAAACAGCCTCCTCCGGGGGAATTCCGAATTGAATGGCCCGGCGCAGGCATTCTCCAAGGCTGACAGCGCTTCCGGCGATGGTGCCATCCTCCAGGGTAGCTTTTCCGCTTTTCACAAAAACTTGCTGGCCGCCCAGGGTGTATTGGCCGTCGGGAAGGCCCCCGGCCCGCATACAGTCGCTGATGAGGCAAATGCGTTCTTTCCCGAACCAGCGGAACGTGCTGCGGAGAACGGATGGATGCACATGAATACCGTCCGCGATCAACTCACAGAATTGGGCTTTTTCCGCTGCCGCGCCAATGACGCCGGGTTCTCTGTGCAGAAAGGGGGGCATGGCGTTATACATATGGGTTATGTGGTCGGCCCCTGCTTCCAGAGCCTGCAAGGCCGTTTCATATCCGGCTTCCGTATGTGCCAGGCTGACGGCGCAGATTTTGCGGGCATTACGGATAAAATCCATTGCGCCGGGCAATTCGGGGGCCACATCCACCAGCCGGATGCTGTTGGCAAACAGGCCGCAAGCCTCCTTAAAAAACTCCTCATCGGGAGGGCGGATATACGTCTCTGCCTGAGCGCCCCGCTTTTTAGTGGAAAGGAAAGGCCCTTCCATATGGACGCCCCGCAGGGTGGCTCCCTTGGGAGAAGGGGCGGCGAGATATTTCCGATAACCTTCGGCGGCGGAGGAAAGTTCTTTGAGGCCAAAAGCCATCGTGGTGCCGAGAAAACTTGTTACTCCCTGGCAGGCAAGCTGTTCGGCCATACGGCGCAAGCCGTCGGGGTTGCCATCGCAGAAATCTGTTCCTGCATATCCGTGAATATGAATATCCACAAGCCCGGGAAGGACATATAATCCTTTAACATCCAGTGTTTCACCGGAAGGATGGGAAGATATGTGTTCTCCATCGGTGTAAACCGGCTGAGAGGAAAATTTTCCCTCTTCCGTGAAAACAATACCGTTTAAAATTTCCATGGCGGTCGCTCCTTTTCCGCAAATATTGCAGACGCGTATTGCCTCGAAACAGTAAAAAAAGAAAGAATGGAAGCAACTTTTTCTGCTTCCATTCTAGCATGGTTTTGAGCAGCTTGTCCACATAAAAAGGCAAGCTTCCCCCTTATTTGCAATTCTTTTGCCCTTCTTATATAATAAGAAATTAATGGAGTTGGAAGTTTCCTCAATAAAAGTGAAAGCAAATATTTTATAAGGGGAATCTTTCTTGTTTTCATATAAAGAATGGGTACGAAAAGGGGCACGCTGGCCGCTGCCTCAATGGATAAAGGAGAGGCGAAAAGTATGGAAAGCATCCGTTTTTTGCATTGCGCGGATCTGCATCTGGGGGCAGAGCTGTCATCCCTGGGAAATTTGGCTTCTTCCCGCAGGGAGGAATTGTTTATGACATTTGAAAGAATTCTTTCCATTTGCCGGGAGGAAAAGCCGGATTTTCTATTGATGGCGGGAGATGTATTTGATACGGATGCACCGGAACCATCCCTTTCCCTGCGGGTGAAAGAGGGGCTTGCTTCCATACCGGAAACGCAAGTGATTATTGCGCCGGGGAACCACGACTACCTTTCAGCCCGTTCTCCTTATTTAACCCAGTGGAGCCCCAATGTGCATATATTCAGCAGAGATGTTTATTGCTTTCCTTTTCCCGAAAAAGGGGTATATGTATACGGCGCCGGATTTACAGCCAGCTATGAGCCGGAACCGCTTTTGATGAGAATTCCGCCTGAAAAAGAAGGGGCTATACGGCTGGGCGTCCTGCACGGGGATCTTTTGGCGGCAAGCGGATATAATCCTGTTTCGGAAGGAGATCTGCGGAAAAGCGGGCTTCATTATGTGGCACTGGGCCATGTGCATCAGCCTTCGCCCACGGTTTTACGGGCAGGCAAGACAGCTTATGCCTACAGCGGAAGCCCGGAGGGATGCGGTTTTGACGAGCTGGGAGCCAGGGGGATTTATGGCGGAAGTATTTTGCCGGGTGGCAAAGTGGAGGCTTCTTTCCGCCCTATTTGCCGGAGAATATACGCGGCGGCGCCAGTGGATATATCAGGTTTTACGGATCCGGCTGCCCAGGAAGAAACGGTGCTTTCCAGCCTGCGAAAAGAGTATGGGGAAAACTTTGCGCAGAATATATATAAAATTTATCTGCGGGGAAACTGCAGCCTTACCCCGGAAGGGCTCCACGCCCTGGGGGCCAGGCTTTCCGATTCGCTGTATTTCTGCAAGCTGAGAGATCAAACGGCTCCTCAGGAGGATTGGGAAGCTTTGTCCCAGGAAACTTCCCTGAAGGGCATGTTCGTTAAAGAAATGCTTAAAAGGTTGGGAAAAGCCAAAACAAAAGAAGAGCTGGAAAGGAACCGGCAGGCGCTGCGGTTTGGCCTGAAGGCTTTGGAAGGAGAGGTGGAAGGCGATGAAGATTGAGCGGCTTCATATTGCCCATTTTGGAAAGTTCAGCGACTACACCCTTGCTTTTGAAGACGGTTTTTCCGTGTTTTACGGGGATAACGAGGACGGGAAATCCACCATTTTGGAATGCTTGCGGATGCTGTTTTACGGTTCCGCGGGGAGGGGAAGCGACCCTGCCAAAAACCCCAGGATAAAATACTTGCCCTGGGACGGTTCCAAAATGGCGGCGGCGGTGGAGTTTCAGGAAAAGGGCCGCCATTACAGGCTGGAGAGAAATTTTGGAAAAACCAATTCCGGAGACCGTGTAGTCTTAAAGGATGCCCTTACGGGAGAGATTCTACCCTGCTCAGGTGAACCGGGGGAAGAATTTTTCGGCATGGGGCTCTATGCTTTTGAAAAAAGCCTTTTTATCGGCCAGCTGGGAGGATTTTCCGGTTCTGCGGATAAAGAGGACGAAATGAACCGGAGATTGGCCAATTTGGTCTCTACCGGTGATGAAACCGCTTCGTATACATTGGTGGAACAACGGCTGAAAAAAGCCCAGAATAGCCTGTGCACCCCTAAAAAGGTAGGTGCATTGGATAAGCAGGAACAGAAACTGGAAAATCTCCGGGAAGAACTGCAGAATGCCCGCCAATTGGAAGAACAAGAGGCTTCTTTGAAATCCAGGCAGAAGGAAAGGGAAGAAACCCAGAAGCTGCTGGAAGAAAAGGAGAAGGCGGCGGAAGGGGCTCTGAAAATCCAAGAGGCGCTGAAAGAATTGCAAAATTCCCGGCGAGAGCTGCAGCAGTCCCTTCGGCTGGAAGAATTGGAAAAAGAAGAAAAGAAGTGCAGAGGGCAGTTGTTGGGCGCCGATGGAAAAAAAGCGGACGCTGTTTTGCTGCAGGAAGCCGAAAAGCATTGGAAAGACCTGGACATCCAAAAGGTCCTCTATAGCGATGCGTCTCAAAGACTTGCTACAAGCCAAAAAGAATGGGAAGCTTTTTTGGAAGAGACGGATGGGGAAGAAAATGCAGCTGTTCCTTCAAGGGAGGAAATGGAAGTCTTTTTCAGCCTGAAAAAAACGGTGGAGGAAAATAAGAAGAAAGAGGAGACATACCAGAAAAGTATCCGGCTGCAAAAGCAGATGAGGCAGGTTAAAGACGCGGCAGAAGCGCTGGAGAAAAGCAGACGGAGGGTAGAAGAGCTTTTGCCCCAGGTGCGGCAGAAAGAAGAGGAGTGGGAGAGGCTTAAGGAGGAGAAAGAAAAAGCGGAAGCCGCCCTGGCAGAAGCGGAACTTTCCCACAGGCAGCTTTTATGGAAAAAAGAACAGGAAGAAAAACAGAGAAGAGAAACAGAGATTTCAGCCCGCAGGGAAGAAAATGCCAGAAAAGGCAGAGGAATCCTTCTGCTTGTTGTGGGAGGTATTCTGTTGGCTGCCGGTATTTTTCTGGGAATATACGTCCATCCGGCAGCATATTTGCTTTCTGTTTTAGGAGCAGGCGCCGGAATTCTGGGAGCGTTTTCTTTACGAAAGCCTGCTGTCTCAGAAGAAATGAGCAGCGAAATTCCCTTGCAGGAGGAAGAAGAACGCCTGCGGTTGGAAGAAGAAAAACAAAGGCTTTCTTCTATTCTTCCCCTATTGGAAGAGGCGGAAAAGCAGCTTTTGGGGATCAGGGAAGAAGAACGCAAGGCCCGGGAGAACAGCAAGCGGGATGAGGGAATCTATGCGTATTGTGACAAGTTCCTGAAGAACTCCCTTTCTTCTTATACGAAGGAAGAAATACGGGCAGCTGCTGAAATAGTAGGAAAGGAAGAGGTTTCAGCATCTGGAGAAACATCCGAGATTCCCGCCCTTGAGGCTGAAAAGAAGCTGGAAGAGATTTTGAAAACCTATGGATGCGAAAAACCGGAAGAACTGGAGAAACGGTTCCGGGAGAAGCAGGAAAGGGTTTTAAAGAAAGAACAGCTTCAGCAGGAGTGTGCAAAAGCTTCTGAGGAAGCCGAAAAAAAGAAAAAAGATGTTCTGAGCGTGATACAAGAGCTTAGGAGCTGTTTGGGTGCTTTTTCCGAAAAAGGGTTGCACAATATGGAGGAGATCCGGGAAACCTTTTTGCGGCTAAAAGAAGGATGGGAGCAATTGCGGCAGATTTCTCAAAAGAAAGCAGGTCTTCTGCAGGGGCTGGAAAAAGCCCCGGAACCCTCTTTTGTCTTGGAAGAAAGAATCCAGAAGGAAGAAAAAGCCTTGATGGAAGAAAGCGGAGAACTTCCTGAGCCTCTTTCCCCTGAAGAACTGGCTCAATTGGAATCTTCTCTGCGACAGATCCGGAAAGAACGGGGAGAACTGCAGCGCCAGGAAGGCGCAGAAGGGCAGCAGGCAGAGGATCTATGGAAAGGCAGGCTCTCTGTAAGTCAGCTGGAACGGTTGATTGCGGAAGAAGAACAATCAGCCGGAGAAAAAAGGGAAAGGCTGGAAGCTCTTAAGATTGCCGGAGACGCCATGGAACACGCATTCCGGGAACTGCAGTCGGGTTACGGACCTCTTTTGAACACTGCCGCCGCGGAGATTTTTCGCAGACTGACGGGAGGAAAGTATACCGGCATGCTGGTGGATAAATCTTTCGGGTTAAGTGTAATGGAAAAGGGAGAAAGCTCTTCCCACGAATGGAAATATCTCAGCAGCGGAACGGTGGATCAGGCTTATTTTGCCCTACGTTTGGCTATTTCCCGTCTGATATGCGGGGAAGAAAAGGAATTGCCGTTGTTTTTGGATGACGTCTTTGCCCAATATGACGATACACGAACAGAACAGGGGCTTCGTTTCCTGCAGGAATATGCCGGGGAAAACGGCGGCCAGATCTTTCTCTTCACCTGCCACAGGCACCTGGCCTCTATGGCACAGGAAAAGGGAGCCGGGCTGCACGCTTTGCAGAGCCATATTGAGAAAGAAAAATGAGAAAAGTTTCGTATAACAGATAGAAGAATTTAATTTATGGAATTCTACAAAAAAGGAGGAAAACCGGCCGGTTTTCCTCCTTTTTTAAAGTTCGAAAGCATATATGTTTTGATACTATATACTAAAAAGAAAAATATACATGTATTTCCGTTTATTTGTAGTTTATAATCCGGTGGGAACTGGAATTGCGGTAATCCGTTGGGGTCATTCCCGCGATTTTTTTGAATATTTTCATAAAATTGCGGCTGTCTCCGAACCCCAGCTTTTCAGATATTTTCTGCACGGAATCGTTGGTATCCGAAAGCAGGAATTTTGCCTGTTCGATTTTTTGCTGCAAAATGTATTGTTTTAGAGGGATACCGGCCACGTTGCTGAAGAGGTGGGAAAGATATTTTTCGTTATACCCAAAATGCCGGGCAATATCCTGCACCTTAATATCCGTATGGAGATACCAGCGGACATAATCCACGATATCGTTATACATCTGCTGTTTTTTCATATCCACCCGGCTTTTTTGCGGATTGAAACATTGGCAGTTCAATTCGCAGAGGACGGAGGTGGCAAGATAATCATTTTGAGCAGGCGAATTATAGCGACGGATGGAATCCTGCATCTGTTTCATTAAAATTACTAACCGGTCGGAATTGGGCAATTTTGAAAATTTTGGAATCAGGATTGTGCGGGAATCCGTTTCCGGGATTTCTTCGCCGCTATTTAGTATATGTGTTCCAGCCTGGATTCCTGCAAAGTGAAGCCAGTAGAAGGAGCAGGAAGAGGGCCTCCACCCATATTGGTGGCTTCCAGGGGGAATCATAAGATACTCTCCGGAAGACACTTCGTATTTACCAGTGTCATCCCCCATATACAGCGTGCCATTGGTCACTACCATCAATTCAAAATCTTCCCCCAGCCAGCGGTCTAAATGCATCCATTCAGGGGAAGGGGCTTCGAATTTGCCTGTTGCCATATAGCTTATAGGTTTTTCAAGAGAAAAAGAATACAATGTGTCGTTTTCCATATTATGCAGTTACCTTTCCAAATAATTCCACCCGTACCCTTTCATCCGCTATTGAAAGGGTATAAGACTCAGGCATCACACGATACCTTTACTATAAATTGTATTTTCTCTTTAACTATACGTTTTTTTTACTGGATTTGTCAATCAAAAAAAGAAAAAAGAATGAAAACTACACTATTTTTATACTCCAAAAAGATATTTAAAAAAATTATTATTGTGTGATAAAATGTTTGAAAATGTGTGTTTTGATTGGGTATTAAAAAATATAGAAGCGAAAAAAGAAAGAGATTTTACAAATGATTCATATATAAGTATATATTGAACTGTGAAACCGTTTTTCTAAAGAAAAATAAGATTTTTATGCAATAATTTTATTTTTTCCTGCATTTCAACAGGCAAAAGGATTGTTAAGTAAAACTATAACAGGCATTTTTACATTTTTTTTGCAAAAAACACCCTACGAAATGACATTGAAAGCCTATGTTGATTCCATTAATATAAATTTGCAATTTATAGCACTGTGTAGGTCTGAGGCTTTATATGAGCCGGAAATAGAGACTATTTGCGCTATTTGCGGTTGGATAGGTCTGTGTATCAAAAAGCAGTGCGGAAATTCAATTCAGAGATGAAAGGGGAGGTTTTTGCATGCAGCAGGTCAAATGGGTGTGGGAAAAAATGCAGGGATTTCACGGACGGTATATCTTTTGCATTTGCACGACAGCACTTCTGCAGGTTATGATGCTTATAAATCCCATTATTAGCCAGCAGATCGTGGATCAAGTGGTATACAAGCTGCCGGAGTATGAAGGAAATATGGAACCGCTGATCCATACATTGGTGATTCTGGTTCTTACAATGATTGGGTTTACCTTATTCCGGACAACGCTGCGGTATATCTCTATGGTTACATATGTAGACTGCGGCCAGAAATTTTTATACGGGGTAAAGGGAGAGCTGTATGATAAGCTGCAGACCCAGGATATGGCGTTTTATTCGCAGCACCGTACAGGCGATCTGATGACCAGGCTCACCGGTGATATTGAAATGGGGAAACATGCTATTGAATTTATCACCAGAGGGTTTCTGGAATGCCTGTTTTTGTTTGTTTCCACTTGTGTGTATATGTTTGTTACAAATGTGGAATTGACACTTTCCCTTCTTATCTTTACACCGTTCATTTTTGTGGTGACGCGTTTGTTTTCCAGAAAAGTTGGCCCTCGTTTCCGTATTCTTCGCGAAAAACTTTCCGTTCTTAATAGTAATGCGCAGGAGAATATTGAAGGAAACAGGGTCATCCGTGCGTTTGCAACGGAAGATTATGAAATGGAAAAATTTGATGAAAAGAATAAAGACTACCGGGATGCCAACATTAAGGCCAGCTTAACATGGCTGCAATATTTTCCCTCTATTGAAGGTCTTTCTCAGGCACTTTCCATTTCGGTTCTTCTTGTTGGAGGCTGGTTTATGATGGAAGGGCGTATTACAGCAGGAACCTTTATGGCTTTCAACTCTCTTTGCTGGACCCTTTGCCAGCCCATGCGTATGCTGGGAATGCTGATGAACGATACCCAGAGATTCTTTGCAAGCATCAATAAAGTCATCGAACTGTATTACAGCCAGCCGGATATAAAAAGCCCTCCGGATGCGCTTGTAAAAAAAGAGCCTGTAAAAGGGAAAATTCGTTTTGAGAATGTGAGTCTTTCCATGCATGGAAGCCAGGTGCTGAAGAACATCAATCTGGAAATCAACGAAGGGGAAACGGTAGCTATTATGGGAGCCACCGGTTCCGGAAAGACTACGTTGATTAACTGTATTCCCAGATTTGTAGATGTTACCTCCGGTAAGGTCTTGGTAGACGGCGTGGATGTGCGGGAGTATGAGCTCAATACTCTGCGGAAGAATATCGGTCTTGCCAGCCAGGATGTATTCCTGTTTTCCGATACGGTGGATGGCAACATTGCTTATGGAAATCTAGGTCTTACGGAGGAAGAAACCGCACATTTTGCAAAATTAGCAGCTGTTGATTTTATCGACAAGATGACGGATGGTTTTGACACCATTATCGGCGAAAGAGGAACGGGGCTTTCCGGAGGCCAGAAACAGAGAATCGCCCTTGCCAGAGCTTTGGCTGTACGGCCGCCTATCCTGATTTTGGATGATACCACCTCTGCGCTGGATCTGGAGACGGAAAAATATATCCAACAGAGCCTTCGGGAATTGGATTTTCCGTGCACGAAGATCATGGTTGCTCAGCGTATATCCACCACCCGCCAGGCCGATAAGATTGTGATTTTAAATAACGGTAGCATAGCTGAAATGGGAACACATGAAGAACTTTTGGCTCAGAAAGGATACTACTATGATGTATTCTGCCTGCAAAATGGTGTTCCCAACGAGGAACTGGAAAAGGAGGGGGCATAAATGGCCAGAAACCGGTTTGATGTGGATGAAAAGTTTGAGTCCTATAATATAGGCCATTTGCGGCGTTCTATGGTATATATCCGCCGGCACGCCAAGATTATGATTATCTCCTTGATTTTTTCCGCAATAGCAGTTATCTGTTCTCTTATCACGCCCAAAATTGTGGGGTATGCAGTGGATAACACCATCCCCAATAAGGATGTAGCACAGCTCTTTTTCCTGGCAGGCTGTATGGCGGTGCTCATCGCGCTGAACATTCTCTTTTCTTTGCTGCGTTCCAAGCAGATGATTAAGGTTGGGCAGCAGATCGTATATGATATTCGGAAAGATCTCTTTCAGCATCTGCAGAAACTTCCGTTTCAATATTACGATGACCGGCCTCATGGAAAGATTTTGGTGCGAATTATCAACTATGTAAACAACGTATCCGATATGCTTTCCAACGGCATCATCAACTTCTTCTTGGAAATTTTTAATATTATTTTTATCGTTGGTTTCATGTTTACCACTCATGTGCAGCTGACATTGGTAATTTTAGCTGGTGTGCCTGTTTTAGCTGTTATTTTAATCTTCCAGAAACCTAGGCAGCGCAGAGCTTGGAGAGCAGTAAACAATAAGAGCTCCAACATGAATGCGTATTTTCAGGAAAGTATAGACGGCACAAAAATTACCCAGAGTTTCACTAGGCAGGAGGAAAATGCCCAAATTTTTGAAAAGCTCAATTCTGCCAATAAAAAAGCAGTGATGCGTGCTTCCCGGCTTTCCAATTCGGTTCCCTGGTTTGTGGATAATATTTCAGTGATCGTGATTGCGCTTATGTATTTGGTTGGTATTGCCTGGACGTCTCCTGCTGTAACGTTTGGCATCCTGGTAGTTATGGGCGATTATGCATGGCGCTTGTGGCAGCCTATTTTGAATATTTCCAACCTGTATAACCAGCTAATCAACACCCTGGCATACCTGGAACGTATTTTTGAAACCATGGATGAGCCTGTTACCGTGGATGATATGCCCGGTGCTACAGAGATGAAGCCTATCGAAGGCAATGTGCAGTTTAAAGATGTAACGTTTTCTTATGATGGGGAAGTCAATGTGCTGGAGCATATGAATCTGGATGTTAAAGCTGGCCAGAGCATTGCTTTGGTTGGGCCCACTGGTGCCGGAAAAACCACTATAGTAAACCTTATTTCCCGTTTTTATAATTTAACGGGAGGCGAAGTGGATATTGACGGCACGGATATTTCAACCGTTACGCTTCATTCCCTTCGTTCACAGATGGGTATTATGCTGCAGGACAGCTTCATTTTCTCCGGAACTATATTGGATAATATCCGGTATAGTAAGCTGGATGCTACTATGGAAGAAGTAAAAAAAGCTTGCCATATTGTATGTGCGGATCAGTTTATTGAAGAGATGGAAGACGGTTATAATACCCAGGTGCAGGAAAAAGGAAGCCGTCTTTCTCAGGGGCAGCGGCAGCTGATCGCTTTTGCCCGGACTATTCTGCGGGATCCCCGGATTTTGATTTTGGACGAAGCCACCTCTTCCATTGATGTCAAGACGGAAAAGCAGCTTCAGGAAGGCTTGCAAAACATGCTGAAAGGCCGCACTTCGTTTATCGTGGCCCATCGCCTTTCCACTATTCGGAACTGCGACAGGATCCTGTATATCTCTGATAAAGGAATTCTGGAAAGCGGTTCCCATGACGAATTGATGGCCAAGAAAGGGCTCTATTATAAGCTGTATCTTTCCCAGACGGACGAGGAGGCTAAGAAGGCGGTCTGACACTGGAACCGGCTCTTTTCCCCGGCAGATGGGATATAGAAAAGGTTGCAGCTTAAAAACCTGGGAAACAGGTGTGAAGTTTCTATATGGCAGCAAAACCCGGCATCTGCCGTTTTTGAGCAGATGCCGGGCTTTTTTACTATTCGG
Organism: uncultured Clostridia bacterium; assembly: GCA_944380875.1. GTDB lineage: Bacteria > Bacillota > Clostridia > Oscillospirales > Acutalibacteraceae > UMGS1264. Next base: position 19,560 of record CALWJA010000055.1, read on the forward strand.
AATGATTTTGAAATCTTTTACTGTTAAGATACATATAGATTTCCTGCAACTTATATCCAAAAGAGAGACTGCAGTTTTCGCAGGAAAAAGAATCAGAATGGTTTCAAATTGAGGAGGAACATTGCATGCAGAAAGCAAAAATACCCACCATCCAAATACATACAAAGGAAAAAGAGGCTTCCAAAGGGGATTTATTTGGTATCTTTTTTGAAGATATCAACTATTCAGCAGACGGAGGCGTTTATCCGGAAATGCTCCAGAATGGCTCTTTTGAGTTTTCGGAAAACGATACAAGGGAAAAAGATTTTTCTCCGTTTTCTTTCTGGGAACCTGTGGAAGAGGGAGGAGCAAAGGTAGAGCTTTGTGCGCAACAGGGTGAAACTCTCTTTCCCTGCAATCCCGGAAGCGCACGTATACAAATTCTTGTGGCTGGCGAGCGGGCCGGATTGCGCAATATCGGTTTTGATACGGGGATGTCTCTAGTCAAAGGGGAACGATATGTTTTCTCCATGTATATGAAAGCTGCAAAAGGATTTCCAGTAGAGGTTTCGTTGGATACGGAGGAAGGCTCTATTTATGTATCGGAAATCTTTTATGCGGAGGAAGAATGGAAGCAATACAGCGCTGTGTTTACGGCGCCGGAAACGGATTTTTCCGCAAGGCTTTCCATTTATAGCCGTGAAAAAGGATCCTTCTATTTGGATGCTGTCTCTTTGAAGCCGGAAAAGACATTTTGCGGCCATGGGCTCAGAGAAGACCTCTGCCGGAAACTGGCGGATCTAAAGCCCCGGTTTATGCGTTTTCCCGGCGGCTGCCTGATTCACGGCGGAAATCTGGATTCAGAATCCAGAGGTTCCATGTACCGTTGGAAGAATACCCTTGGCCCTCGGGAAAACAGGCCTCTTCGCTGCCCTGGTTCAGGACATTACCACCAATCTCTGGGACTGGGATATTATGAATATTTTCAGCTTTGCGAGGATATAGGAGCAGAACCGCTTCCTGTTCTGCCTGCTGCCTATAATCCGCATACCCGTGAAGCAGCTCCGTTAGATCAACTGAAGCCCTGGATAGACGATGCACTGGATCTGATCGAATTTGCAAACGGGGATGCATCTACCAAATGGGGAGCTGTTCGCGCTCAATTGGGGCATCCGGAACCCTTCCATATGAAATATCTGGGAATAGGAAATGAAGAAGTGGGCGATCCTTTCTTTGAGAGATATCCCTATTTTCATAAGGCAATAAAGGAAAAATATCCGGACATTCAAATTATAAACAGTGCAGGGCCCTTCCCGGCCGGTTCCGAGTATGATAAGGGGTGGAAATCGGCAAAAGAATGGGGATCGGATTATGTGGATGAGCATTATTACACTTCCCCTGAATGGATGTTGGCGAATGTGCACCGGTATGAGAGCTTTGTTCCCAACGGCCCTAGGGTATTTCTGGGAGAATATGCCAGCTGGGGAAGCACTTTCTGGAATGCTCTTTGCGAGGCTGCCTATATGACGGGGCTTGAAAATGCTGTTCCCGCAGTGGGGCTGGCTTGCTATGCACCCTTATTTGCCCACACGGCATATAGGGGCTGGCGGCCGGATCTAATTTATTTTAACAACCATGCTTCTTTCGGTTCCGCCCCCTATTATGTGCAGCAGCTTTTTATGCATCACCAGGGAGATTGGAAGCTGAAAGCAGAAACCAAAGATTGGCCCCAGGCGGAGAAGCCTTTGAAAAAATCCCTTGCGGGCAATCTGGAGGCTGCCGTGCGGGAATCCGTCATGGAGATTTCGGAACTCACTGTCTGCAATGAGGAAACAGGCGAAAAAATGGACTTCCCTGCTTTTACAGTAGGAGGAGAAGAGAAGGAGCATCCTCTGGGCCATATCGGTTGGGATGATTTTGTCCTAACAGGGAAGCTGAAAAAAATAAGCGGAAAGAGCGGACTTTATCTGCGTTTTGCCATGCCCGAAGATAAAAGTTTTATTTTTACCTGGGAGATCGGCGGATGGGAGAATCAGGATTGCCTTCTGCGCTCGGAAATAAACGGAAGGCATACTGTACTGACGCAGCAGGATTTTGCCTTGGAGACAGGACGTTCCTATGATTTGCGCATGGAGGTAAAGGGCAGACATGTAAAAACCTATGTGGATGGTGTTCTGCAGAACGATGCGGAAGATCCCCAGGCTGCCATAGAATCCCTGTATTGGAGCGCTTCTGATGAAAATGGGGAAATCATTCTGAAAGCGGTCAATGTGAAAGATACTGCATTTACCACTTCCATATGCCTGGAGGGAATGGAAGAAAGCGCTTTGACAGGTACTTTGTATACATACGAAAGCCCTGATCCGGAAACGGAAAATTCTTATGTATTGCCGGAAAAACTGAAACCGTCCCAAAAGTCTTTTGAAACAGAGAATGGAGAATTCACCTATACATTCCCGGCGTATTCCGTAACGGTTCTCCGCCTGCGAAAGGCTTGATGAAAAGGTTTCTTACTTTTGCAAAATGAATTGACAAAGCGGCCAGTATGTGCTAGAGTTATGTTCGTGATGTGAACGAAGTATGAATTAGGAAGCGTTCTTTTACGATTTTGTTTTGGAAGAACGCAAAATTCGGTTATCCTATTTTTAGTAAAGGAAGGATTTTAGTATGAAAAAAATAATTTCCCTTTTATTGGTGTTGGGTATGGCTGCCTCCGTAATGTTTGCAACGGTGGGCTGCGGTGTGATGCCTCCGGCTACGACACAATCTTCTCAGGCAGAAGATTCTCAGGAACCGGAGTCCTCTGAAGAAGAGAAAGAACCCTCTGAAGAGGAGGAAGAGTCTTCTGAGGAGCCGGAGTCTTCCGAAGAGGAAGAAGAACCTTCTGAGGAACCGGAGTCTTCCGAAGAAGAGGACGAATCTTCTAGCATTGCAATATCGGGAAAATTTAATTCTATCGATGAATATGTTAATTCCGACTTGTTGCAGGGGCAGATGGAATCTTTGAAGGAATCCGTGCAGGATGCCGGTATGGATATCGAACTAGCTGGTGAAGGAAATAAGCTGGTATATATCTACACGCTTCCCGATGAGTATGCGGCTATCGATGGCCTCGCAGACTCCCTTGCAGAGGGGCTTGAAACCCAGGCGTCCACTTTTGAGTCGGTTGCTTCTTCTTTAAAGCTGGCCGTGAATGTAGAGGATCCCATAGTGGAAGTCCGTTATGTTTCCGAAAGCGGAGATGTGATTTATTCCCAGGAATTTTCAGCAAAATAAACCGGCAGCGTGATTTTGGCGGCATGGTATACGATTACCGTTACCATGCCGCTTCTTGTTTTCAAAGAGAAAAGTGTGTGCTGATCTTTGACAAAAACAGGGCAGGCCAAAAACGGTTATGTATATATAGAAAATAAGTAAGAAAAAGTAATTCTGTTTGTAAAAAAGAATTTCTTTTTTCTTCTCTTGGCGGTATACTTTAAGAAAGGTTTTTTAGCCCGGCAGAGGTTTAAAGCCTAAAATATGGAAAACAGGAGGACATTTTATGAAACGCACAGATATCCATATGCGGGATCCTTTTGTGCTTCTGCATGAAGGAACCTATTATCTATATGGTTCTACAGACGATAATACCTGGGAGGGCCCGGGAACGGGTTTCGATTTTTATAAAAGCCAGGATCTGGAGAACTTTGAGGGGCCTTTTCCCGCGTTCCGCCCGGAGGAGGATTTCTGGGGAAAGGAAAATTTCTGGGCTCCGGAAGTTTGGCCCTATAAGGGTAAATTTTATATGTTGGCGTCTTTCATCGCAGAAGGATACCATCGGGGGGTGCAGGTGCTCTGTGCCGATGCACCGGAGGGCCCTTTTAAACCTGTGAAAAATGGAGCTGTTACCCCAAAAGACTGGGAATGCCTGGACGGAACCCTATATTTTGATGAAGAAAGCCACCCTTGGATGGTTTTCTCCCATGAATGGCGCCAGATCGGCGACGGAGCTTTCTGCTGTATCCAGCTTTCAGAAGATCTCAAAGAAGCCGTTACCGAGCCGGAAGTTCTTTTCCACGCTTCCAATGCCCCTTGGACCATTTCAAACCATGAGTTTGGCCAGGAAGGAAATGTAACCGACGGTCCTTTTTTGGTAAAGAACAGCCTGGGGGAAACGGTTCTTATGTGGTCCGGTTTCAGCAAGAATGGGTATACCATCGGTCAGGCGGTTTCAAAAAATGGGCTGAAAGGCCCCTGGATGCATCCGGCCGAGCCAATTTATGATAAAGACGGCGGGCATGGCATGCTTTTCCGTAAAAAGGATGGAAGTTTGTGGTTAGCTATCCATACTCCCAATGAGACAGGAAAGGAACGTCCTATTTTCTTAGAAATTGAGGAAAAGGATGGGCTGTTCCGCCAAAAATAATCTTTAGCTCTGTGGAGTATCTTTTGCACAATACGAATTTTAGATATATAAAAACCCGGATGCAGCAAATGGGTCTGCATCCGGGTTTTTACAGTATGGGCAGAGGGAATTTCCCTATTAAAAAAACAAGAAGAGCCCAAAATATTGCATTGTCAAATGCATAGAGGAAGTGTATAAATAAAATATGGAATTATGAAAGTCGGAATAGGAACCGGCATATGTTAGGAGGATTTGTATGTTAAGGATTGTTTCTACAGAAAATGGAAAGGTTCGCGGCTTGCCTGCGGCGGATCCGAGAATTACGGCTTTTAAGGGGATACCTTTTGCGGCTCCACCAGTAGGGGAAAATCGCTGGAAAGCACCGCGCCCCTGCGAGGATTGGGAGGGGGTTCGGGATTGCCTTGCGTTCGCTCCTGTATCCATTCAAACGGCGCCGGGAACAGGCCCGGAAAATATATATACCCGGGAATGGAATATGATAAAGGATATTCCCATGGATGAGGACTGTTTGTATTTGAATGTCTGGACTCCGGCCAAATCACCTGAAGAGAAACTTCCTGTTATGTTTTGGATATTTGGAGGTGGTTTTCAGGGCGGACATACCGCTGAAATGGAATTTGACGGTGAAAGAATAGCCCGGCGGGGCGTTATTTTGGTTTCGGTAAATTACAGATTAAATGTATTTGGATTTTTGGCACATCCGGAGCTAATAGAAGAAGACCCGGATGGCTGCTGGGGAAATTATGGAATGCTGGATCAGCTGGCCGCATTAAAGTGGGTTAAACGCAATATTCGGGCTTTTGGCGGAGATCCGGATAATATTACAATTTCCGGTCAATCCGCGGGCGCAGGTTCGGTCATTAATTTGGTGACGTCCCCCTTGGCAAAAGGGCTTTTCCATAAAGCAATTATGCAAAGCGGAGGCGGCCTGAGAGCCTATGGGCAGGAAACAAGGATGGTGTCCTTGGAAGAGGCCAAACAAAATGGCATCAAGCTCTTTGAAAAATTGGGAGTTCATTCTTTAGAAGAAGCCAGGAAAATAGATCCCCTAACTATATTTACCGAATCGGAAAAAGTAGGCGGCTTTGGAACTTGGGCACCTACGGTAGACGGGAGATTCCTTTTAAAAGACCCCTCGGATTCGTTCCTTGCCAATGAATATCCCGATGTTCCGTTCCTGTATGGATATACCGGAGATGAATACGACAATATGGCGGGAAAGCGTATGGAAAGCCTGGAAGAACTTCAGAAGTTTGCTAAAGAAAAATTTGGCGATCAGGCGGAAAAATTTTTAGAGCTTTGCAATGTCCACTCGGATGAAGAAGTCAAGGAATTGTTTGTAAAAGACGATGCTTTTAAAGGTCGCTGCCTGAATAATTTGACTTTTGCCGTAACGCAGGTTAAGAATGGCAGAAAGGGAAATTATGTCTATCGGTTTGATCCTTTTATTCCGGGTTGGGATGATCCGGGAGCGTTCCATTCTTCTGAGCTTTGGTTTATGTTTGAGACGTTGGCAAAGTGCTGGCGGCCTTTTACGGGAAAGCATTATGATTTGGCGAGAATCATGTGCAACTATTGGACTAACTTTGTAAAAACAGGGGATCCAAACGGCAACGATGCAGACGGTTCCCCCATGCCCCAATGGAAGGAATTTACAAAGGAAGACCCAAGTATTTTATATTTATCAGATGAGCAAATATATCTTAGCACGGAGTATCGAACCCCTCTCATGCAGTTCCGGCTTCAATACATTTTTGATCATATATAACGTTTGCGGAGCAAGATATAAAGAGCCCCTCCTGTTTTTAAAACAGGAGGGGCTCTTTATATCGAATATCTACAGCAAGAAAAGGAAAGGCTTATTTCTTAAAGCGGAAAACGTTCCAGGAAAGCTTTTTCACTTCAGCGGAAAGTTTGCCGTCTTTAAAGCTGGCGTCAGAATTTACAGAAGGCTGAATGGTTCCGGCAGTTTCAAAAGTGCTGTGGAAGGTCATATCATCGGTAAACATTTGGATATGTTCCACAAAGGAATACCCTTCAAAGCCGGAAACATCCAGATCCAGAACACAGTCATTTTCCCAATCCCGGTTGATAACAAAGATGTTCAGCTCGCCGTTTTCCTCGTTATAAGCGGTGGCCGCGTCAATGTATTTAACACCCGTGTGGGTATAATACTGGCTGTTGTCATCAATGGCATATCCGGGAATATCGAAGCAGTCGCATTCCACAGCTGTTTCCATGGATTCGCCCTGACCATACCGCATCAGCTGAGCAAATGGATAATAGGCTGCTGTTCTCCATACGTGCTCCCTATCCGTTGCAACCAGGGTGCCCAGACCGCTTGTCATGCAGCCGATTTTTACCCGGTCCGCATGGCGGAGGAAAGCGAGCAGAGTGGAAGCAGAAGTAAGGGCATTTACCATTTCGCTTCCTCTGGGATGGCGGGAGTCGCCCATATTATCCGGATCGTGAAGGACATATTCACGAGCAGGATCAAATTTGTAGTGAGAAGCATACAGATTATGAGGTCCGAATCCGGGATGGAGTTCGCTATTCGGACGGGGGTGCGTTCCGTATTCGTCGAAGGAAAGCATCATTTTCCGGGGAGAACGAAGCTTTGTCTGCACAAAATCGCAAAGGGCAATTTCTGTGTTGATGTAATCCTCAAAGTAAACAGAGCCGCCCAGGAGAGCAGCGTAGTCTCCTTCCGGTGCGGAATGATAGTGGTGGAGAGAAACATAGTCTACGGATTCATAGCATTCCTGCAGAACCTCCAAATCCCATTGGGGATAGTGAGCCAGGAACGGCGAGGAAGATGCGCAGGCTACTGTCTCGATGGTGGGATCTACCCATTTCATGGCCTTGGAAACTTCATTCGCTCTTACGCCATATCCGCGGGGATCTTTTTCCCAGGAAGCGATCTGCCAGGGGCCGTCCATTTCGTTGCCCAGATACCAGACCTTTACTCCATAAGGCTTTTCATGGCCGTATTTACGGCGAAGGTCGGACCAATAGGTTCCGCTTGCATGGTTTGTGTAATCCACGATGCTGATGGCGTCTTTGATATCGCCTGTGCCCAGATTGATGGTGTACATAGGCTCAAAGCCTACCAATTCGGCCCATTGCAGATATTCATCATGCCCAACATCATTGGGGATATATTGGAACCAAGCCAGATCCAGATGGGTTTTACGATTTTCTTTTGGCCCAATGGAATCCTTCCAATCCCAGCCGGATACAAAGTTTCCTCCCGGCAGACGTACGGCGGGCAGATCGGTAGCTTTCAGCGCGTCGATAAAGTCCTGACGGAAGCCGTGGCTTTCAGCGGTGGGATGCTTCGGGTTATACATACTGCCGTTAACCATTGTTCCGATAGGCTCCAGGAACGCACCGTAAAGTCTAGGAGAAATTTCGCCAATCTTAAACGAGGGATGCACCAAAATCTTTGCCTGTTTTTTCAATTACAACTCCTCCATTCATAAAATAAAATTAAATCAGCACAAATTCTATTATATTTGTGCTAAAATTTAGTTTATTTTAAGCTATTTTAAGCATACATAAAATTTGGAGGAAAGTCAAGGGAATATTCTTGAAAAAAACAGAATTTCTGTTAGAAATACAAAAGCCGCAATGTTTTTCTACATTGCGGCGTACTTAGTATAAATTTTGCACAATACAAAACTATATATATGCAAATTGTTTGAGGAGAAAAATCCAGAAAAACATAGTAATGATAGAACAAATAGAGGTGAAAATTACGATTTGCCCGGCTAGTTCTCCATCTCCATTCATTTGTTTAGCCATAGTAAAAGAAGAAACAGCGGTAGGAGCGCCCAGCATGGTGAGCAGCGCTGCCAAAGCCATTCCTCTATAGCCCATAAGGATGCTTAAGGGCAAGAACAAAGCGGGGAACAAAACGAGCTTTACCAGGACAGCAATACTCAAATGCTTGATATTTCCGGCCAGAGCTGAAAATTTAAAAGAAGCACCCAAAATAAGGAAAGCCATGGGCGTAGCCATACAGGAAAGATTATCAACAGTTTTTTCAATTCCTTCCGGAAGGCGGATGTTGCAGAGAAGAAGCAGCCCTCCCAAAACGGCTCCCAGAATCAAAGGATTAGTTGCGATTCCTTTTAAGATTTTTTTAGGATGAATCTGCCTGTCTGCGTACCATTCCAGAACGACTACAGAAAGCACATTATATAGAGGCACTACAAAGGCGATCAGCATGGAAGCTGTTCCAACATTTTCATCTCCAAACAGCGAAGCTGTTACAGGAAGGCCATACAGGATAAAATTGCTTCGGAACATTCCCTGAATCATAACGCCTTTCCGCCGGAAATCTTTTTCAAAGCGGGGGACGATCAGCCATAACAGCAAAAACATCAGGAGCACAAGTCCCAGAGCCCAAAGAATCAGTTTTCCATCAAAAATTTCGGAAAGCTCCGTCTCATATATGTTATAAAAAATCAAAGTGGGCAGAAAAACCTTGAAAGCCACTTTGTTCATTTTATCAGCGGTGTGGTCATCCAAAATGCCAATATGATGAAGCAGAAAACCTACAGCCATCATGGCAAAGAGGGGGAATACCACATTCAGGGATACAATTAAATTTTCCATTGGCGTCTTCCTTTGCTGGATTCAATATAGTGTGAATCATTCGGAACGGATCCCTAAGAGGGATGGAAGTTCCAGAAGAGAATGAATTTCATAGGTAATCGGCAGCCCGGGATTTTCCGCGTGATGTCGGTTAAACCAGCAAGTGGAAAGACCGAAATCCAGCCCGCCTTTCATATCGGAAGTGAGAGAATCTCCCACAATCAGAGTTTCTTCTTTTTTGAAATTGGGTATATGGGAAGCCGCATATTCAAAAAAGCCGGCCAGAGGTTTCTGCACACCTATTTCTTCAGAAATAAAAAGCCCATCGAAAAATGGTTCCAGCCCGCAGCCTTTGATACGGCTTCGCTGGGTGCGGCTCACGCCGTTTGTAGCAATATAGAGGCGGAAGGAATCATGCAAAATCCGGCAGAGTTCAAAGCTTCCTTCTATAGGGAACCAGTTGTTTCCCAGCTCGTCCAGATATTCTATATTAAAAGCCGCTCCATCTCCCTTTACTCCGATCTGCTGAAATAATTCGGAAAAACGGGTGCTCTTGATAATGGCTTTTGTGGTGGAACCCTTTTCATATTCCTTCCACAGGCGGCTGTTGATTCCATTATACAGTTTGCGGATTGCCGGAGAGTAGGGATATCCATGGCGGGCAAAGACAGTTTCCAGCGCCCTGGATTCGCAGGCGTCAAAATCCATCAATGTTCCGTCCATGTCTAAAAGAATGGTGGTATATTTGCATCCGGACATGGCATAAAAGCCTCCTTTTCAAAAAGCCGGTTTTTTTGAAGCTTACAGGTCTTTGTATTTTTTAACCGTGCGCAGTTTTTTCTTTTTCCGATTGTATATCAGGGCCAGTATCAGATATGCGGCCACCAGTATCACTACAATAGCCCCTATGGTGAGAAACCAGGGTGAGGTAACTACATCTTTGATTGTGGCAGCGCTTTTGAGAAGTTCGCTTCTTTCCACGCTTTCAGCTGCCACTAAATTGGTGGTTAACAGCTCTTGGCCAGCATAGCTGAAAGTAACGGTGCCGATAACCTGCCCTTTTTTCACGGGAGCCTCCACGCTTTCCGGAATATTGGGGGTAGCCAATACACTGCTAGCGGATATATCCTCCGGCAGGATGGTGGAGCAGTCCTCTTCTGGGGTCAGGAGGAGCTTGTCTTTATTCCAGGCATACTGCAAAGGAATCTCCGTTACGGCGTCTTCCTTGGAAGCGATCTTCTGGATGCGGAGATTTTCAAAAGCCCATTCGTAAAGGTTTTTGCTGTCGATGCATTCTCCCCGTTTTTCCACTTTATTGCCGTTTTTATCCACACTGGGGGAACCCATAGCTACACAGAGATAACTGTAGCCCGTATTGGGATTGACCGCATTGGAAACGATACAGTAGCCGGCCTGATCTGTAAAGCCGGTTTTAATGCCGCGAGCATAGGAATAATAATATTGAGGATCCAAATTTGGATCGATAAGCCTGTTAGAGGTGGTGAGCAGCCGTTCTGTCCCTTTCTCCGGGCCGTCAAGAGGGGAATACGTATACCGTGTCTTACTGCAGATTTCCATAAAATTCGGTGTATTCATGGCATATTCCGCTATGACAGCCATATCGTGAGCCGTAGTATAGTGGTTTTCGTCATGGAGACCGTGCACATTAGTGAAATGCGTGTTTTTACATCCCAGCTCCTGGGCCTTTTGGTTCATCTTTTCCACAAAAGCTTCCGTGCTTCCATCACAAATAAAGTCTGCCAGAACGATAGCCGCATCATTTCCCGATGCTACCATCAGGCAATTCAGAAGCTGGGTGATGGTCAGTTTATCGCCGGCTTTTAGCCCGGAGCTGGAACCGCCTGTGCCCTGCAGTTCCTGAATAGCTTCTTTGGAAACGGTAGTGGTAGTTCCGTCAGGATCGGATACATTTTCAATGGCCACAATATACACCATGATTTTTGTCAGGGAAGCGGGATACCGTTTTTCCTCCGCATTTTTTTCGTATACAATGGTGTTTGTATCCAGATTGACAAGCTCTACAGCGGAACAATTCAGTTCAAAATCAATTGTATATGTAGCTGCGCTGGCGGGGAAGGAGAAGGTGGTAACGCAAAGAAGAATTGCCGCCAGGCAGGAAAAGAACTTTTTTTTCATGGAACTTTTTCCTCCAATGTGCTATGATAACACTGAAAATATATAAAGGTGTGTGGAATCCTTTCTATAAGTATAACAGGTCGCGGCCGAAAGATAAAGGGAACTTTGCAAACAGTTTGTAAAGTTCCCCGGAGAATATGTTACTATAGGCCGTATGACGGCCCACGAAATTGTTTTGGCTTTGGCCTTTGTTTCCTGGCCATAAAAGTAAGGAAAAGGTATTCCGTTTTATGTTCTGTGTTTTGTTAGGAGGTATTACATTTGATTTATATAACCGGTGATATGCATGGAGACTCCGCCCGGCTGGACGCAGCCGGGCGTAAGCTGAAAAAAGACGACATTCTTCTTGTCTGCGGGGATTTCGGATTTCTGTGGAATGGAGGAGAAAAGGAAGAAAAATACTTAAAAAAATTAGAAAAGAAAAAATTTACCATTGCTTTTGTGGATGGAGTACATGAAAATTTTGAGCTTTTATTGCAATATCCCGAAGAAGAATGGAAGGGCGGGAAAATCCACCGATTGGGCAGAAATATTGTCCACCTGGAAAGAGGGGAGATTTTCACGCTGGAAGGGAAAACCTTTTTTGCCTTCGGAGGCGGAGAAAACGATGAAAAACCCATGTATCAGGAATCCGGGCACTGGTGGGAAGAAGAGATGCCATCTCTGGAGGAAATGGAACGGGGAGCTTCCCGTTTGAAGGAAAACGGCATGAAGGTGGACTACATCGTCACCCATACACCTGCTCCCGGTATGGGCCTGCAAAATAAAACCAGAGGAGAAGAGGCCGCTCAGCTTTACAGCTTTTTTACGGCCATTGCAAAACAGGTGGAATATGAAAAATGGTTTTTTGGCTGCATCCACATGGATAGGAAGATAACCGCCCGCCACTATGCGCTTTTTGAAGAGATTCTGCCTTTGGATGCATAAAAGCAGGAAACGGCGAAAAAGTGTTCTATTCTCTAAAATAGAGAAGCTTCGTTTCGCGGAACATAGCAGGTATAGAAAACAGATTTTGGATAGAATTGGCAAAACCGCCCGGATCAAGGAAGGATCCGGGCGGTTCTTTCATAAAAACGGCGGAGTGCGTTTTGTGTTCTGCACGTGGTAGCTTGAGCTGTGTTTAGGACTTCTGCCCGCCGGTCTGTTATGCTCCTCGGAGACTGCTGAGAAGGAGGCGCACCTCTCCCCTCAGACCCCGATGGGCAGGGGCTTCGAGAGCAAAATCCTCGGATAGGATTTTCTTGGCCACACGCTGGGTTTCTCCAAGGGTTTCTGTGTCAGAAAGCATATCGGCAATTTTCAATTCAGGCAGACCATGCTGCCGGGATCCGAAAAAGTCTCCCGGTCCCCGGAGTTTCAAATCTTCGTCGGCAATCTGGAAACCGTTGTTGGTGGAACACATGATTTTCATTCTGGCCAGCGCTTCCTGGTTTTGTGCGTCTGTTACCAGGATACAGGTGGAAGCGGCCTTTCCACGGCCTACACGCCCCCGAAGCTGATGAAGCTGGGAAAGGCCGTAGCGCTCTGCGTTTTCGATCATCATAACAGCCGCATTTGGAACATCCATCCCTACTTCAACAACGGTGGTAGAAACAAGGATATCCAATTTTCCCTGGGCAAAATCCTCCATGATCTGCTCTTTTTCCCGGGCAGGAAGTTTACCGTGGAGTTCTCCGATCCGGCAGCCGGGAAGCCATTCTTCCCGAAGTTCCTGCGCATAGGTGGAAACGCTTTTCATATCGTTTACACCTTCTTCGATCATGGGGCAGATAATATAGCACTGCAGCCCCTTTTCCACATGTTTTTTCAAAAATCCAAATGCCCGCGCCCGTTTATCACTTGTAATGCTGTAGGTGGCAACAGGCGTCCTTCCCGGGGGAAGTTCATCGAGAATGGAAAGATCCAGATCTCCGTAAATCATCAATGCCAGAGTACGGGGAATGGGTGTGGCGCTCATTACCAGCAAATGGGGGGAATCCCCTTTATCCGCAAGAGCTTCCCGCTGCTCTACTCCAAAACGATGCTGTTCATCAGTAACCACCAGCCCCAGACGGGAAAACTCCACGCCCTTGGAAAGAAGTGCGTGGGTTCCTACCGCCAACTGTATGGAACCATCTTTCAGCCCGGAAAGCACTTTCCGCTTTTGAGCGGCGGGCGTGGAACCGGTGAGAAGGGCGACCGTGATCCCCGTCCCTTCCAAAAAGGAGGAGAAGGTTTCATAATGCTGCTTGGCGAGGATCTCCGTAGGAGCCATCATGGCGGCCTGGATGCCGTTTTTAGCGGCCGTATAACAGAGGGCGGCGGCGACAGCTGTTTTTCCGCTTCCCACATCTCCCTGCACCAGCCGATTCATGCAGAATCCGCCCTTCATATCCTGGGCGCATTCCTGCATCACTCTTTTCTGGGCTCCGGTAGGAGAAAAAGGCAGCCGGGAACAGAACTCTTCTGTATAATCTTTTTCCAAAAGGAGTCCTTTTTGCCGGCGGTTCCGGCCTTTCATACGCTGCAGGGCCAGCTGGAGAACGAGAAGTTCCTCAAAAATAAGCCTTCGCCTTGCGATTTTAACGGCCTCCATATCTTTTGGAAAATGAATATTGGATAAAGCGAACCGCAGATGGCAAAGATTGTATTCCATGCGGATGGGTTCCGGTATGGGATCCTGGATAGAATCGGGGAGAAGAAGAAGGGCGCTTTTCATATTCGCCTGGATCATACGGCTGGTAAGGCCTTTTGTCTGCCGGTATATGGGGCGGACGGGAGGGCAGGCTTCCGCCGGAAACCATTCCGGAGAAACAGATTCCCGGCGCAGGAAATTTGCAGTGATCTTGCCGTAAAAGATATACTCTTCCCCTTCCCGAAGGGAGGATTTTACATAAGGGTTATTGAAAAAAGTAATATGCAGAACGCCTGAATCGTCGGCAGCCTGCATTTTGGTCAAAAGCATACCGCCCCGGACCCGGGTTTCTATAGGCGGGGATACCAAGGTAGCCCGCACAGCGCAGGCGCTGTCCAGAGGAGCTTCCATGATGGGAAGCGGCTGGCTTAGATCTTCATAAGCACGGGGATAAAAACGCAGCAAAGCGCCGGCGGTACCCACGCCAAGCTTTTTATACAGCTTGGTGCGGGTCTCGCCGACGCCTTTTATCTCGGTTACAGGTACTTGGAATAGAGAAGCCATTGGGTATTTCCGCTTTTCCTTTTTATTTTAGGTATATAAGAACTATATACCGGGGATTTTGCCGGATGCACAGTTTTATTCAATAGAGATGATAAAATAGTAAACCGGCTGCCCGCCATTGACCAGGGTGATTTCTATATCGCTGCTAACCTTATTGCGAATACGGTTATATGCGTCGTTAGCCTGTTCTTCTGTTACATCAGCGCCATAGATCAATGTAATAAAGGATGTGTTCCGGGTAATCATGGAACGGGTCAGCTTGCTGCAGGTATGGATGGGATCCCGCTCTACCAGGGTCATTTTCCCGTTTTCCAAGCCCAGAATATCGCCTTCCTTAATCTTCATACCACCGAATTCCGAATCACGGGCGGCGAAGGTAACAAGGCCGGTTTCTACATTCCCAGCAGCTTCCATCATGGAAATGGTGTTCTTTTCAATGGAAGCATCCGGATCGTATGCCAGCATGGCAGAAAGCCCCTGGGGGATAGTCCTGGTGGGGAGCACAATCACTTTCCGGTCAGTGGCCATGGCGATGGTTTGCTCTGCGGCCATAATAATATTTTTATTGTTGGGCAGAACCAAAACAGTTTTGGCCGGTGTAGCCATAACAGCGGCGTAAATATCGTCTGTGCTGGGGTTCATGGTTTGCCCGCCGCTGACAACGTGGGTGCATCCCAAATCGGTGAACAACGTCTGGAGACCGTCGCCGGCAGCCACAGCCACAAATCCGATTTCTTCCGTAGGCTCTGCGGGTTCCATAGAAGCCGCTGCTGTTTTGGCTTTGTTGGCCGCGTTTTCTTCAGCAGCTTTTCTGTGCTGCTCTTTCATATTTTCAATTTTTACGGTAAGGAGCTGGCCAAAAGCGAGAGCAGCCTGCAATGCGTTGCCGGGCTCTTCCGTATGCACATGAACTTTGATGATTTCTTCGTCATCTACAACTACTACGCAGTCGCCGATGCCTTCCAGATATGCGCGAAGATCCATAGGATCCTTTTTGCAGGAAAGATCACGACCTACAATGAATTCCGTGCAGTAGGTAAAATGGATTTCCTGATCGAATTCCGCCGCTGCGTTGCGGAAGAATTCGTCATTGGCCATATCGGTTTTGCTGGCGGGCACTTCACTTGTTACAATCACATGATCCTTGAAAACACTCATCATGCCATCGAAAATATAGCAAAGTCCTTTGCCGCCCGCATCCACTACGCCTGCTTTTTTCAAAACGGGAAGCTGCTCAGGAGTTTCCTCCAGAGCTTCCGCGGCGCCTTTGCAGATAGCGCTCCATACATATACGGCATCGTCGTCGATTTCTGCTGCTGCCCGCCCTTTTTCACAGGCTACTCGTGAGACAGTGAGAATCGTGCCTTCTGTGGGTTTCATAACAGCTTTGTAGGCAGCTTCCACGCCCATTGCCAAAGCATCTGCCAGATCTGTTCCATTGAGGGCTTCTTTTCCCTCTACGCCTTTGGAGAAACCCCGGAAGAGAAGGGAAAGGATAACGCCGGAGTTTCCGCGTGCTCCGCGCAAAAGGGCGGAGGCCGCAGTCTTTGCAATTTCACCTGCGGTGCCTTCTGCATCAGCCAGAGCTTTTGCGGCAGAACCCATGGTCATACTCATATTTGTACCGGTGTCTCCATCCGGAACGGGGAAAATATTCAGTTCGTCCACCTGGGTTTTATGCTTTAAAATAGCATTGGCGCCGGAGATCAGCGCATCGCGCAATTCGTTTCCTTGAATCACTGTATCACTACACTCCCTTGGTTATAATATTCGGTTATACGCTTAATACAGACAATGTCCATATCCTTTTTTGAGTTCAGAATCTTTTCCCGCTTATTATAGCATATTTATCTTCCGACTTCAATCTTTAATTCTTTGATATTCAAAAGGAATAGCTGTAAAAAAGCGCTTCCGGCTTGCCGGAAGCGCCAAATATGCGGACACTTTTGTGAAACCCGGAGTGTTTGCGTTATCTGGATTCCACGATTAACCGAATTGCAGTACGCTCCTCACCATCAATCTCCACGCTGGCAAAAGCGGGAATACAGATCAGATCAATACCTGCCGGCGCCAGATATCCTCTGGCTATGGCGACAGCTTTAATAGCCTGATTAGCTGCTCCGGCCCCCACAGCCTGCAGCTCTGCCGAACCGGATTCGCGGATTACGCCTGCAACGGCTCCTGCCACGGAATTAGGTGCGGATTTTGATGATACTTTTAAAATCTCCATTCGGCCTGCCTCCTTATCAGAATATATGTGGGCTCCCTCAGGATATATCCCAATTCTATTCTAATAATACAGCAATATGAGATAATTTACAATAGTTATGTTTAAATATTTGGTTATTTTATCTGAAAGCGCTCCACGGATATGGTTTTTCCCGTTTTCTCGTCCACAGAGAAAAGAATACAATCCATCCTGCAGGGACCTGCTGCCAGATCAAATCGGACAGGCATGCGGCTGCGCATTTTCTCAATAACCAGTTCTTTTTTTACTCCCAGAACGGAATCTATGGTTCCGGTCATACCTACATCCGAAATATAGCCTGTGCCTAGGGGAAGAATGCATTCGTCCGCTGTTTGCACATGGGTGTGTGTACCGAATATAGCGGATACTTTTCCATCGAAATCGTAACCGAAGCTTCTTTTTTCACCGGTGGCTTCTCCATGAAAATCCACAATGGTAATTTTGGGTAGCCCCATCTGCAGAATACGGTCCATAGTAAAAAAGGGGGAGTCCATTGGTTCCATATAGACTTCTCCCAACAAATTTACGATTCCTACCTGGATGCGCCCCATATCGTAAATACAAACGCCTCTTCCGGGAGCGGAAGGAGGGAAGTTAGCGGGCCGAAGTAGAGTTTCGCAGGAATCGAAAAGAGGGTAACTTTCCTTTCGGCGGAAAGTGTGATTTCCTGCGGTTATCACATCTACACCGCTATTAAAGAGAAAATCGACGGAAGAGGGGGTAAGGCCGTTGCCATCCGCTGAGTTTTCCCCGTTGGCAATGACTAGATCGATGGATTTGTATTTTTTAAAGCCGGGTAGCTTTTCTCTTAAAAAACGACAGCCAATGCTGCCCACTACATCGCCGATAGCAAGAATATTCATGGATACAGTCCTTCTTTCTGTAGCCGGGATCTGCCGGCAGATTTCTTCTTACTGTAAAGAAACAGCCAGAGGGAAAAAGAAAATTTCCCTTTGGCTGTAAAACTTGATATATTGGGATAGATTATTTGGCGTATTCAATAGCCCGGCTCTCCCGGATAATATTTACCTTAATCTGGCCGGGATATTCCAGATCGCTTTCGATCTTATTGCAGATATCCCTTGCCAACAGAATCATCTTATCATCTGTAATAATATCCGGTTTTACCATAATACGAATCTCGCGGCCGGCCTGAATGGCGAAGCAACGTTCTACGCCTTCAAAGGAAGAGGCAACTTCTTCCAATTTTTCAAGGCGTTTAATATAGTTTTCCAGGTTCTCACGGCGTGCCCCCGGCCTTGCAGCAGAAATAGCATCTGCAGCCTGCACAATACAGGCGATAACCGTTTTTGCTTCCACATCGCCGTGGTGAGCCTGAATAGCATGGATAATAGCTTCGCTCTCTTTATATTTGCGGGCTACATCCACACCGATTTCCACATGAGAACCTTCTATTTCATGGTCCAGCGCTTTTCCGATATCGTGCAGCAATCCGGCTCTTTTAGCAACAGTTGGGTCAAGCCCTAATTCCGATGCCATCATACCAGCAAGATAGGCAACTTCCAGAGAATGATTGAGAACATTCTGTCCATAGCTGGTACGGTAACGCAAACGTCCCAGCAGTTTGACAAGTTCGGGATGAATTCCGGTAACCCCGGCTTCGATAACGGCTCTTTCGCCCTCTTCCTTAATGGTAGCGTCCACTTCGCGGCGAGCCTTTTCGATTGTTTCCTCGATTCTTGCAGGATGTATCCGACCGTCCGTAATCAGGCGTTCCAGCGCGATACGCGCCACTTCACGCCGGACGGGCTCAAAGCAGGAAAGGGTGATAGCTTCGGGCGTATCATCGATAATCAAATCCACGCCTGTCATGGTTTCAATGGCACGGATATTCCGGCCTTCACGGCCTATAATACGGCCCTTCATTTCGTCATTAGGCAGCGGTACCACAGAAATGGTAGCTTCCGCCACATGATCGGCTGCACAACGTTGGATGGCCATAGAGATAATCTCACGAGCAGCTTTATCGGCTTCATCCCTGGCCTGTTGCTCAAATTCCATCAACCGAACCGCTTTGTCATGGGTAAGTTCATCTTCCAGGTTTTTCAACAGATAATCTTTTGCCTGTTCAACTGTAAAACCGGAAATTCGTTCCAACATCTCAAACTGGCTTTTTTTAACCGCCTCCGCTTCTGCCAGACGTTCATCGGCCTGCTTGCATTTGTCGGATAGAACTTCCTCTTTTGCTTCCAAAGCCTCCAGCTTTTTATCCAGGTTTTCTTCTTTTTGCTGGATACGGCGTTCCTGACGCTGCACCTCCTTGCGGCGGTCGTTCAGTTCCCGTTCACTTTCGTTACGTAATCTGTGTATCTCGTCTTTGCCTTCTAAAACAGCTTCTCTTTTTTTGGTTTCTGCCGTCTTTATTGCATCGCTGACAATTCGTTTGGCCTCTTGCTCCGCAGAACCAATGGCCAATTCAGCTGTTTTCTTGCGATGGTTTGCGCCTGCGAAGAATGCAACGGCTCCCGCTGCGGCAGCACAAACAACACCTACTAAAATGTTTACAACAATTGGATCCAAAGTTTGCCGGCACCTCCTTCAATAAAATTCCATGTTTTTCAAAAGAATGACGGTGAACTATAAAGAAACGGCATATGAAAACACATGGAGACAGAAGGCCCCTGTGCAGGCATATTCTATTTTTTTTATAATTCAACCAATTCCGGTTTTTAAACCGGAATGCGTAATTTTTGATGCGCGATCGGCTCAAAACGTCCATGTAGTTTTGACCATATCACAATATTCAAAAAAAATTAATAAAATATTCCGGGTGCGTTAATCCCGCAGATGCAAACCTCTGCATCATAGAAATAATTGTATTACTTTTCGCCCTGCTATGTCAAGGAAATTCCATTGTTTCTGTATAATTTGTTGCAATACATATAAATGTTACATTTTTCTTTCAGTAATAATTCTGGATATCCTTAAATATAGAAAAACGAGAATCTATTTGGTGAGAAAGACGGTTTATCATGCTGGCAGATTTTAAAGGAGAGGCATTTTCTGCACGGCTATTGACTTTTTCACAAAGCGATGCTACCATGTAATAAATAGACAGGTAATTCTTATAGGATATGGTATAAAAATTTTACCTGGTCAGAGAATATCAATAAATCGCAGATGAGGAATCTTTTTTTGCAGATTTTTGTTTCAGAGAACCCGGCTCCAGGCTGAAAGGCTGGGCAGCAAAAGCGAAAAAAGGCACCGCCTCGGAGTGCGCGCCGAAATAAGGCGTGCCGGATGCCGCCGTTATCGGCGCCGGAGGGTATAGTTCGTCCCAAAATAGGATTATAAATGGGAACGCATAAACACGGATGATAGTGTGAAATTGCACGGCTATACCGAATCAGGGTGGAACCGCGGAAGCGTATTTAGCCTTCGCCCCTTATTTGAAGGGGCGAAGGCTTTGTTTTTATATTCTTTGACATTCCGGGATATACGGAAAAATTGGAGAAATAAATTTTAAATGGAATTCTGTGCGGAAACGGCAGTATTGCAATATGGAAAGGGGATATTTGTGATGAGCATGATTACTGTAAAATTAAAGGGCGACAGCCGTCAGTTTGAAAGCGGCATTACTGTGGCGGATGTTGCCAAATCCATCGGTGCAGGCCTTTATAAAGCCGCCTGTGCGGGCCGCATAAACGGCAACGCAGTAGACCTGCGCACACCGCTGACAGAGGACTGCGAGCTGGAGATTCTTACATTTGACAGCCCGGAAGGCAAACACGCCTACTGGCATACGACTTCCCATATAATGGCGCAGGCTGTAAAACGCTTGTTCCCGGAAGCCGCTTTGGCCATTGGTCCTGCTATAGATAACGGTTTCTATTACGATATGGATTTGCCTCGGTCCCTTACACCGGAAGACCTGAGCAAGATTGAAGCGGAAATGAAAAAGATTATAAAAGAAAATCTTCCGCTTGAAAGGTTTGAACTTACTCCTGAAGATGCAAAGCAGCTCATGGAAAAAGAAAAGCAGCCCTATAAAGTGGAGCTGATTGAGGAGCATTCTGAAAAAGGAGAAAAAATCAGCTTTTATCGCCAGGGAGAGTTTACGGATCTCTGCGCCGGCCCTCATTTGATGACAACGGGTCAGGTCAAGGCTGTGAAACTTACGAATTGCACGGGTGCTTATTGGCGTGCGGATGCGAACAATAAGATGCTGCAGCGTGTTTATGGTATTTCTTTCCCCAAGGCCTCGGAGCTGGAAGCATATGTTACCATGCTGGAAGAAGCCAAAAAACGCGACCATCGGAAGCTGGGCAAAGAACTGGAGCTGTTCACTATTATGGACGAAGGCCCCGGATTCCCCTTCTTCCTTCCCAAGGGAATGGTTCTCAAAAATCTTCTGATTGATTACTGGAGAGAAATCCACAGAGAAGCAGGGTATCAGGAGATTTCTACACCCATTATTCTGAACAGGTCTCTTTGGGAGCGCAGCGGTCATTGGGATCATTATAAGCAGAACATGTACACAACGGTTATCGATGAACAAGATTTCGCCATTAAGCCCATGAACTGCCCCGGTGGTATCCTGGTTTATCAGACGAAAATGCATTCCTATAGGGATCTTCCTCTGCGTATAGGCGAACTGGGTATTGTGCACCGGCACGAGCTTTCGGGCGCTTTGCACGGGTTGATGCGTGTAAGATGCTTTACCCAGGATGACGCCCATATCTTCATGCTGAAGAGCCAGATCAAGGACGAAATTAAAGGTGTTGTCCGGTTGATTGATAAGGTATACAGTGCCTTTGGTTTTGCCTATCATATTGAGCTTTCCACCATGCCTGAAGACCATATGGGTGCGGAAGAGGACTGGAACGAGGCCACGGATGCTCTTCGTTCTGCTATATCCGAGCTGGGATACGAGTATGAGGTAAACGAGGGAGACGGCGCTTTCTATGGCCCGAAATTGGACTTCCATCTTACGGACTGCCTGGGCCGTACCTGGCAATGCGGCACAATCCAGCTGGATTTCCAGCTTCCTGAAAGATTTGAGCTGGAATATACTGGAGAGGACGGCGCAAAACATCGGCCTATTATGATCCATAGAGTGGTATTCGGCAGTATTGAACGCTTTATTGGAATTCTTACTGAACATTTTGCTGGGGCATTCCCGGCATGGCTCGCTCCTGTGCAGGTGAAGGTGCTTCCTATTTCCGAAAGGCATCACGAGTATGCAGCGCAGGTTTCGGAAAAGCTTACAAATGCAGGGTTCCGTGTGGAAACGGATATGCGCAGCGAAAAGATCGGTTATAAGATTCGTGAAGCACAGCTGCAGAAAATTCCGTATATGCTGGTTGTGGGCGATAAAGAGGCGGAAAGCGGCGAAGTTTCTGTTCGCGGAAGAAAGGCTGGCGATTTAGGCAGTATGTCGGTAGAAGCCTTTGCAGAGAAGCTCCGCGGAGAAGTAGACAGTAAGGCTATGGAATAAAGTTTTTACGCATGGTTTTGCCGGGTGAATTGCGGTAATGGTTGCCGTTTCGCCCGGCAACTTTTCTGTTAAATGGTTTAAAATGGAATAGAGAATTGCGTGAAGTATAACGGAATGTAGTATATAATAGGATTATATACTTTAAAGGAGGACGAGGCTTGTATTGCTTGGATTTGCTGCAGGATACATTTTTCCTGGAATGTGAATTTCGTCAGTTCAGCCAGGGAGAACATCATATCACCCGCAAGTGGGAAAGAAATGTGCTGATCCTTATGCTTAAGAACGAGCTGTATTTTGAAGAAGACGGAAAAGAAATATCCTTAACGGAGGATACTTGGTATATCCAAAGAGGGGGACTGCAGCAAACCGGCTTAAGAGGTTCTCCGGCACCGGAGTATTTTTACATTCATTTTGACGGTGTATTTAAGGATAGCAGCTCTCTTGGAGTGAGATTTCTTCCTGTTGAGGGTAAATTTAGGAGAGAGACGGTTCTGCCCCTGATACAGGAACTCCACGCCTGCCAAAACGGTGTAGAAACAGCCGGTGTTTATGAAAATATTATTTTTCATTATCTCTTATATGAATTGAAAAAGGAATCTGGAGAACAGGGAAATGGTTTGCCGTTCCAAATTGCGGAGTATATATCCCGAAATTTTGTAAAACCCCTTTCATTGCGGGAATTGGCCCTTCAGTTTGGGTATTGCGAGGATTATATAGGGCGTGTTTTTAAAAAACAGTATCACACATCCATCCATAAATATTTGACCCGTCTGCGTTTGCAGAAGGCCAGACAGCTTCTGCTCTATACGGGAAAATCTATCAGTGAAATTGCTTTTGAAGTGGGTTTTTCGGAGACATCGCTGTTTTATAAATCTTTTTTCAAAGAGGAAGGAATATCGCCAACCAGATGGAGAGAAATACAAAGGCTGGGAGGAAAATAACACTGTTCCCGCAAGGAAGAAGTATATAGACAAGCAAAATAAAAGGCCGACCGATATCTAACCAATACCGGTCGGCCTTCCCCGTTAAAGGGAGGGGTTGTTTAAACGTAAGTAACGGAATTTTTAATGAAATTAGTCTACATACTGGAAATCCTGAATTAGCGGAATCTCAGTAGCGTCAAAGGGAGTTCCATCAGGATACAGGAGGCAATGGAACCAGCGCTTGGGTTCAGGAGATCCTTCCGGCCATCCCCAGGGGAACTGGTATTGAGCAGCTCCTGCGCAGAGGCCCCACAGATACCAGCCGATATGCTTTTCTGCATAAATAGGAAGCACATTGGCAAGTTCATTGCCAAAGGGACGAGCCAAGAACTCTGTGCAGAGGATCGGACGGCCCATTTCAACCATACGGTCGATTTCCTGCTGGAAGGTCAGCCCGGATACCATACCGCTTTCGTATGCGGTTGTTTTGCCCGGCTGCATGTAGCAGTGGAAGGTTCCTACATCGGAAAGATCCCATGCCTGCCAGCAAGCAGTCAAAGGCTGCTGGGGATTTACGTTCCTTCCTGCCTCAAATACGCATTCTACGATTTCGCCGCAAGAAGCTGCAGCTTCATTATACAGATCCCAAATGGCAATACGGGAGTCGTCTTTATAGCGGGAAACAGTCTCATAGACGAAATTGTATACGCTGTCACGCAGTTCGCCCCACTTGGAGAAATCCTGCTGCAATTCATAGGAATTCTCGTAATCCCATCCTCCGTCATGTACACTGGGGCGGAAATGAATAATGAAGGGATTGTCCAGCTTCGGAGTACTGCCGGGACGGACACACCGGTTGGGCTGCAGGGTCATCATAATAGAAAAGCCCATGGAAGAGGCCAAGGTCAGGAACTTATCCAGATTGGCGTAGGTTTCTTCCTTTCTGGTCTGCCACTGGCAGGTAGCCATGAAAATCCGCAGGCTGTTAATGCCAATTCTCTTAGCATAGGTCAGCTCACGCTTAATGGTTTCTTCACGATAATTCTGCCACATTTCTATGTAACTATAGCAGTAGGCGGGAACGTAGTTGCAGCCCCGAATAACGCCCAGATCCTTAATATATTTTTCTGCACGCTCAGGACTCCAGCGAAGCTCTGTAAGCTGTTGTCTTGTCATACTATCCAACTCCTTTAAATTATTGCTTCATTCTTGTTCAAATTCCGAAATAAAAACTTTACCCAGTGCTATTTTACTGGACAGTCTTTACAATTTCGTTCCAACTGAATATATCATGCAGTATATAGATTTCCAATTGCAAATTTCTACCTGTATCATGCAATTTACGACCTGCCCAAAGAAATAAAGGCTGCGCTGAAAAGGAAAAACCGATTCCTTCCCGAAGGGAAGGAACCGGTGAAAGAAGAATAAGAGAAACAATGGTTATGATTCAGCAAAATTCCATGAATCTAGCATTTCAGAATCAGGAATTCGAATAAGAATCCCAGCGCTTCTGGTAAATTTCTATCAGCTCATCGCAGCGCAATGCTTTGCAGCGCTCTACATATGCATCCCAGCTTGCATCGTCAACGCCGTCCATAATAAATTTGGAGAGCATGTTGTCGGTATATTTACGCAGGTCGGTATCAATGTTGCTGAAATCTTTATTGGTATCTTCATCAAAACCGAGACCCGGCCAAGTGTGAACCGCTTGGTTGATATACACGTTGTTGCACTTATCAGCGCGGTCGATAAACTGCTGGATGGTATTCTGCTTTTTGGCCCACAGATCCTGCAATTCCCACTGTACGGAAAGGTATCCGGGTCCAAACTGGCTGATGTAAGCTGTATCAACGGTATTTCCATCGGGGCTTTCAGCCATTTCTGTGAATTTTGTTTTATCTTCGTCCAGCCACTGCCAAGTTTCGCCTTCTTTACCGAAGCGGGATTCCAGAGCACGGTCACCGTTATCCAGGAAGGTATCGATCCAGCGGATGGTAGCTTCCGGATACTTATTGGAAGAGGTGATGGTAAAGCGGTTGGTAGCGAGACCGGCCACGATAACAGGCTGGCAGACAACCTGATCCTTGAGAGGATCCATAATGACGTATTCGTTCTGCTCTACATTTCCGTTATTCAATTCCAGCCAGGAGAAAGCAGTGGTAAAGCCAACACCCTCATCGGAACGGGTTTTGCTCCAGAACTGGCTGTCATTTTGGGTGAAGGATTCAGGATCCATCAGGCCTTCTTCATAGAGCTTGTGGAAGAATTCCAGTGCTTCACGATATTCATCGGTAGTAGGAACAAAAACAACTTCTTTATCGTCTTTGATCATTATGTGAGAGTTGTCGTCTACAACACCAAAGAAACCAAACAGGTTTGTGAGGCTCTTGTTTGCGTCGATGGTGTTCGGAGAAGCAAACTGGCGAAGAGACAGGCAGATTTCATCTCCGGCAACACCGTTTCCATTTGCATCTTTTTCTTTGAAGGTTTTGAGCATATTGTAGAACTCATCCACCGTGGTGGGATGTTCCAGCCCCACACGATCCAGCCAGGTCTGGTTTACGATCAACATGCCCGGAATACGGGTGCTCAAACTTTCGTCAATGCTGGGCAGAGAATAAATATGACCGTCCGTATACGTAATGATTTTGCGGATATCTTCTCTTTCTGCCAGATACTTCTTTGCATTTGTGGTGTAATTTTCAATCAGGTCGTCCATAGACACAATGATGCCCTGCTGACCGTATTTGAAAACATCGGAGCTGGAAACACTTCCGCCGTAAATGGCATCGGGAAGATTGGAACCGGAAGCCAGGGTCAGTTTGATTTTTTCGGACCATCCTTCTTCGGCTACTTCATCCCACTGGATGTCAATACCGGTTTCTTTTTCGTAGTCCTTAAACATCTGCATGTCTTCATAGCCGTTAGCGTATGAAGCACTGCGGGGAGCCATGAACCGGAGGGAGATGGGTTCGTTTACAATGGGGAATCCGGTTTTGTTTACATAGGAGGCGTCTCCGCCGGAACCAGTTCCGCCTGAGGGAGCTGCAGAAGAGGAATTCCCGTTGGGTCCGCATCCAGCCGCCACGCCCATTAGCAGAGCTGCGGACAAAAGGGATGCCAATACTCTCTTTTTCATATTTTTCTTCCTTTCGTAGTCAGTTTGCACGGTATATTAACAGCACAAACTGCTTTATTTTTACGGAATATCTTTCCGCGAAAACCTTTTTTAAATCTTGTTTTATCCCTT
Organism: uncultured Clostridia bacterium; assembly: GCA_944380875.1. Classification (GTDB taxonomy): domain Bacteria; phylum Bacillota; class Clostridia; order Oscillospirales; family Acutalibacteraceae; genus UMGS1264. Next base: position 45,757 of record CALWJA010000055.1, read on the forward strand.
TACCGAACCGATCATGACACCTTTTACAAAATATTTCTGAGCGAATGGATATACGACTAGTACCGGCAGAGAAGAAACAATAATTACCCCATATTTAATAAGTTCGGCGTATTTTTGCCGTTCAATCAAATCCACAATGGCTCCTTCTGTGGTAGGCGGTTCTACCATACGGCTTTGCAGAAGGATTTCACGCAATACCAATTGAAGGGGATAATATTCTTTGTTGGATATATACATCATGGCGTTAAAATAGGAGTTCCATTGTGCCACACCATAAAATACCACTAATACAGCGATGATCGCTTTGGAAAGAGGAATTGCAATGCGCAGGAAAAACTGAAATGTTCCGCATCCATCGATTTCTGCAGCTTCAAATAGTTCATCAGGGAGATTTGTTTGGAAAAAGGTTCTGGCGATAATCATATTGTATACAGAAACCATACCCAAAATTATCAGAACCAGGGGATTGTTGTATAAACCCAGATTGTTAACTGTTATGTAAAGAGGTATCATACCTCCGCTGAAATACATGGTAAAAACAAAATATCCCATTAAGAAATTCCGCCCGAAAAGCTGTTTACGGGAAAGGGAAAATGCAGCGCTAATAGTTGTAATTACACTGAGAAAGGTGCCGCATGTGGTATATATAAGAGAATTACGATAGCCGGTCCAAATAGAGCTGTCTCCCAAAAGTTTGGAATAGCCTTCAAAGGAAACACCCTGGGGCCAAAAAGTAACACTGCCACTGTTGACCGCATCCGGATTGCTGACAGATGCGATAACGACGAAATACAAAGGATAAATAATAATAAGGACAAGTATGAATAAAATAGAGTAATTGATTATATCAAAAACTTTGTCTTCTTTTGATTTTCGTATAGCCATTATGCTCACCCTTTCTGAAACGATTTCCGTATTACCATAAGCTGTTTCCTGAAACACGGCGGCTAAGACCGTTCACAGAGATTAGCAGCACAAAGTTGATTATATTGTTGAAAAGGCCCACTGCGGCAGAAAAACTGTAATCCGTATCCAGGATGCCTTTTTTATAAATATAGGTGGAAATAATTTCAGAGACAGGCATATTGATACTATTTTGCATGAGGTAAACTTTATCAAAACCAATGCTCATAATTTGCCCAACTGCCATAATAAGAAGAATTACAGCTGTTGGCAGTATGGAAGGAAAGTCTATGTATAAAATGCGTTTAAATTTAGATGCACCATCTACGATTGCCGCCTCATGCATTTCGTAACTGACGCCTGCCAGAGCGGAAATGTAAATAATGGTATTAAAACCTGTGCTTTGCCATACACCGGACCATACGTATAGATGCCGGAACCAACCTTCTTCACCAAAAAAGAAAATAGGTTCACCGCCCAGAGCTGTTATCAGTGTATTAATAACGCCGGAATTTGGGGCCATCATAATTTGCATCATGCCGATTAAAACGACTATAGATATAAAATGGGGGGCATAAATAACGTTTTGCACAAATTTTTTATATCCAATACTATTGCACTGGTTTAGCATAAGCGCGATGATAATAGGAATCGGAAAGCTGGCTACAAGCTGGTATACGCTCAAAATCACTGTGTTCCAGATCAGGGTGCCGCAGTCCGGAGAAGCAAAAAAGCGTTCAAAATTGTCCCATCCTGTCCAGGGGCTGGCCTCAATACCTAAACCAGGCATATATTCTTTAAAGGCGATTTGGACACCATACATAGGTATGTAATTGAAAATAAAAATGTAGATAAAAGCTGGAAGAACTAATAAATATAAAACATAGTCTCTTCGCAAGCGTTTCCATATAGGAGTATGGTTGAAACCATCCTTCCGTTGCCGCATTTTAGATGCTTTTACCATGTGTTCATACACCTCTTTCACTGATTGAAACCATAAAAGGCTGCTGCTGAAGCTGCTTTGGGAGCAGTAGTAAACAACCTGTGTCTCTCATATATAAAGCTAAAAAGCCCTATATATGCATCCCGGCTGATATGCCGGGATTACATGATTTGCATTGTTTCCATATGGGTCTGTGTAAATTTTTATGCACTTTTGTTCCTGTTGCTTTTACTATAGTGTGTTATTAAACAAAAATATATAGACAAATTTTATTGTTTATATGCTTATTTTCACATGACTATTAATATGATGAGAATTCATATTAATACTATGCTAAATGTAACGTGTGTGCTTTTTTTCATTAAACAGGGCGTGATAACGACCAATTAAAAGCAAAAAAATTCTGTCTTTGGGTGATGAAATCCTTAGTGGATGCAATTGCCATAAGACAGGAATAAACTGATTCATTATATACCAAGTTATTATTTCATATGACGCTGTTCGATAATACGTTATAATATTTCCACAAAATAAAAACAGCCCTCACCATTTTGAGGGCTGTTAAATCTGTCAAATATAGAGAAACGTAGAAAGCAAGTAGTGATTTTTTCAATTATAGGGAGTTCCTAGTTTGCCGTCTATATTCTCCTGGAGTCATGCCGGTTGCATCTTTGAATTTTCGGATAAAACTGGATTCGTTGCTATATCCCAGTTTTTCTACAATTATTCGCAGAGGCATATCCGTATTAGAGAGAAAAGATTTCGCTTTTTCCATTTTTAAACGATTAATATATTCCGTTGGGGTTTGGTTCAAATAGCGCTTGAAGCGCTGGCTGAGATTGTTTTGAGAAATGCCGAACTGATCGGCTAACTGCCCAACACTGAAATTGTAGTCAAACACGTTAGAATGGATAAAACTAATAATTTGTTCCATCAGATTATTATTGGGTTGTTCCTTCTCATCCAAATATTCCATGGTTTTTTGTGTGATGTCTTCCAGAATAGAAAGAAGTTCATCCATAGAATGGGAAGAAGAAAGCCCCATAATATCTGGAGCGCGTTCGTTGATAACGGAAAAGCCCTTTCCCGTTTGGAGGGTGGCTTTAAGAATAGCGCTGACTACATCGTAGCAAACAAATTTTCCTAAGATTATATTGTATTGATGTGCTTTAAGCAGCGTATAGATCTGAGAGACAAGCCCTTGGAACTTTTCTTTGTTGTTTTCTTGAATCGCCAAACCAAGTTGATTGATTTCGCCATAGGGATATAGTTGCTCTATTTCTTTGTGGGAAATAATCTGCCCATAAAAGACAGGAACGTTTGGTATATTCTTTTCAACAGCAGTATCCAGAGCGCTTACGGATTCTATATACGCCATATGCAGTTTGGAAACATCGGAAAAACTGGAACTGATGCCCATGTAGACATCCAGATTTGGATTTTTCTGTTTTAAAAGCTGGTGTATCTTTGGAAGAGCTTCCTGGTATGCGGTTCTTTTTTCTGAACTGTCTGCAATGAGAAATACATTTTTTCCTGAGAAAAAGCAGTGATAAATTTGCTGGTTCACAAGGCAGCTCCGCAGTATTTCTAACAAATCAGTGGGCTGAGGTGTTTTTCCGTCGTGGCCTTGGGAAAATTGTATCATTAAAATCCGCAGGTAAGGGTTGGTTATAAGGATGCCTGAATTTTCATAGGTAGTGTTTAATTCTTCTAAAGAGGAAAATCCTCCATGTATCGCTTTGTATAGGACTGCTTCCCGAAGAGTATCCCGATTAACGGCCAGCTTCTCATTTAAACTTTTATGAACTACAGCCATATGATTCAGCAAATGTTCTGCATTCTCAATGGCGGAACCTTCAGCTGGAAAATCGATTGGTGGTTCGGGATAATGTTTAAAAAGAAAATTTTCTAAAGAACGGATAGGCCGATAGTTTTTGTATGCTACTAAAAACACGAGGAGACACTCTATAAGAAGCATGGAAGCTAAAACGCCGTAAAGGGTCCATTGAATTTGGTAAACCGGTTTAAGAGCTGACGAGGTAGGAAGCAAATACAAATACAAAATATCTTTTTCCTGATTCCGCAGATAGGAAACCATATATTCCTGGCTTTCCAGATTACAGATAAAGGATCCTTGAGTAGATTCAAATTTTTCTTCCTTCAAAAGAATTTCCAATTCTTTTTTATACGTGTCAGAGCCGGCAAGAATAACTTTCTCGCCTCCCGAAGGAAGAACAGCTGCGTAGTTTGCATAATTTTCTGTATGAAAGGCTTTTTGCAGGGTTTCAGCCTCAATTTTAAAAAGAACAGTTGCGTAGGATGAGGAAGAAAGATAGGGAAGCGGATAAATAAAATCCACAACCTTGCGCCCCATAGATCCCATCATAATCTCCTCATGGGGAGGAAGAATAATGGCACTTTCCGTTTCATTGAGATATTTAGTAAAAGTTTCTGAGCTGATTCCCGTCATCTGATTTACCGAGTTCGCATATGTATCCAAGGAATATGTGGAGCTGGCAGCACAGATAGATGTGTTCCCATGGGTATAGAAAAGAATATCTTTAAGAAATGCGCTGGAAATTTGATATTGCTTCAAACGCTTCTGCAATTCAATTGTTTCTCTTAATTGGTCATCCAAATTATAGGAATATTCCTCTTCCATCTGGATTGTTTGTACAATGCTTTCCATTTGACTAAGCATCAATTCCACAGAATTTTGGGCGGAGAGGAGGGAGGAACTTTGGCTGGCTTCCACCTCTCGTTGATATGCTTGGGTAAAAACCGTTCCAAAAATAATAATAACAACTATAAGAGGTAGAGAAGCTGCCATTATATAAGAAAAAATATACTTGTAAAGATCTAAAAATCGTTTATTTTTGAGTGTTTTATTTTTCATTGCCAATTCCTCCCCGGAAGGCGTTATTCTTTTTGTTCGTATCTTAGAAACACATAATAACATTCTGATGGAATGAAAAAAATGCCCTTTCGGCATTAAAAAAGAAGGGGCGGCAGCATTTGGTGTGAACTGCTTCCGCTCCTTTGGAAGATAAAAATCTATAAACGATACGACAAACTAAATAATACAGCAGATACAGTCCTATGTGCAAAACAAAAGATTGCCCTCTGCCTTAGAAATTTTATGCTATATGGAAGGCCTTAAAATCCACCTGCAGAAGCGGCAGAAGTTTTTCCCTGTAAAATATCGCTTCGGAGAAAAGAGAGAGCTTTTTCCAGGTCTTTCTTTTCTACAGCGTCAAAGATCTCTTCATGTGGCGCAGGGTTCAGAATGTATTCCATGCTGTGCCTGTTTTGCCAATGAAGCTGAGCATATACACGTTTTTGAATAGCCATACTTTCCCGCAGGGATTTTACTAGGAACCGATTTCCGGCCAATCCTGCCAGAAGACAATGAAATTCCTGATTGTCTTCCCAGACTTCCCAAACATCTGTTGTTCTTGTCTTTCCCGTTTCCTTTAGGTGATGGCGTAACGGTTCCAGATCCTCCGAATGTATATGGGGAAATGCCTGCTTAAGGGCACTTATTTCCAGAATCAGGCGGAATTGGGTAATATCCCTGGCGTCTTTTTCGTTGAGACGGACGATTACGTATCCATATCGGGGAACACTTTTCAAAACGCCTTCGCTGCAAAGCTTTACAAGAGCCTCTCTGACTGGTGCTTTGCTGACACCGAATTTCTCAACAAGGCTTCCTTCCGTGAGAACCACATCCTCCTGATCGGAAGATAGGCGAATAACCATTTCTAATATTTCGTCGTGAATTTTATCCGCCAAAGACAATTTTTTCTCCGCCATATATACACCTCTTATCGGGGAATTACCCCATATATACTAATTTTTTACTGATATGACTAGTATGCAGTATAGTATACCGTGTTTTTCGCTGGGATGCAAGCTGCAACGGTTGGAAACTATCCATCCTTTCCCAAAAGCGCGCCCTTTTTAAAAGGACGCGCTTTGAGAGTAAAGATCAAATGAAAGGAACAAATTAAGAATATTTTTAAGTGAAGAATAAAAGGTATTTAAAAATTTATACCTGGCGGGCAGCTTCAATGACCCAACGGATACGTTCGTGGTCAATGTGGGAAGCAATTGTGCAGTCTCCACCCAGCATCAGGCCCAACTTTCCGTAGTTTTTGATGAGTTCTCTAGTATATTCCTGCACTTCCTCTTTGGTTCCGGTATAGAGAATACCCTGATAGGTTTTGCATTCCGGATCCAAATGGAGGGTTTCAAAACCGCCCAGAACAGCTTTGTTTCCGAAGAAGATCCGTCCCTCTTCCAAAGGAAGCTTCTCAACAAATACAGCCCAGTTGATGCATTTCACCGGATAGTCTTTCCAAAGCTCTACATTGTTTTGTGCGCCTGCCCAGCCGCAGCAGTGCATAATATTGTTCTCAGAGAAACGGTTTGCGTGCTCCAGAACATAGAGATCGCTGGGAGCAATCATCTCTTTGTATTCTTCCATAGTAAAACGATCTTTTTCGCCGCCCTGTACGCAATAATATACACCGTCGCAACCTGCTTCCTCAATCAAAAGCTGACAGAGAAGGGCATTGTCCTGGGCGATTACATCCAAAGCGTGCATAACGGCCAGCTTATTTTCGCGAATATGTTCCATGACCTTATCTTCGGGATATCCGAAACGGATGGAGGAGAAGGGAGCAAATACGTTATAAAATACACAGCATTCCTTGCCTACTTCTTCAACGATTCTTTTTGCTCTCCAAACCTGCTCCTGAATGAAAGGATGATCTTTTCCAAGAGGCTTCAGATTCCACCAGTCCTCGGCATTTTTGATCTCTGCAGGAATAGGATAGTTGAAGTAGCCGTCACACATGATCTTCACGAAATCCAGATCTGTGTCGCGGTAATAGTCCAGATGTGCCTGGACGCAGCCTTCACCCTGGGCCTGCTCACCTGCAAAATGATACCAGAAGCCTACGGGAGGATGATCCACGGGTTTTTTGTTCAGTGCGCTGAGAACTCTTGTGCGTTTGTCCATAATGATTCTTCCTTTCTATTTATAAATGAATTATAAAATTGCGTATGTCTGCTCAAAATAGTGCGCCTACTGCTTTGTTTGACGGTTAACGGTTAGCAACCATCATATCCAGGATAACTTTGTCTGTATCTGCCATTCCATCCGTACCCAGATGCCCAAGATTTCGGATGGTTTTTTCCACATCGGAAGACACAATACCGTCTAATGGTGTTGCACTGATGTTCCGAAGAGCCAGCATAGAACAACGATAAGCGCTGGCTACAGCTGTGGCTATTTTTAAAGCACAGCCTGCCTTTGCTCCATCGCAGATAATACCGGACACATCGGCAATTACATTGCGGATAGCGCAGCAAATCTGCTCCAGAGTTCCTCCCAGAAGATAGGTTACAGCGCAGCATGCACCAATAGAGGCGCCTACGCCGCAGCCGCAGAGGGGAGAAAGACGGCCTATAAAGCTTTTTACATGGATTGTAACAAGACAGCTCATGGCAAGGCCGCGATACAGCATTTCTTCAGATAAATTCTTTCGTTCTACCAAAGCTACTACGGGGAGGGTAGCGGTAATTCCCTGGTTTCCGCTGCCGCAGGAGGTCATAACCGGCATACGGCTGCCGGACATTCTGGCGTCGGCGGCGGCACAGGTCAGGGCAATGGCGTAATCCATAATATCTCCCGCGTTTTCATCTAACCGCATGGATTCATAAATACTTTTGCCGACCTGCAGCCCGTAAGGACGGCTCAAGCCCTCCTGAGCGATAGTTTTATTCAAATCCACTGCTTCTTTAAGGAAACAGAGCTCTTTCCAATCCACCGTATTTACGAATTCGTAGATACCGTCTACTGTGATAAGGGAACCTCTGCCGGCGGCAGCCGCAGCTTCCTCCGAAGGCTTTTCAAAAAGCGTTTTTCCGTTTTTCAGGATATATGTAATGTTTGTATGCATATCCTCGATGACGGTTTGCGCTTCTCCGGAAGGGCCGTAAACTGTAACACGGATAAAGAATTTTTTGTCGGTAGGCTCCAAAGCAACCTCTACGCCTTTTTCCTCTACCATCTTTTTAGCATCGGCCACAGTTTTCTCCGTGATGGAATGGAGAACTTCCAGGGAGGCGTTTGGATCGCCGCCCAGGGCCCCCAGAGCGGATGCGATCTCGAGGCCAACCATATCGGTTCCCGGAATACCTACTCCCATGGCGTTTTTCAGGATGTTCCGGCTTACCTGCACAAAAATGCGGGAAGGACTCTCTCCCAATGCTTCCCGCGCTTTAGCTGATGCATAGGCGATTGCAATGGGCTCGGTACATCCCAAAGCGGGGGCGATTTCCTCTTTCAGGAGGGAAATATACAACTCTTGGTTCATAATAAAAATGTACTCCTTCATTTGGTATTCCAGGATACAAAAGTGCAAATATTTGAAACATTGTTTCTGATATTGTCTGTAATCATATTAGAACATGTAAAAGAGAAAGTCAATAGGCAAATTTCATTATTTATGTATTTTTTGATATGTTGGCTGATAAAAAGAAAGGTTACAATTTTGATGCATAGTTTTCCTTGCCAATTGGAGAGGAAATGTTATAATGAAAACAGATATAATTTTCCGGTTTAATATACCGGAAAGAATTTGCATGAATAAAGGAGGAGTTATGTATGCCACCTGAGTTGTTTCCCATTTTGATTGTCGTTGCGGTAGTTGTTTTCATTCTGGTTCTGTTTGGAATTGGGTATGTAAAGGCACCGCCGGATACCGCCTATATTATATCGGGTCTTCATAAGAATCCCAAGATCTTGGTGGGGCGTGCCGGCGTGCGGATTCCTTTTTTTGAAAGGCTGGACCGCCTTCCTCTAAATATTATTCCCATTGATATCAAGACCCAGGAAAGTGTGCCTACAAAGGAATTTATCAATATCCGTGTGGATGGGGTTGCCAATGTTAAAATTTCCTCTGACGGCGATTCCCTGGCGCGGGCGGCGCAGTCCCTTTTAGGAAAAAATTTCGCTGAACTGCAGATGCTGGCACAGCAGGTTCTCGAAGGCAATATGCGGGAAATTGTGGGGCAGATGCGTCTGGAGGATTTGGTGCATGACCGGGCGGCTTTTGCTCTTAAAGTGCAGGAGAATGCAGCGCCCGACATCGAAAAGATGGGAATGGAGATTGTAAACCTCAATATCCAGAACTTTGTGGACGAAAATCATACCATTGAAAATCTGGGTATGGATAATGTGGTGCAGATCCAGAAATCCGCGGCTATTGCAAAGGCCCAAGGGCAGAAGGATATTCAGATTGCCGAGGCGGAAGCCAAAGAGGCTGCAAACCAGGCGCGAATCAGCGCGGAGGAAAAAATAGCGGCGCAGAATACCAGCCTGGCGATCAAACAGGCAGAGCTCAAACAGCAGGCTGATACGAAACTGGCTGTTTCCGATGCGGCTTACCGTATTCAGGAACAGGAGCAGAGAAAGACTATTGAAATCACATCCGCCAACGCAGATATTGCCCGAAAGGAAAAAGAAGCGGAGCTCGCTGAAAAGGAAATCGCGTTGCAGGAAAAGAAGCTGGATGCGGAAGTCCGTAAGCAGGCGGATGCAGAGCGTTACCGTGTGGAACAGCAGGCAGCGGCAGAACTGGCTAAGCGCAAGAGAGACGCGGAAGCGGATCGCTATGAGCGCGAGCAGGAAGCCGATGCACAGAAGGCTGTGGCGGATGCGGCCCTGTATTCCAAGCAAAAGGAAGCGGAAGGCATTCGGATGGTAGGCCTTGCAGAAGCAGAAGCCATCGAAAAGAAAGCGGAAGCTATGCGGAAAATGGGCGAAGCTTCCTATTTGGATATGTATCTGAAAGTATTGCCGGATATTGTAAAGAATGCGGCTTTGCCTTTGGCGCAGACAGATAAGATCGTCATGTATGGAGACGGCAATTCCGCTAAATTGGTGAAGGATGTAATGGCTACATCCAATCAGGTTGTGGATGGTTTGCGGGAGGCTACCGGCATCGATTTGAACTCCCTTCTGGCCGGTGTAATGGTTGGAAGGCAGACACCGCCCCCACCCCCGCAGAGCGTGGAGCCGCCGGCAGAGCAGTAATACTGTTATAAGGCGCAAAAATTGCATAGCGGCTCAAGGGAGAATGTATGCCGCTAATGTGGGAACCGTCTGGTTTGCTTTTGTAAAACCAGACGGTTTCTTTTTTATAGTTTAGACTCTATACAGAAAAAAGAAAATCGGTTTACACCCTGAAAATAGAATGCAATATATAGGTTTTCGTCTGATGCAGTGAAAAACTGTTAAAATACTGTTTACGGAAAAAGAGAAAAATGCTATGATAGTATTCGGAAAACAGTTCTGAGTTTATAGTTTTTTTGGATTCTCCAATAGAACCAGCGAAAACGGCAGAATGGGATTCCGTATATTATTTTAGGATGCAGCAAAAAGAGGAGGCTGACGCCAATGGAACACTATTACCAGCCGGAAATTGAATGCGCTTCCCGTGAACAGATCCGGGCATGGCAGGATGAAAGGCTTGTAAAACAGGTTAAACATGTATATGATAATGTTCCCTATTACAGGAACTTGATGGAAAAAAAGGGAGTAAAGCCGGAAGATATCCGCTCTGTGGATGATCTTCATAAGCTGCCATTCCTTACAAAAGACGACTTGCGAGACGCGTATCCGTATGGCCTTTTGGCCACTTCTTTGGAAAATTGTGTCCGTATTCAATCCACCAGCGGCACTACTGGTAGGCGCGTAGTGGCATTTTATACCCAGCATGATCTGGATCTTTGGGATGATTGCTGCGCCAGAGCGATTGTAGCTGCGGGCGGAACCAAGGACGATGTAGTGCATGTCAGTTATGGATTTGGTCTTTTTACCGGTGGTGCGGGGCTCAATGGCGGTTCCCATAAGCTTGGATCTTTGACTCTTCCCATGTCTTCCGGTAATACAGATCGGCAGATCCAGTTTATGTGCGATCTTGGCTCTACGATTCTTTGCTGTACGCCTTCTTATGCTGCATATTTAGCAGAATGTATTTGTGAGCGGGGATTGCAAGACCAGATTAAACTAAAAGCGGGTATTTTTGGCGCGGAAGCTTGGAGCGAGGAAATGCGTCAGGATATTCAGAACAAACTGGGTATTAAGGCCTATGATATTTATGGGCTCACCGAAATTTCCGGCCCTGGTGTTGCTTTTGAGTGCAGCTCGCAGACGGGCATGCATATCAATGAGGATCATTTTATTGCCGAAATCATCGATCCTGATACGGGCGAAGTGCTCCCCGAGGGAGAAAAGGGCGAGCTGGTTTTCACCAGTATTACAAAAGAGGCGTTTCCTCTTCTTCGCTATCGCACCAAGGATATCTGTGTCTTGACCCGGGAAAAATGCTCCTGCGGCAGAACGCATGTTAAAATGTGCAAACCTATGGGACGCAGCGACGATATGCTGATTGTAAAGGGCGTAAATGTATTCCCCTCGCAGATCGAGACCGTTTTGCTCAACAAGGGATATCCCGCCAATTATCAGATCCTTGTAGATCGCGTCAACAACAGCGATACACTGGATGTGGAAGTGGAGATGACTCCCGAAATGTTCTCCGACAGCGTCACGGCTGTATCCACGCGGGAAAAAGAGTTGGTGGACGCACTCAAATCTATGTTGGGTATATACGCCAAGGTTACGCTTGTTGCGCCTAAAACCATTGCCAGAAGTGAGGGCAAGGCTGTTCGAATTATTGATAAGCGCAAGCTGTATTAATCGAGCCTAAAAATAGCTGTGTTAGAAAAATCATTACATATAAAGGAGGAATAAGCATGACTGTTAAGCAAATTTCCGTTTTTTTGGAAAATAAGCCGGGGCGTCTTTATGAGCTTACAAAGGTTCTGCGGGAAAATAAGATCGATATGCGAGCCCTTTCCATTGCTGAAACCCCTGATTTTGGTATTTTGCGCCTGATTGTGGACGATTCTTATAAAACCGCCTGTGTGCTGAAGGATGCTGGCTATATTTGCTCCATTACCCCTGTTTTGGCTGCAGAGGTGGCGGATGAAGCCGGTGGTTTGGAAAAAATTCTGAATATCCTGGGGGAGAACGACATCAATCTGGAGTATACCTATGCCTTCATCACCCGGAAAAAGGGTACGGCGTATATGGTGTTCCGTGTGCAGGATAACGATAAAGCTATTGAGATTCTTTCAAAAAATCATGTGCATCTTGTTTGTCAAGACGCATTTTCGGAGCTGTAAGAGATTCGCTTTGTTTTAGAATGCTTTTTCAGGTCTTTAAATGAAAAGCATAATTTTCTATCTTTTCTTAAAGAGAAAAGCAGGGAGGGGCTCGGTAATTTGCCCTTCCCTGCTTGTGCGTTTGATTCCTTTGTATATTCTTAGGAATGCAAATTATTGGATATGACTAAAATTTTTGTATATAGAGGGAATCCCTTGCAAAGCGACAGAAATTGTGACATAATTAGATAACTGTTTCGCTTGGAAGCAAGCGGAAAATCAGGTGTCGGGTCTGAGCTCGGCGAAAATTAGGAGGATAAGTATGGAGAAAACGAGAAGCAGCTTTACAGGGAAACTGGGTTTTGTCCTGGCGGCTGCGGGTTCTGCGGTTGGTTTGGGAAATCTTTGGCGATTCCCGTATCTGGCTGCCAAATATGGCGGCGGTATTTTCCTTTTGGTGTATCTTGTATTGGTGGTAACCTTTGGTTTTGCCCTTATGGCGGGCGAGATTGCCTTGGGCCGGAAAACAGGCCTGAGCGCAATAGGCGCTTTCCAGAAATTAAATAAAAAGTGGAAATTCCTGGGAATTCTCACCTCCCTGGTTCCCATTATTATTTTGCCTTATTACAGCGTAATCGGCGGCTGGGTCATGAAATATTTTTCCGTGTTTATCACGGGGCAGATGGGCGCCGCCGCTGGGGATACATATTTTGAGGATTATATCGCCCAGGTAGCGCAGCCTTTGGGATGGTTTTTCCTGTTTATGGGCATTACAGCGGTCATTGTATTTTTCGGTGTGGAAAAAGGCGTGGAAAAAGCCAGCCGGATTATGATGCCTGCGCTGGTTGTTCTCACAATTGGCGTAACGGCTTTTGTGCTTTTCCAGCCTGGCGCTATGGAGGGCGTAGCGTATTATTTTACGCCTGATTTCAGCAAATTCAGTTCGGAAACCGTTTTGGCTGCGTTGGGCCAGCTTTTCTATTCCATGTCTCTGGCTATGGGCATTATGATTACCTATGGCTCCTATATGAAAAAGGACGTAGATCTGGAAAAATCTGTTAAACAGATCGAAATTTTTGATACAGGCTTTGCTTTCCTGGCAGGTCTTATGATCATTCCCGCTGTTACTATTTTCGGGGATCTTTCCAAAATGAATACAGGCCCCGGGCTGATGTTTGTAACCCTGCCCGGCGTATTCAACAAGATGGGAAATGTGATTGGTCCTATCGTGGGCGCTCTCTTCTTCCTTCTAGTGTTTTTTGCAGCGCTGACTTCTTCCATTTCGCTGATGGAGACCGTGGTTTCCATTTTGCAGGATAAGCTCAAATGGAACCGTCATCTTACCTGCATTGTAGTGGCTGTTGGTTCTTTCCTCATCGGTGTTCCCAGTTCTCTTGGTATGGGCGTTTGGTCTCACGTTACCATTTTCGGTATGGCGTTCCTGGATTTCTTCGATTACATCAGCAACAGCGTTATGATGCCAATCGTAGCTTTCCTTACCTGCATTTTCATTGGCTGGGTCATCAAGCCCAAAACCCTGTCGGATGAAATCAAACTTTCGTCTCCCTTTAAAAGAGAGAAAATCTTTACAGTTGTTATCAAATATATAGCTCCTATCTGTATTGTGGCTATTTTGATTAGCTCTGTCTTCCATTTGGTATAATCGTATCCGGCAGAGTTTGCTTGGACATATAAAACCCCCTGGATTTTCAAAATCCAGGGGGTTTTGCATACGGAAATATTTAGATGTTCCATCAGAACCTAAACGCGAGGGAAAATCATTCTTCCCCTTCATCCTGGGCCTGTATGACGCCTTCCACTATCTCTATATATTCCTCCATAGGCAAAACGGTGGAGTCGTATGGATTCTGGGAAGATACAGCGCTGGAACTCGGCGGCTCCGAGGAGTAAGGGTTTGGAGCAAGGAGTTCTTCTTCATCCAGGAAAATATTGAATACACTTACATTTCCATCCTCATCCTCAACGAAAGGATCTCTGCCCAAATCGTTCTTCATTTCGTTGATAAAAACCAGGATGGTATCTCCTACTTCCGCGTTTTTAACCCCTCTATATTCATACACAACACCGTTGGGCGCTTCACCACCCAGTTCCCAATAGACCACGGTGTCGCCTTCTTGGCAGTTTCGCAAGCCTTTTTTTACCCGGACGCTTACATCTTTGCCGTAATCATAGTCGGTAGCATATTCCGGGTTGGTGACGGGTCCCTTTTCTATCACTTCCCCGTAGGCTATGATCTCACTTTTTCTTACAATATCACCCAGAGACAGTTGGGCATATTCAACTTCGATCACGGCATGCTGTTTTTCCTTTTTTTCTTGGGAACAGGCACAGAAGGAGAGGAGCAAAAGGAAAGACAAGCACAAAGGAAATAGTTTCAGCGGCTTTTTCCAACATTTTTGTTTCATTCCAATCACCTCACAAATACAGCGTTTGATAAGAGACCGATTGCATAAATGGGGCGCCTTTCATATGGAGCCTTAAAAGACAGTACTGGAAACAGAGCCCCTTTACATTTATAGTATACAATTTTTTGGCATAATAAAATTATTTTTATGAAAATAAAGTAGAAAAATCTATATATTTTAGAAAATCCATATAATTTATTTTCACGCCTATGTATGGAACTGCTATGCTATATGCCTACTAGAAAATTTGTAATTATAGGGATCTGTTTCTCAAAATGTTTTGGTATAAAAACATGCCGCCGGAAGTTTCCGGCGGCATGTTTGCCATATAAGAGAATATATGAGGCGGGTTCCCCCTGTTGTTTTATACAGAAGAGGGCTTTCCGAAAGCTTGGTTGTAATTTTCTATACAGGCTTCGATAATGCGGACAGCTTCCGCCGCGCCCTGCACGTCGTCCACAACGGTGGTTTTTCCTTCCAGCTCCTTGTAGACACTGAAAAAGTGCTGCATTTCCTCAAAAATATGTTTGGGAAGCTGATCGATATCCGCGTATCCGTTATATGTGGGGTCACTGTAGGGGATGCCTATGATTTTTTCATCCCGTTTCCCGCCGTCCATCATGGTGATTACACCGATGGGATAGGTACGGACCAATGTAAGGGGCTGGATTTCCTCAGAACACAGGAGAAGCACATCCAGAGGGTCACCGTCATCCGCATAGGTGCGGGGGATGAAGCCGTAATTGGCAGGATAATGGGTGGAGGTATACAAGATCCGATCCAGGATGAGAAGCCCCGTTTGCTTATCCAGTTCGTATTTCTTTTTGCTTCCTTTGGGAATCTCAATTACAGAAATAAAATCTGTGGGATAGATTCGTTTTGGGTCAATGTCGTGCCAGATATTGGAAATAGCCAATTTCAGCTCCCCTTTCTAACCATTGCTTTTATGTTTACGCTGTATGCCGTGAAACTCTTGCCCATATATAGAGGAATGAGATCCACGGCATTTTGCTGTTCAATACTATAATAGTACACCTTTTAGGATTCCAGGTCAAAACATTTGCCAAAAAAGGATGTCTTTAGGAAGCAAAATTACAGGGAGCCGGTTTCACAGACGGCCGCACGCACTGATAAAACAGCGGCAGGGGAGACGGAAAGCTCATCCACACCCATGGCGAGAAATTCCGCGGTAAGGGAAGTGTCGGAAGCAAGTTCCCCGCAAATTCCCACCCATTTTCCTTTCCTGTGGGCGTTTTGGCAGGTGAGGCGGATCAGGCGCATAACGGCCTCGTGATACGGATCACAGAGTGCGGAGACAGTTCTATTTTGCCGGTCTGCGGCCAAAGTGTATTGAATCAAATCGTTGGTTCCGATACTGAAAAAATCCACTTCCTCCGCCAGACAGTCGCTGATAATCGCGGCCGCCGGAGTTTCAATCATAATGCCCAGAGGAGTCTCCTTGCGAAATGGCAGATTTTGGGCAGCAAGTTCCTTTTGCACATCCAGGGTGATTTTTCGGATTTGCCGGACTTCCTCCAGGGAAATAATCATGGGAAACATAATGGCGATATTCCCAAAGGCAGAAGCTCTATAAAGGGCACGGAGCTGTGTGCGGAAAATATCGGGTCTTTGAAAGCAAAGCCGGATAGCGCGCATGCCCAGGGCCGGGTTTTCCTCTTTTGGAAGGTGGAAATATTCCGCCTGCTTGTCGGCGCCAATATCCAGGGTGCGGATGATAACCTGTTTTCCTTTCAGGGCTTCCGCAGCCTTGCGGTAAACCTGGAACTGTTCCTCCTCGGAAGGCGGGGCCTGCCGTTCCAGATACAGAAATTCACTGCGGAAAAGGCCGATACCTTCGGCGTCATTTTCCAATGCTAAATCCAAATCCCGAATTCCCCCAATGTTGGCGCAGATATGGATTTTTCGCCCGTCTTTTGTGATGCTCTCCCTGCCTCGATAGGCTTCCAGATGCTGTTTTTGCTCCTTTTCTTTTTCTTGCTTAGACAGAAGGGAGGACCGGGTCTGTGAATCCGGATCCATAAACACCTGGCCGGATTCGCCGTCTACGATACAGGATTTTCCTTCCAGAAGAGGATCCAACTCTTCCCCAAGGCCAATGACTGCCGGAATACCCATTGTACGGGCGAAAATAGCCGTATGGGAATTTCGGGAGCCTTCCCGGGTAAGCAGAGCGCAAATGTGAGAAGTATCCAGCCGGGCGGTTTCGCTGGGGGTAAAGTCGTCGTCTGCCAGAATGATCTTTTCTCCGTCGTTTCCGGCGGGCATGGATTCTATGACATCTTTTCCCTGGAGAATTCGCAAAAGGCGGTAGGAAATATCCCGCACATCCCCGGCCCGCCCTTGCATATACTCGTCTTCCATAGAAGAAAACAGCAGGGAAAATTGTTCCGCAGCGGTTTCCACTGCGTATTCTGCACTGAAGTGCTCCTTTTCTATTTTTTCCAGGATGCAGTCGTTAAAATCGGGGTCCTCCAGCATCATCCGATGGATTTCAAAAACCTGCGCGTTTTCTTCTCCCAATTTTTTCGTCGTTTCTGCATGCAGGCGGAGGAGTTCAGCCAGAGCCTTCTGGCGGGCGTTCTCATAGAGGTCTATTTCTTGCTGCCAATTTTGGAGGATCTTTTTTTCCGCTTGGGGCTGGCTATTACGGGAAAAACGGATAGTCCCGAAAGCAATTCCCGCCGATACGCCTTCTCCCTGAAGTTTTACCATAAAATCCCAGCTTTCCGGTGGATTGTGTGTATTCTATATCTGTGCGCCGGCACATTCTGCGAAAATGTTTTATTTCTTCCGATATACGAAAACAGGCGTTTCTCCGCCGTGGGCTCTTCCGGAGGCCATGGATACGATCTCGATATCCTGGCTATTTGTGACCACCGTTACTACATGGGTACTGAGCCCCCGGCTGCGTATAAGCTCCAGATCCGCCTGAGCCACAGGATCCCCGGCTTTCACCCGTTCGCCTTCCTTGACCATGCTTATAAAGCCTTCTCCATTGAGTCCTACCGTATCGATACCTATATGGACAAGCACTTCCAATCCGTCATCCCCGGTGATACCATAGGCATGCAGCGTATCGGCCACATTGGAAACCGTTCCGCTCAAAGGGGAGAGGATGCGTCCTTTTTCCGGAAGAAGGGCTATGCCTTCTCCTAAAATTTTTTGGGAGAAAACCTGGTCCGGTACTTTTTCTATTGGGACGATTTCTCCATCCTGAACGGCATAAAGGGCATTTTCCTTTTTCTTTCCGAATCCAAACATATCTATAACCTCCTTGAGGTGAAATGTTTTAGGCGGCAGAACAAGCCTTTCTATCTGTATAGTATAGACTGGCATGGCCCGGTTATGCTTCCATCTTCAACAAAAAGCATAAACAGGTATGGAGATTTCCTCCGGCCTGTTTATGCTTTTATAGTAAATTTATAGTATACGAAACGAAAGGTATACGTGGTTTTAAGCCTGAATTTCCCTTTCAAGGGTTACAATAAAGCCATCTACATTATCCCCGGAAACCAGATAGGAGTCCGCTTCCCCGATAGGGACTTCCGGGCCTTTGACGTAGTAGATTTCGTATTCTTTTCCACCGTATTCAAAGAATAGATGTTCACCATCTGCGGGATAATCCCGCAAATATTGTATATATTCCTCAAGACAAAAATTGTTTTTTTCCATAATTAATGAGTGCGGAACACCCACATACCGAAAATGCCACGGTTCATACTGGATCCCGGTAAATTCTGCTTTCTCAGATTCATACCGGACGATATATCCATATTCCGGGGCGTGATCGTTGACCCATTGATAGATCCCTGTGCCTGTATAGGAATCGGAGGTACCATCCTCATGGAGGAGATTGAAATCCAGGGCGTATCCGGTGTGATGCTCGCTGTATCCGGGCGTTGCCACCCAAGTGGAGGCTTCCTGTGCCCCTTTTTCTTCTTCTTCCCGGCTGAGGAGGGTTTCCTGATAATCAAAGGTTCTGTAACCGCTGCATACCAGGATGTCGTTTGGACCTTCAGCTTTTTCAAAGTCCTCCAGCATATCATTCAGGGCTAAAATTGCCGGTTTTCGCAGAGCTGTATTTTTATCGGAGACCATATAGGAAGAATTCTTATAGTTGTAAATGGAAAGCATTTCCAGCCCGGAAGACTCTTTGCAGGGGAATTTTTGATTCACCAAAATCAAGGCTCCTCCATGGATATCCTCTTCCGTATACGTTTTTATTTCTGCCCATTTCTGTATGTCACCTTGGGCGGAAACAGCGGAATTTTCTTTCTCCTGGCTGTTGGAAGAAGAACTGGAAACAGCCTTTTCATCTTCCGACATGGAACGGAAAGCCAAATAGGAAGCTCCCAAAATCAGAAGCATGGAAAAAAGTCCTGCGAATGTCCGGAGAAGATTTCTTCTGTTTTGGCGTTTTTTTCTTTTCTGCTGCAATGCATTCCCTCCTAAAGCAGGAAAGCTGTTTAAAAGCTTTCTGTCAAATTAATTTTTCATAATGCACTCTATGGAGTAGTCTATCCATAAAACGTTTATATCCAGGAGAAAAAATAATACTGAATTCTCCGGCATATACGGCGACATGCCCGTTGAATCCCCTTTTGAAACGATACACTCCATAGTTCGGGTGCGTTTCATCATACCAATGGGGAATTCCCATAAAATCATAGGTATGGCACTTATTTTCCACAGCCCATCGGATCATTTCCCACTGCATCAGATAGTTGGGCATAACATCTCTATGCAGGGCAGTGGAGGCTCCGTAAACATAGCATGTCCGACCGCCGTATTGAACGGTTACGGCTCCTGAAAGAGCCTGCCCGTTATAATAACAAAGATATAAACGGCAATGTTCCCCTAGTTTTTCCAGCATAGAGGCGAAATATTCCTTGGAACGGATTGTAAATCCATCCCGCAAGCTGGTTTCTTCTAAAAGACGATAAAAGTCGTCCAAGTGGTCCGGGCCATACACATCGCATATTACCCCTTTCTTTTTGGCAAGACGAATGTTATATCTCCATTTGCTTTTAAAAGAGGAAAAAATCTCTTCTGCGCTTTTCCCTCGAATCGGAAGAATATAATTATCGCGGCACTGGATGACCTTTTCATCGGGCATACAGGAAATATGGGAAAAACCGGCCAACTTTAAAATCTCAATAGTTTCCCAGTCGTCTTCTTCCACCAGAGGACACGCTTTAAAAAGCCATGCCCTGTATTTTTTTGCCAGCTTCCAGACGCCGGAGAGCAGATCCCGCAATACTTTTTCGTTTTTCAGATCGCATACCGGGCCCCAGGGAGCATACAGGAAGGATTTCATAGGAAAGGGAAATTTCTTAATTAATACTAGCACGGTACCAACAAGGGTTCCGTCGAAATTTCGGGAAAGAATGGCCTCATACCGCCAACCATATTCCTGTTTCATTTTTCCCCATTCTATAGACTGCATAAAATTGCCCAAAGAGCTTCTTTCCATAAAATTATTATATTCTGCCACAGCTTTTGGATCGTCAAAATTAAGAAACTCCATAATTGATTGAACCTCCGTTGTTTTACAATCTAAAAAATACGGGAAAAACCGTATTTTGCATATTTCTTATTAAAGTAAACAACAACTCAAACCAGCAAGTATCCTGAAAAATGCAAAAAAAATGCAAAAACCACCCGGTTGGATGGCTTTTGCATATGCTTTATGCAGTATAAAATTGTAAAAACAAGGATCTAATGGGTTATTCCCCAGCGGAGAAACCAATAAAACTAGATTCCGTTGGATCATAAAATAGAATCAAGGATTGGGGGCGGTATCCGAAATTTAAATATACTTCCGGATAGGAAAACACAACCAGTATTTCTTCCCGGTAAGCCAGAATATCCTTTTGAGAATTTAACAGGCTGCCAAGATTATATAAATTTAATTGAATGGGATTTTGATACATAAAAAGCGCCAAAGGATTGTTCTCCACCGCTTTTGGGAGATATTCGTTCCAAAAATTGTATTCGGCGTATTCGTCATATTCTCCCATAGAGTATCCGTATTCCAGGCCTTCCGCTTGATAGGTTTCCATTAAAGACTGCACTTCGTCAAAACAGGAATTTACATAGGAAGCAGCAGATCGCAGCTTCTCCGAAGAGAGGCGGGCAAGATCCTTTTCCGGAGTATCCCGGCAGGTAAAATATCGAAGCTGCTCGGAATCCTGGGCTGCAGCTTTGATATAATACTCTATTTCTTCCGTATGGATTTTGGTTTCAGGAAGATAGTAAATGTATCCATCATCGGTGGTTTGCACCAAGAGGTTTTCATAAATCACCTGAGTCACATCTTCCCAGCCGGGGAGAGAATACGGATCGGCACCATTTGAATTTCTCGTTTTCTGCCTAGTAGAAAGAGAGGAATAGAAAGTGTTTGCCAGAGACTCGTGGACAAAGGCATCGTATTTTCCTTCCTCTTTGAGACAATCGCTGTATTTCCGGCAGGAAGAGGGGATGTATCGATCCCAAGGATAAAATATGATGGGTTCTTCACCGTCAATCAGTAAAAGCGGATTGTCTTTCTGTTTTTGGTTTGCTTCCGTAATGGTTCCTTTATAGGAGGGGATCGCTTCCCGCAGGGCATAACCTCCCCAGATTCCGCCTGTCAGGATACAGGCTGCCAAGAAAAGGGGAAGTATGCGCTTAATATGTTTCATCTGTCAAGTCGCCTCCTTCCGGCAGCAGGACTGTAACCTTCGTTCCTTTTCCCGGGGCGCTTTCTATGGAAAGACTGCCTCCGTGGCATTTTACAATTTCCAGGCAGAGGGAAAGCCCCAGCCCGGCGCCCCCCGCTTTTCGGGAACGGGATTTATCCGCCATATAAAAAGGCTCCGTGGCTTTTCGGATGTCCTCTTCTGACATACCCATGCCCTGATCTTCTACGGTAAATGCAAGCATATTTTCCCCATGTTTTTTGCATTCCAGCCGAATCTCCTGCCCGGGTGAGGAAGCTTTTACCGCATTATCCAGAAGATTATATAAAAGGGATTTCAGCAATTCCCGGTCTGCTAAAAGGGAAAAATCGCCGGCGGATACAAGCAGGCGAATCCCCGATTTTTCAAAGATCGGCCGAAAAGATGTCTCAATTTCTTCAAAGAGGGCGGAAGGATGTATCTGTGTTTTTTCCAGATGTGTGCTTCCCGCGGTTATCAGTTCCATAAGCTTGCCGGAAAGATTTTTCAGCCGTTTGGTTTCTTCCACGATTATACTGGCGTATTCCCTGCGTTCTTCTTCCGGCAGAATCCTTTTTACACGCAGGATATCCGCGAATCCTAAAATGGAAGTAAGGGGTGTTTTCATTTCATGGGCAAGGTTGTCGATAAACCGCTTCCGTTCCTCTGCGGCGGAGCGAAGCTGCTCTACATTTTCCTCAATGGAAGAAGCCATCCGGTTGATGTTTCCGGATAGTTCCCGTATTTCCGGGCTGCCTTTTATGGGAAGGCGCATGGAGTAATTCCCCCGGGCAATGGAACGCAGGGAAAAATTCACCTTGTGAAGAGGACGAAGAAGGCCCCAGGCAACAGCTAACAGCACAACCGCCCCTATCCCTGCAAAAACAAAGCTCATGGTTTGGGCAAAAGAGCTTTGCCGGTCCAGAAGGACATATACGTCGGATATATCTTTTGTGGTATACAGATAATACACACTGTCCTCCAGATTGATAGGGGAGCCGGCTAATACATATGTCCGGCCGTTATATTCCTCAATTTTCAAAAGGCAGTTTTCCTGCTGCCGGACAATTTCCCGAAAATCCGCGTCTTTTTCTGCCGGAATACAGTTTGCAGAGCCCAGAAGAATATCTTCGTCCGTGTATACGGCAGAGCCTCCGCCCTCTGCTTTGGAGTCGATTTGATCCAAAAGAATTTTTTGGACTCCTTCGGCACCAAGAAGGACTTTTTCGCTTTTCAGGCGTTCATATACCACTTTATTGGAAATAGCGGCGGAAAGATACTGGTGCTCTGTAGCAGCCTGGTTTCGTTCCCGTTCCACCATATTCCGGTGCACTTCAGAAAGGATGAAAAAAGCAGTGGTATCCACGGCGGCAATCATAAGGGCCAGGGTATATAGAAAAATTTTCTGCCAAAGTTTCATTTATCTCCCGCTTTCCAGCCGGTATCCCAGCTTTGGAATGGTAATCAGCCGGTTTTGCAGCCCCATCTTTTTGCGCACTTGCTGCACATGGGTATCCACTGTGCGGCTTTCTCCCTGAAATGCATAGCCCCATACACTGGAGAGCAAGCGCTCTCTTGTGAGGGCGATATCCACATTTTGCAGAAATAAGGCCAAAACGTCAAATTCCTTTGGGGTGAGTGCAACAGCCTGCCCATTTTTCAGCGCCAGGTGTTTCTCCATATCCACGGTAATTTCTTCATACTGCAAAAGATTTCTTCCCTTGTGGCTTCTGCGCAGCACCACTTCTATCCGGGCCAGAAGCTCCACCGCCTCAAAGGGCTTAACGATATAGTCTTCCGCCCCCAGGCGCAGACCGCGGACTTTATCGGCCACATCCTGCTTTGCGGTAAGAAAGATAACCGGAATATCTTTTTCCCGTATTCTTTCCAGAACCTGGAATCCGTCTAATCCGGGAAGCATAATATCCAGCAGTATCAGATCAAAGTGGCCGGAAAGAACTGTCTCCACGGCTTCTCCGCCATCGGAACAGATTTGGTAGTCGTATCCCACAATGGAAAGGGAAGCGGCAATCATGCGGGCTATATTGCTGTCATCCTCCACAATTAAAATCCGTGTCATGGCCGATTTTCCTTTCTGCCGGCCACCATGAAACCTAAGCCGGCGGTTCCTGTTTTTTGCATATGTGCATTTACTAAGTATTGTACGTTTGGGAAAAGGGAAAGTCAAGGTGAGCAGGAGGTTCCGAAAGGAAGGCTTTTTTATGCACAGCTGAGGAAAATGTGGTATACTTTCGTTATTAACCGTGTTTATCTCATCTTGAGAAGGGAAAGTTTTCTGGAATGGTATTTTACATTCAGTTTTCCACAGATAGCATACGTATATATGGAAAACTTTTTCAAATGGGATAAGATCCAGAAAAAAAGAAAGATGCGGCGTATGGAGTGAAAAAATAAACCTGCAATGCGCGTTACATATAGAAAGGGGGACACATTGTTGTTGAAATCGGAAAACGGATATGAAAAAAAGGAAAAAGCCTGGATCCCCGGCATGACGTCCGTTACGTTCCGGGAAAAAACACCTGGCGAAATTATAGCGCTCACGAAAAAAGCCGGTCTCTTGGGAATCGAGTGGGGCGGGGATATTCATGTGCCGCCGGGAGACACCGTAACTGCCCGAGAAGTGGGAAGAATGACCAGGGAGGAGGGCATTTCCGTCCTTTCCTATGGTTCCTATTATCATTTGGGTCGGGGGGAGCCTGCCGAAAGTGTTTTGGAGACCGCTTTGGAGTTGGGCGCGCCCAATGTAAGGCTGTGGGCAGGAGATTTTTCCCCAGAAGCGGCGGATGAAACCTATTGGAGGAAGGTCGTTTCCGATTTGCGGGAATTTTGCCGGAAGGCGGAAGCTATGGGGCTTTCTGTCAGCACCGAATACCATCGGGGCACCCTAACGGAAACAGGGAAAGGCGCTCTGCGTCTTATGAAAGAAGCCGGCTGCGGGAATCTGTTCACTTACTGGCAGCCAAACCCGGATATTACCCATGAAGAAAATCTCCGGGAACTTTCGCAGGTGTCTCCGTATCTTTCCAGCATACATGTTTTCCGGTGGAAAGGGGCAAATGTGCGGTATCCTTTGGAAGACGGCGCCGGGGAGTGGTCGGAATATATCCGCAGCAGCTCAAAGGCCCCCTGGGGAGCCTGTATACTGGAATTTGTGAAGGACGACAGCCCCGAGCAGTTTCTTCAAGACGCCCGATGCCTGTTGCAGCTTCTGCAGGGACGGAAAACCTGCCAAGAATAACTGGGAAAGGATAGAGAAGAGATCATGCTAAATATAGAAAAACAGCCGGTTAAGCTTATGCCTGCCTGCAAGGAGGCCATATGGGGAGGGCATAGGCTGAAAAAGGAATACGGAAAGGAATCGGAGCTATCCGTGATAGCGGAAACCTGGGAAGTTTCCTGTCATCCCCAGGGAGAATCCATTGTGGCTTCAGGACCCCGGAAAGGGATATCGCTGCGCGAATACCTTCGCCTGCTGGGGCTGGATTCCGCTGGAAAGGGCCTGGAGGGAAAGGAATTTCCCATTCTTGTGAAGCTTATTGATGCGGCAGACCGGCTTTCGGTGCAGGTGCATCCCGATGACGCATATGCCCGCAGGGTAGAAGGGCAGTTCGGAAAGAACGAAATGTGGTATGTGGTGGATTGTGAACCGGGAGCTACGCTTCTTTTGGGGCTTCGGGAATCCTGCACCCGAGAAGAATTGGAAAAAGCTATCCGGGAAAACACTCTGGTGGATCGGATGCGGGCGGTTCCTGTGCAGAAAGGAGACGTATATTTTATCCCGGCGGGAACCCTCCACGCTATCGGAAAGGGCATTTTGGTAGCGGAAATTCAGCAAAGCTCAGACGTAACCTATCGGGTTTACGATTACGGGCGCCTGGGGCAGGATGGAAAACCCAGACAGCTCCATGTGGAGAAAGCTCTTGATGTTGCAGATACAGAGGCCCGGCCGGTGAGCGGAAAAGCGGAGGGGGCTTCCAGAAAAATTCCGGGAGGCACAGTAACCCGTCTGAAGACAAGCCCCTGGTTTACAGTGGATAAGCTGGATCTCGTAGGGGAGATGAAAGCGGTTTGCGGGCCGGAAACCTTTGAAGCGTTCCTTTGCCTCTCCGGTTCCGGGGAACTTTCCGGGGCGGGGGAAACCCTTGCTATGAAAAAAGGCGAGACGGTTTTTCTTCCGGCTTCCATAGGGGAATATTGTCTTTCCGGCCAGGGTGAATTCCTTCAGATATACATATAAATCTGTTTAGGTTACAGGGCATGGATACCCATTCGAACGGAGGGCGGAGGCTTTCCGGTTTTGAAAATATGGTGTTTAAAGCGCACTGCGGAAACGCAGTGCGCTTTTTTGTGTAAGATATGTATTTTATGCCATTTCTAGGATGGGTTTGGCCGATTTTACCCCATAGAACTATAAAGCGTTTTTGCTTAAAATAGCGTAATCTATTCAGGCATAAGCAGATTTTTCTTGACAGCCGCCTGGCTGTGAAATACAATATTAAATGCAAATCATTTGCATTTAGAAAGCGCAAATAGGATTTTATGCAAGACTGGTGCAGAGGAAAGGCAATGGAAAGGTTGAAACGATTGAAAGAGCAGAAAGGTAAGCCGCCTATGAGATGGGGGCGGGGCGATGAAAACTTGAATAAGAAAAGGAATTGGATTTCTGCTGGAAAAGGATGGATAGCGTGTATTTTGAGCGTTATTCTTGTTCTTACAGCTGTGTCAGGCTGTTCGTTCCGGAACACAGCTGGGGAAAAAGAAGACTCTTTCCGTATTGTCACATCTTTTTACCCAATGTATATAATGACGATAAATATTACGAATGGTATAGATGGAGTCCAGGTGGACAATATGGCCGGCCAGCAAACCGGATGCCTGCATGATTATCAGCTGCAAAGCAAGGACATGCAAAACTTGCAGAAAGCGGATGTTTTTGTAATTAACGGCGCGGGCATGGAAAGCTTTATGGAAAAAGTATTCCAGCAACTTCCGGATCTGCCCGTCATTACAGCCAGCGATGGGATTCCCCTGTTGTGCGCGGAAGGGCATAGCCATGAAGGGGAAGAGCATGGGCACGAAGAAGAGGAAGTGAATCCCCATGTGTGGGTGAGCATCACCAATGCCGCAAAAGAAGTGGAGACCATTGCCCAGGGGTTAGCAGAGGCCGACCCGGAGCA
This sequence comes from uncultured Clostridia bacterium, assembly GCA_944380875.1. GTDB lineage: Bacteria > Bacillota > Clostridia > Oscillospirales > Acutalibacteraceae > UMGS1264. The sequence continues at coordinate 72,182 of CALWJA010000055.1, forward strand.
TGCGGAAGCTTACCTTAAAAATGCGGAAATATACAGGGGAAAGCTCCTTTCTTTGGCGGAAGAAATGCATGCCGTTTTGGATACTGCGCCGGATAAACGGATTATAACATTCCATGAGGCGTTTCCGTATTTTGCCCAGGAATTTGATCTGGAAATCGTGAAAGTGATAAACCGGGAACCGGATAGCCAGCCCAGCGCAAAAGAATTGGCCGATACCATCCGGCAGATTCGGGAGACGGATGTAAAGGCCGTGTTTGCGGAACCCCAGTATTCCGAGAGCGCAGCCGATATTGTGGCGGCGGAGAGCGGGGCCAACATGTACTTTCTGGATCCGGCCACTACAGGAGAAAATGATCCGGATGCATACCTGCGCGCTATGCGGAAAAATATGGAAGTGCTGAAAGAGGCGCTGTTTCAATAGGAGTATAGATCGTAAAGCATGGGATGCAGGAGTATGAAAGGGAAATAGATGCACATATAGATCGGGAGGCTTGATGTAAGAATGCAAAAACGAGAACCCCTACAGCAGGGGAAGGAGAATGGTGTGGAAACAAAAACACATATCCATGGCCCCGGCTGCGGCTGCAGCACCTGCGAAATTGCAGGGTGCAATTGTGTGGACTGCAAATGCAGTATGGAAATACGGGATCTCAGCGTCCGCAAAAAGGACGGCTTGATTTTGGATAAAATTCATCTGAAGGTAACCCATGGGGAGATTATGGCTATTATCGGCCGGAACGGAGCGGGAAAATCCACTCTGCTGAAGGCCATTTTAGGCAGGATCCCCTATACAGGTTCCATTTCCTATACAAATCATAAAGGGGAATCCATACAAAGGCCGAAAATAGGCTATGTGCCTCAAAATTTGGTGTTTGACAGAACTTCCCCCACTACGGCGGCAGATATGCTCTGCGCCAATCTTTCCCGGTTCCCTGTATGGCTGGGGCATAGGAAGGAATCCCTGGAAAAAGCGGAAGCCCTGCTCAAAAGGGTGGGAGCGTCCGGCGATCTGCTGAAAAAGAGGCTGGGAAATCTTTCGGGGGGAGAACTGCAGAGGGTGCTTCTGGCCTTTGCTTTGGAGCCTATGCCGGATCTGCTTCTTCTGGATGAACCTGTTTCCGCTATGGACAGGCAGGGAACGGAAGTATTTTATGATCTGGTATCCTCCCTTCGCCGGCAGTATCATATGCCGGTTCTGCTTGTTTCCCATGATTTGGCCCATGTAGAGCAGTTTGCTACAAGAGCGGCTCTTTTGGATAAGACCATTCTGCTGGAGGGGGAAGCCCATGAAGTGATGGCTTCTGCCCTGGTTGCGGAAACGTTTGGCCTGCCCGGCAGGAAGGGAGGAAAGAATTGATGGATTTTTTATACAGCCTCATAGATATGCTTCTTCCTTTTGATTGGACAGAATTTGATTTTATGAAAAACGCCTTCCTGGCGGTTCTCCTTATAACCCCTCTTTTCGGGTTGGTAGGAACAATGGTCGTCAACAACCGGATGAGCTTTTTTTCCGATGCCCTGGGGCATTCCGCCCTTACTGGCATTGCCATCGGCGTGCTGATGGGGGTGGATGACTATCTTTTCTCCATGATGGGGTTTTCTCTTCTTTTTGCTCTGTGTATTTCAGCGGTAATGGGTTCGGGGGTATCGTCTTCCGATACCATTATCGGTGTGTTTTCCAGCACAGGCCTTGCTTTGGGCGTGGTTCTTCTTTCGGCTACAGGAGGATTTGCCAAATATTCCGCCTATCTGATTGGGGATATTCTCACGGTAACGGGAAATGAAATTGCCCTTCTGGCCGTAGTCCTGCTTCTGGTGATTTTGCTGTGGATATTTGTATTTAACAGATGGATGCTTACCGGTCTCAACCCGGATCTGGCCGCCAGCAAACGGATCCCTGTGGGCCTGACGGAAAAGCTTTTTATTATTGTGGTGGCTGTGATGGTGACCGTATCCATTAAATGGGTTGGAATCCTTATTATCAATTCCTTATTGGTGCTTCCGGCGGCTTCAGCCCGGAATATAGCTCGCTCCATGCGGTCTTATCATTTTTTGAGCGTGCTGATTTCCATGATTTCCGGTGTAACGGGTTTGATCCTTTCCTATTATCTGGGAACGGCGGCAGGGGGGACCATTGTCCTTACAGCGGCGGTGATCTTTTTTGTCACTTTTCTTGCAGGCAGGTTTGGAGGAGCGGGAAAACGATCCCTTTGAAAGGTTTTGCCCTCAGATAGATTCCTGTTTGTGCCACTTGCTTCCGGCATCCTTTTCTGGTATAGTGGAGAGGAAAAGGATGTGTTATCATGTTTTCCAAAGGCGAAGCAATCAAACACGCTTTGCAAAAATACGGATGGGTGGCCTTAGGTTGTGCGATTTTGTCTTTTGGGCTTTATAATGTCCATGAACAATGCCGCGTAACAGAAGGGGGCGTTTTGGGAATGACGCTCTTTCTGGAACATTGGCTCCATCTAAGTCCGGCGGCAGGAAGCTTTATCCTGAATATCTTTTGCTATGCACTGGGTTTTAAGTTTCTGGGAAAAGCTTTTCTTCGGGATTCCCTGATTGCCGCGGTGATGTATTCCCTGTTATACGGTTTTTGGGAATTATTCCCGCCCATGCTGCCCAGCATGGCAAGGTGGCCGCTTTTGGCGGCTGTGGTAGGGGCGCTCTTTGTGGGCGTGGGAGTAGGCCTTATTGTGCGGATGGATATTGCCCCGGGCGGAGACGATGCCCTTGCGCTGGTGCTTTCCCATGTGACGAAAAAAAACGTGGGAAGAATGTATCTTGCCTGTGATTTAACGGTTCTGGCCCTATCTCTTTCGTATATCCCTGTGTTTAATATTCTCTGCTCCTTGGTAACGGTTACCATATCTTCCTGGATCGTCGGCAGATTTTCTGCAGATGAACAGAAGAAAAAGAATAAGAGGGCAGAGGCGGAGAGCACAGTTTAAAAATGTTTTTAAGGTAAATATCCATACTGTAAAACGGCAGTAAAGACAGCGCCGTCCGGGTTTTCTCGGACGGCGCTTTTATGTATTTTCCGTATTTTATATGCAGATACCATACTTTTCTAAATTTTTGCCTTTTGCAGGTTTTTATGAATTCTTTTGGGAAAAACAGTGCAAATTGTAGCACTTGTCTCTTTTCCCAAAGCGGTGGATATGATACAATACCAGTAGAAGTTTTATGCTTTCCAAAGCTTGCCGGGCTATGGATACGTTCCGTTTGTATTTGATATTGGATGGATTGCGGAGCCGAATCTTCCGCCTCCTTTTTGGCAGGGCGGATACCGGTCTAAGAGGGAAATGTGGAAATTTTGGCCGTATGGCCGGAAATGGGGGAAATTATGTCTGACGTTATTCGTGTGTTTGTAGAGAAAAAGCCGGGCTTTGATGTGGAGGCGCAGCATATTAAAGCGGATCTGATCGGGAATCTGGGGATTTCTTCTATCACGGATCTGAAGCTTTTGAACCGCTACGATGTTTCGGGGCTTAGCCGGGAGGAATTTGACCGGGCCCGCATTACGATCTTCTCTGAGCCGAATGTGGACAATGTTTACGACGAGGTATATGAAGCCCCCGAAGGCTATAAGGTATTTGCTATGGAATACCTCCCCGGCCAGTATGACCAGCGGGCGGATTCAGCCGCCCAGTGTGTGCAGCTGCTCACCCAGGGAGAACGTCCGGAAGTGCTGACGGCTAAAGTGGTAGCCGTAGCGGGAGACCTTTCGGAAGAAGAATTTGTAAAGATCCAGAATTATATGGTCAACCCGGTTGAAAGCCGGCTGGCTTCTTTGGAAAAACCGGAAAGCCTTTCCCTGCAGGCGGATGTGCCTGCGGACGTGGCCCGTGTGAAAGGATTTATCGGCTGGAATCAGGAAGAGCTCAAGGCCTATTACGACACCATGGGCTTTGCCATGAGCATGGAAGACCTCCTTTTCTGCCAGGAATATTTCCGGGATGAGGAAAAGAGGGATCCTTCCGTTACGGAGCTCCGTGTAATTGATACGTATTGGAGCGACCATTGCCGCCACACTACCTTCTCTACTAGGCTGACGGAGATCAAAGTGGAAGAAGCTTCTCAAAAGGCGGTTACGGATGCTATTGAAGAAGCGTTGAAGCTGTATTTTGAAACCAGGGACGAGCTTTACGGAAAAGATACGAAAAAGCCCGTATCCCTGATGGATATGGCTGTAATAGGCGCAAAGTCTCTGCGCAAACAGGGAAAAATTCCGGATCTGGATGTAAGCGACGAAATCAATGCATGTTCTATAGAAGTCCCGGTAACGGTGGATGGCAAAACGGAGCAGTGGCTGGTTCAGTTTAAGAACGAGACCCACAACCATCCTACGGAGATCGAGCCTTTCGGCGGCGCGGCTACCTGTTTGGGCGGCGCAATTCGCGATCCGCTTTCCGGCCGTGCCTATGTATACCAGGCTATGCGTGTGACAGGTTCGGGAGATCCTACGGTTCCCTTTGAGAAGACTCTTAAGGGCAAGCTTCCCAGCCGTAAGATTACTACAGGCGCTGCTCATGGCTACAGCTCCTACGGCAACCAAATCGGCCTTGCAACAGGCCAGGTTACGGAGCTTTATGATGCGGGTTACGTGGCCAAGCGTATGGAAATCGGCGCAGTGATCGGCGCTTCCCCCAAGGCGAACGTTGTCCGTGAGGTTCCGGCTGCGGGAGATGTAATCGTGCTTTTGGGCGGCAGCACCGGCCGTGACGGTATCGGCGGCGCTACGGGATCCAGCAAGGCCCATACGGAAAAATCCGTGGAAGTCTGCGGAGCGGAAGTGCAAAAGGGCAATCCCCCCACAGAGCGTAAGATCCAGCGGTTGTTCCGGAATCCGGAAGTTTCCCGCCTCATCAAGCGCTGCAACGATTTCGGCGCAGGCGGAGTCTGCGTAGCAATCGGTGAGCTGGCGGATGGACTTATCGTAGATCTGGATAAGGTGCCGAAAAAATATGAAGGGCTGGACGGCACAGAACTGGCCATTTCGGAAAGCCAGGAAAGAATGGCTGTTGTTCTGGATAAAAAAGATGTGGAGGCTTTCTGCAAGGCTTCCACGGAAGAAAACCTGAACGCCCAGGTGGTAGCGGTTGTTACGGAACAGCCCCGCCTGCAGATGGAATGGAGAGGGGATCGTATCGTAGATATTGCCCGTTCCTTCCTGGATACAAACGGTGTGACCCAGAATGCGAAGGTTTTGATTGAAGCGCCGGACGCCCAGAAGAATTACAGAAATTTGGTTCCGGAGGAGCTTGCAGGAGAAGCTTTGGCAGAAGCTTTCAAAAAGAATCTTTCCCGGTTGGAAGTCTGCGGCCAGAAGGGGCTTTCGGAGCGGTTCGATGCTTCCATCGGCGCGGCTACTGTGTTGATGCCTTTTGCTGGTAAATACCAGATGACTCCCGAAGAGGCCATGGTTGCAAAGCTTCCCGTTGACCACGGAGAGACGGACGACGCAACAGCCATGAGCTATGGATATATCCCGGGAATTTCCCGTTTTTCCCCCTTCCATGGGGCGGCGTATGCCGTAGTGGAGAGCCTTTCCAAGCTGGCGGCTGTGGGAGCCGATCCCATGACCTCCCGCCTGACTTTCCAGGAATATTTTGAGCGGCTTCACGATGTGCCCAGCCGTTGGGGCAAGCCGGCCGCAGCACTTTTGGGTGCTCTTACGGCGCAGCTGAAGCTGGGGCTTCCTTCCATCGGCGGCAAAGACAGCATGAGCGGTTCTTTCGAGCAGCTGGACGTTCCTCCCACTCTGGTGAGCTTTGCCGTGGCCATGACCAAGGCCAGCTGCACCATGACGGCGGCGCTGCAGAAGGCCGGTTCCAAACTGGTGGTATTCCCCCTGCCGGAAAACAAAGAAACTCTCCTTCCGGATTGGGATAAGCTCCCCGGCTATTATGAAGAGATTCTCTCCATGATGGAAAAGGGAGATATCCTTTCTGCTTCCGTTGTGAAGGAAGGCGGCGTAGCCGCTGCCGCTGCCAAGATGGCTTTCGGCAACCGGCTGGGTGTTTCCATGGATCGGAATATGGAAGATCATAAGGAGCTTTTCGCTCCCGTTTCCGGTACGATCGTAGCCGAGCTTCGGGCTGGCGCTCCCTTCCCCGCATCTGCAAAAGCTGTTGGCGAAGTGACGGAGGAACCGGTGATTGTGCTGGCTGGAAACAGAATGTCCCTTGACGAACTGGAGGAAATCTGGAACAGCAAACTGGAATCCATCTTCCCCAATAAGGCGAAGGAAGTTCCTGTTACGCATAATGTGCCTTTGTGGAACGAGCGCAACGGGAAAGCGCCTGCCATTAAGGCGGCGAAGCCCAGAGTATTTATCCCTGTATTCCCAGGCACAAACTGCGAGTATGATACCTGCAGGGCCTTTGAGAAGGCCGGCGCGGATCCCCGTGTGTTGGTGGTTAAAAACCTGAGTTCCGCCGGAATTGAGGAAACCATCCAGCGGATGGAAAAGATGATACAGGAATCCCAGATCATTATGCTTCCCGGCGGATTTTCCGGCGGCGACGAACCGGATGGTTCCGGCAAATTTATTGCCACTACGTTCCGCAATCCCCGTATAGCGGAGGCCGTTTCCGCCCTGCTGGAGCAGAGGGACGGGCTGATGCTGGGTATCTGCAACGGTTTCCAGGCCCTTATTAAGCTGGGCTTGGTTCCCTATGGCAAGATCACCGAACCTTCTGAGGCGGCTCCCACTTTGACCTTCAACACCCTTGGCCGCCACGTTTCCCGGATGGTATACACCCGTGTTTCCAGCGTGAAATCTCCTTGGTTCTCTTCTGTAAACGCAGGAGATGTGTTTGCGGTTCCCGTTTCCCACGGAGAAGGCCGCTTTGTGGCCAGCCCCGCCGTTATGGAGGAGCTGATCCAAAACGGGCAGATCGCGACCCAGTATGTGGATCCGGAAGGAAATCCCAGCGGGGATATCCTTTGGAACCCCAACGGCTCCGTATGCGCTGTGGAAGGTATTACCAGTCCCGACGGTCGTATTCTGGGCAAAATGGGCCATTCTGAGCGGAAAGGTACCAATCTCTATGATAACGTTCCCGGCGAAAAGGATCAGAAGATCTTTGAATCCGGTGTGGCATATTTTAAATAAACTTTCCCAATAGGGATAGTGACATAAGAAGGCCGCAGCAATCTGCGGCCTTCTTTCAGCAGAAAAGAAAGATACAGAGTGGATTCCCTTTTTCTCCGGAAGGGGGGAAGCTTTGATCCTTTAGACACAGAAAAACAGAGGCGATACAGATGAATGTGGAAGAAAAGGAAAGCCAATATGCGCAAACTCGCCGAACATGGGCGGAAATAGATCTGGATGCCCTTGGGCACAATTTTCGGGAGATTCAGAGCCGGCTGCAGCCGGGCGTGAAAATCTGCTGTGTAATCAAAGCGGATGGATACGGCCACGGCGCCGTGGCTCTTGCCCGGGAATATGAATCTCTGGGAGCGGACTGGTTTGCTGTTTCCAACATAGAAGAAGCGGAGGAACTGCGCCGGGCAGGTATCCGCCTGCCTATTTTGATTCTGGGATATACCCCGCCGGCCTGTGCGGGAAAACTGGCGGCAAATGGGATTTCCCAGGCTGTCCTTGGTCTGGAATATGCGCGGCAGCTTTCCCGGGAAGCTGCTGCTCAGGGCGTGTCGGTAAAAGTCCACATTAAGGTGGATACCGGTATGAGCCGGATCGGCTTTTTCTATCAGGATCCTCAGCGGGACGGAAAAGCCCTTGAGGAAATGAAAGAGGCCTGCCGCTTGCCAGGACTTTCTCCGGAAGGCATCTTTACCCATTTTGCCGTAGCCGATGAGGGTGGGAACGGTGAAGAGTTTACCCGCCGGCAGTTTGCGAATTTCACCGGTGCGATCCGGTATCTTGAGGAAAGGGGGATATCCTTTTCCATCCGCCATTGCGCCAACTCTGCCGCTATCGGGGAATATCCGGAATTCCAGTTGGATATGGTGCGCCCGGGGATTATCCAATACGGGCTTTTGCCTTCGTATGCGCTCCGGACCCCTATGGCACTCCGGCCGGTGATGACGCTGAAGAGCGTGCTTTCTCTGGTGAAAACGGTGGAACCCGGAACGGCGGTAAGTTATGGCTGCACTTTCCGGGCGGAAAGCCCTTCCGTGATCGGCACCATCCCTGTAGGCTATGCGGATGGCTACCGCAGAACTCTTTCCGGCCGTGCTTGTGTTTTGGTGCGGGGAAAAAGGGCGCCCATTCTGGGACGCGTATGTATGGATCAAATGATGGTGGATCTGACGGATATCCCGGAGGCCAAGGCCGGGGAAGAGGTTATCCTTTTTGGCGAAGGGCTTCCTGTGGACGAATTGGCCAGGCTGGAAAATACCATCAATTACGAGCTTGTCTGTGATGTAAACCGGAGGGTTCCCCGCGTGTATGTACGAGGCGCTCGGGTGATAGGAGAGCTTCATTATTTAGAGCAAACTACAGGAGCGCAATGAGGAATTCTCTGCATATTTTTCTTTAACCTCATTAATATTAATATATGAAAAAGGCGCCCTCTTGGCTGAGAGGACGCCTTTTCTATTATTTTTTATTGATTGTATAGACGAAAATCGTTTTATAACTTCTTGCAAATATTTATTGAAAAATTCCGTAGTAAGCATAGGATAGGGGGTATCCTTCCCTTAAAAATCACTCGTTTCCCTCTATGACCGTAAGAGTAATTATATCCTAAACCTTTATACAAACTGAAATCAATTAAACTTCTCTTATAGGAAAATACATATAGCCCTTTCCTGTCGCTGGGTCGATATAATCGTGAACAGCTCCGACCAAAGAAATGCCCGCCTCATTCATTTTTCCAATGGTATCTTCAAACACTCCATTATGGTTTTCAACAACTATATACTCATAACTTGGTATTATCCATTTTGTCCATCCATCAGGTGCTTCTGCAGTATCAACGCATTCCACTCCAGCCAGATACAAACCTTTACTAAAGTCATCTTCCCAGGGTTTAAAGGAGTGAGAAATATCAGACATAGCACCCCATATTCCCACAATATTCCCGTTTGTATCTCTCTTTGCCAGATGTGCTACTTCGCTAAAGTGACCGTTTGCATCATCCCACAATTTCTGAATAAAGCCTTCGCCATCTAATGTTGAACCCATTTTCCCAATGACAACGAATGCTTTTTTTATTACTTTAACCATTGTTAGTTCTCCCCCTCAATAAATTTAAAGTTGTCGCTTTGTATGGAAATAGTATAGCACCCATATATAAATATTTCTGTTGCTTTTCTCATTTGTACGAAATAGCAGAACCATTTACCCTTGTCAAAGGTCAGGATAAACGGATTTCGCCAGCCGTTGATAAGTGCGTCTATCTGCTTATATGACAGCAAAGAGGGCGAAAGCAATGAGTGCTTTCGCCCTCGGTTAGTATGGTGTTTCCTAATATCTGTCTGTATTGCTGTTTTATAAGGCCATAAAAAATTCAGGCATCATTGGGACACCAAAGCGTCAAAAGTCATTGTAATTATGAGCGCCTTAATGTATAAAAAAGTCAGTATTTGTAACGGTATTCAAGGTTTGATGATTTTAAACAAGCCAAAAACAAATACTGTTTTTATATGACCGTAAGACAAAAAAGTATTGTAGAAGGATATATTATGGTAGGAGACTATCGGATTTCTAAAGATTAGAAACACCCTTCTGTATCAGGACGACGGGGCTCCCTTTTTGGGAGCACTTTTATCCTTGCATAGTTTCTTTGGGTTTAATGGGTGTGTAATAATCCATCTGGCAATAACCAAGGATTTTCTGCACTTCCGGTGGAGTAATGATGTTTCCCAGTTCAAAGCGGCTTGTATCTCGTTCAAAACCATTTTCAGAAAGGAATACGTCCACCTGGCTGTTCATTTTTTCCACATCTGTTTTTCCGTCAATGTCAGTTGCTACGCAATAGAGACCACCGCTAAAATCTACGATCTCAAATTGTTCAGGGGGATTGATCCCCTCTTCATAGAGATAGAGCCAGCAGAAACCCTGGCCGTCCCAATAAAGAAAGTCTTTGGAATGCATGCTTCTGGGCAGGCTGGAAAACCATGCGTTAAATTTGGTAAAGTTTTCCTCACCGAAAAATCCTCTTCCAGAGGAGACCATTTTGCACGGGGGTATTTCAATAATACGGACCGCCTGCATTTTTACTCGCTCCTTCTACTAAAATCTGTAGATTCTATAGAGAAAACACGATAGGGCAGAGGGAATTCTATAAAAATCAGAACCCTAAAATCTCTCCCACAACCAGCACTTTTATCCGTCCTGCGGGTTTTGAATGGCGGGTCGTGACGATCACATTGCAGATGCAGTCGGGGGAATCACAGTTGCCGCATGCTCCTGTAACACTGCAGGGTGTTTTCAGGCCGAAACGCTGGGCGTTGATGGGCGCGGCCACTGTTCTGGCGCGCACCAGAGCATCTTCCCCTGTTTTTACGATCTTATTGATACCGGCTACAACCAGCACATTTTTCGGGCCATATGCCATGGCGGCCACCCGGTTTCCGTTACCGTCCACGTTTACAAGCTGGCCATCTTCGCTCAGGGCGTTGGTTCCAGTCAGATACCAGTCTGCAAAAAAGGCTTTGCGCATGAGTTCTGCCCGCTCCTCGGGATTCCCCGCTGTATCCCTGTCGATCAGGGCATATCCGCCTGCCCGAAGGGAATCCAGGATCCCGCATTCTTCCACGGAAGCACAGCCGCCCCAGGAGACGGAACTCCCGTCTGCGATGAGCTCCAGAGCTTTTTTTCGGGCATCTTCTTTTGTGCCACAGAAGAAAGCATCAAAACCGTGCTTTTGCAGGGCTTCGCAGACTGTTTTCCCCAGCTTTTCGTTTCGCAGTTCCATTGGCGTTTTGTTCATTAGAAAAGCTCCTTTCTTTTTTCAATCCTTTTAAATGCTGCATATATAGCAGAGCGCCGGAATTTTTCCGGCGCTTTTGTTGCGTATACTTTATCCTCTGGCCACAAATCCAATTTTGCGCATGACCTTGGAAAGGGTTCTTCGAGCGATCCGCTCAGCTTTTTCAGCGCCTTCCGTATAGCATTTGGAAAGATATGCCTTGTCGTCCATATACTGGCGGAATTTTTCCTGAATGGGTTTAATATGCTCAATTACCGCTTCGCCTACAGCGGTTTTAAAATCGCCGTAGCCTTTGCCTTCAAATTCCGCCTCGATCTCTTCGTAGGATTTTCCTGTTACGCAGGAATAGATTCCCATGAGATTGTTGACGCCGTCCTTGCCTTCCTCATAGCGGACGCAGGCATCGCTGTCCGTTACAGCCCGGCGGAATTTACGCATGATAACGTCGGGTGTATCCAAAACATATACGCAGCCGTTGACGTTTTCATCGGATTTACTCATCTTTTTGGAAGGATCCTGCAGGCTCATAATTTTTGCGCCGGTTTTTGGAATATAGGGATCCGGAACGGTAAAGGTGGGGCTGTAAAGGCCGTTGAAACGTTCCGCAATATTGCGGCAAAGCTCCAGATGCTGCTTTTGGTCCACGCCCACGGGCACAAGGTCCGCCTGATACAGGAGAATATCCGCCGCCATAAGGCTGGGATATGTGAAGAGCCCCGCGTTGACGTTATCCGCATGTTTTTGGGATTTATCCTTGAATTGCGTCATACGGGAAAGTTCCCCAAACTGGGTGTAGCAGTCCAGAATCCAGCCCAGCTCCGCATGCGCGGTTACATGGCTCTGCATGAAGAAGGGGCTTTTCTCTGGATCGATGCCGCAGGCAAGCAGAAGGGCATAGGCTTCCAAAATGTTTTTACGGAATTTAGCTGGTTCCTGGCGCACCGTGATCGTGTGCAGATCCGCCAGAGCAAAGATGCAGTCGTACTCGTCCTGCAGGGCTACCCAGTTTTTCAAAGCGCCCAAATAGTTTCCCAGGGTTACGGAACCGCTGGGCTGTATAGCGCTGAATATGACTTTTTTGCGTTCTGTGTTGTTTTCGGTGTTCATAAAATTCTCCTCCTGTAGGTAACAGTGTGTTCCCGGAACGGCGGGCCGGGAAAAATGAAAAGGCTCCTGCCCCAATAACTGGGACAGGAGCCTGCATACTGCAATTTCCTGCGGTACCACCCGGATTGGCGAAAACGCCCGCTCTCTCCATATAGCCGTATCCCGACCATACGCTTCCTTGATAACGGGTGAAGTTCCCGTCGTAGGCTAAAGACGGCTTATGCCGCGTTCACCCCGCCCTCCCGGGTCCATTCGGCACAGCTTCTTTGCCGCTTTTTCAGCTTCCGGCGGCTCTCTTTTCAAAAAGAAGGAATTGTGCGTACTCTTCCCGATCAACGGTTTTAAAGGGGCCGTTTTTATCCAGCCCTTAAGATTTTGATTGTATTATAGCGCCGGGCAGAATGTTTGTCAAGAAAAGGGAAGAGATCCCGTAAGTTCCGTTTTTCAGGCAAGCATGTCTTTTACCAGGCCGCCGAGAATTTCAATACCCTTTTTCAGCTGCTCATCGGTAGGCGTGGAGAAATTGATGCGGAAACTCTGGCAAGGCTCGTTTTCATCCGTGAGGAAGGCGTTGCCGGGAACTACGCAGACTCCCCGCTGCACGGCTTCCTTGCAGAAAGCAGGCATGCTGATCTGATCCGGCAAAGTACACCAGATAAAGAGACCGCCTTCGATAGGTTCCCATGTGATATAGGGGGCCAGATTTTCCTCCAAAAGGGAAAGGGCATAGGCGGATTTTTTACGGTAGATTTCCCGAAGGTGATCCAGATGGGCGTTGTAATCATATGTATTGATGAAGGCGTTGCAGACCATCTGGCTCCAGATATTGGTGTGAACATCCTCACCCTGCTTGCAGACCACCATTTTCTGGATGACAGGCTGGGGAGCAATGGCATATCCTACCCGCATGCCGGGAGAAATGACCTTAGAGAATGTGCCGGAATAGATAACCAGCCCTTCTTCATCCATGCTCTTGATGGAGGGAATGTTTTCTCCGGATACGCGCAGATCGCCGTAGGGGTTATCCTCCAGAATCATAACCTGGTATTTTTTAGCCAGTTCATACATCTTCCGGCGTTTTTCCAAACTCATGGTGATACCGGTGGGATTCTGGAAATTGGGGATCGTGTAGATGAATTTGGCTTTCTTTTCTTCCTGCAGGGCTTTTTCCAGCTTCTCCATGTCCATTCCGTCCTTTTCCATGGGGATGCCCCGCAGGCGCACCTTATAGGAACGGAAAGTATTCAGGGAGCCGATGAAGCTGGGAGCTTCGCAGAGAACCACATCTTCCTCATTGCAGAGAGATTTTGTAGCCAGATCCATAACCTGCTGGGCGCCGGTGGTAATCAGCAGCTCGTCGAAGTCACGGCCTACGTTGTGGTTTTCCTTCATATATTTTTTCATGGTGTCACGAAGGGGTGTATATCCTTCCGTTACACTGTATTGAAGGGCAGCGATAGGATTTTCTTTAAAAATACGGGAAGAAATTTCCGAAATGGCGTCAACGGGGAATGCCTCGGGAGCCGGGTTGCCGGCCGCGAGGGGAATAACGTTGGGGTCGGAACTGTATTTCAGAATTTCACGGATAGCGGAAGGCTTCAGGTTTTGAACACGATTTGAAAATGTATACTCCATATGGATCCTCCTGGGAATGAAATTCAACATGGAATGCACAGGCTTTCTGCCTTTTTCATGCTGTACGTTTTTATTGTAGCACATTCCGAAAGGATAGCAAAGTCATTCCGGCAATTTTTTACGATGGCTGTATGGCTATGAGGCTGCATTGTGAGATTTTCCGTGTTTTCTGGAAAATCTTTTCATTCCAAAAGATTTGCGGTATAATGTCCGTTGGATAGCGGAATCCGGCGCAGAATGCAAAAAATATAGTATTGCGGGAAGCGTATTTGAAAAACAGGAATTTGAGTCAATACCCTAAAACGGGGTTACATGGGGTTACATATAGAAAGGAAAAGGATATGAGCAGAATACGGAATATTGTTTTGGACATGGGCAATGTGCTGTTTGATTATAACCCGAAAGCTATGACGGACTATTTTCTGCCCAATGGTTCCAAGGAGGATAAGGAACTCTTTCTGCAGGAATTTTTTAACAAAGAGGAGTGGAATGATCGGGATTTGGGAATCCTTACCGATGAGGAAGTATACGAGAGCGTAGCGAAACGGCTGCCTGCCCGCCTGCATGAGCCATTGCGGCAGTGTCTTCAGCATTGGGAGAAATGCATGATTCCCTTTGAGGAAGCCCGTGAGTTTGTCCGGTATATAAGGGAAAAAGGGTATGGATTGTATGTGCTTTCCAATGCCAGCACCACGTTTTATGCGTATTTCCCCAAGTTCTGCCCTCTTTATTGGTTTGACGGCATTGTGATTTCTTCGGATATCCATCTTTTAAAACCGGATTCCGCTATTTATAAGTATCTGCTTACAAAATACGGCCTGAAACCCGAGCAATGCCTCTTTATCGACGATCGGGCAGACAATGTGGAAGGCGCCCGCGCCGTAGGAATGGAAGCTGCCGTGTTCAAAGAGAACTGGCAGGAAATACAAGCCCAATTTTCTCTCTGAGGTATAATACGGCTTGCGGACCCAAGCACTTTCATTTTGCGTATGCATATTTGTATATTTATAAACACACACAATGGAAACGGAGGACATACACATGGAAAACGTATTTGATTCCTTGAAAACCGAGAGGCTTTTGGATCTGAGCCATTCGGCGGCGGCCCCTTTACTGAGCCGTTTTTCTTATCCCTGGGAAGCCTTGGATTGGATCAAGGCTTTTATTTTGGAATTGGGAAATACCCTTCCCCAAGACGAATACGATCATCCTAAGGAGGATGTGTGGATTTCCAAAGAAGCAAAGGTAGCGCCTACGGCTTATATCCATGGCCCGGCGATTATCGGCAAAGGTACGGAGGTTCGTCACTGCGCCTTTATCCGGGGAAGCGCCTTGGTAGGGGAGAACTGCGTAGTAGGAAATTCTACGGAACTGAAAAACGTTATCCTATTCGATAACGTACAGGTGCCCCATTATAATTATGTGGGAGATTCCATTCTGGGCTATAAATCTCATATGGGAGCGGGTTCCATTACTTCCAATGTGAAATCCGATAAAAGCCTGGTTACGGTTTCCGCTATGGGGGAAAAAATCCCCGTTAACCGGAAAAAAATGGGGGCCGTTTTGGGAGACCATGTGGAAGTAGGCTGCAACTCGGTTCTGAATCCCGGAACGGTGATCGGAAGAAATTCCCAGGTGTATCCTCTTTCCAGCGTGAGAGGGTTTGTGCCGGAAGGAAGCATCTATAAAAAAGCCGGGGAAGTTGTGGAAAAACGCTGAGTTTCCTGAAGAAAGAGACTACTGGAATATACAGCGGAAAAAGGAGAGGAAGACGGTTGAAACGAGCGGCAGCCGTGCATGATTTGGCAGGTTTTGGGAAATGCGCCCTGACAATTGTTATGCCTGTGCTTTCCGCGGCGGGAATTGAATGCTGCCCGGTGCCTACGGCGGTGCTCAGTTCCCATACGGGTGGGCTTCCGGGTGTAACCTGCCGGGACTTAACAGAGGAAATTTCCGGTTTTGCAAAGCAGTGGAAAAATTTAGGCATCCCATTTGACGCCCTTTACAGTGGATACCTCAGTTCGCCGGCTCAGGCGGGGGAAGTCCGTTCCCTGTTTCGGGAGTTAAAAGGGAAGGATACAGTGGTCATGGTAGACCCTGTTATGGGGGATAACGGCCGTCTGTATCGGAATATATCCCCTGAAATGGCAGACAGGATGAAGACTATATGCCGAGAGGCGGATATTTTAATTCCCAATGTAACGGAAGCCTGTTTTCTTTTGGGTAGGGAATATCCCCAAGAAGGCTGCGGAGAGGCTTTGGCAAAGGAACTTTTGAAGTCCCTTTGCGATCTTGGACCCCGGCAGGTTGTGCTCACAGGCGTTTCAGCGGGGAAGGATATGGTGGGAGCTGCCGCATGGAACGGGAAAACCGGGGAATTTTGTTCTGCTTATTCCAAAAGAGAGGAAGGCGTGTTCCATGGAACGGGGGACTTATTCGCGTCGGTTCTTCTCTCTGCAGTGCTGCGCGGGTTCCCGCTCCAAAAAGCACTGGAGGAGGCGGTGGAATTTACATCCCTCTGTATCCGCCGGACCCTTGAAGAAGGGATCGATCCTGTTATGGGCGTGGCCTTTGAGGATTGCCTTCCCCGTCTAATGGAGGATCTGCACCCTCTTTGGAAAGGATAGGCACTATGGACATAGCGGAACACTGCCCGGTAAAGTTTTTTGGGATACATTTTCATGTGGGTTATTGCAAACAGAATAGGCGATACAATATGGGCAGGAAAAGGCAGATGCGTTTTTCCTGCCTTTTTTCATCTATTTCAGCAGAATTACAAAATGTTTACAGTTTTTGTCTTTTTCTTTAAAAAACTGGGAAATATACTATAATCTAGGCAAGGATATTGTTGGAAAAAAGATTGCCCTAAAGATGGGAAGCGGAAGAGATTTCCGCCCCAGGGGCAAAGAATGATACAATTTGGAGGGTATCTATGAACGGAAACGAGTGGATACAAACGGGGCTTTTCCTTTTGCGGATGCTTTTGCCCTTTTTGGTGATCCTGGTGGCTATCCGTTGCTTTCACTCCATGAAGGCAGGGCGGCGAAGGGAAGAACCTGTAATTGTTTTGGAGAATATGGTTTCCAAAAAGGTGATACCGGTTCTCTATTGGGAAAACTCCCTTGGAAGAAGCAGAAGCTGCGATATTGTCCTTTCGGATATGACGGCCAGCCGGGACCACGCTGTGCTGATGCGGCGGGAATCGGGATGGATCGTAAAGGATACAGAATCGAAATCAGGGACAAGGGTAAACGGAAATACGGTTCCGCCGGAAGGAAAAGCCGTATATCCCGGAGATGTAATTACAGCAGGGAGCACGTCTCTCATGCTGAAACGGACTTCGGAAGCTTCTGTTAAAATGCCGAAACGCAAGATCCTGCGCGCGGCCTCCCCTGTGGGACTTATGGTGTGGGTAACAGTGATTCAGCTCATCCTGCTTATACAGGCCTGCTTTTCCAGTGGGGAGTTCTCGGCTTTGCCCATTCTGCCGTTTTGCGCCCTTTTTCTCATAGAATGGGGCCTGTATTATTATTCGATTCATATTTTGGATCGTGTAAGCTTTGAATTGGAAACGCTGGGATTCCTTCTTTCGGGAATCAGCGTGATGCTGCTTTCCGGCATGCGTTCCGAGTTGAAAAAAGGAGAGGTCGCTCCGGATGCTTTTGCCCTTATCCATTCCACCATGAAGGAAACCTATGTGCAGGTTGGGGCCCTGCTTTTGGGTGTGATTCTGTTCTGCTTTTTAATCTGGTTTATGAATGACCTGGAGAGGGTGATGAAGTTCCGTATGGCAATTGCCATAGGGGCAATCCTGCTGTTTGCAGCCAATCTGGTCTTGGCCAAAGAAAGCCACGGCGCCAGAAACTGGATTGTAATCGGGCCTGTCAGTGTGCAGCCTTCGGAGTTTATCAAGATTGCTTTTATATTTGTGGGGGCTTCCACGCTGGACCGCCTG
Source organism: uncultured Clostridia bacterium (assembly GCA_944380875.1). GTDB lineage: Bacteria > Bacillota > Clostridia > Oscillospirales > Acutalibacteraceae > UMGS1264. The sequence continues at coordinate 89,786 of CALWJA010000055.1, forward strand.
CAGACTGCCCGAAATCTATCCGGCTTTCTGATTTTTACAGGGATTTGCCTTGGCTGCCTTTTCCTTATGCATGATTTCGGGACGGCCTGCATCTTTTTCGTAACATTCCTTGTAATCGCTTTTATGCGTTCCGGCAGCTTCCGGACTTTGTTCCTGGCCCTGTCTGCCGCGGCGTTTGGAGCTTTTCTCATCTTGCAGTTCCGCCCCTATGTTCTGGATCGCTTTAAAGGATGGCGCCATGTTTGGGAGTATGTAAACGAGAGCCAGGGCTACCAGCAGGTGCGCGTTTTGAGCTACAGCGCCAGCGGAGGCCTTTTTGGTCTGGGCATCGGAAACGGGAAACTGGGAGGCGGTACTTCCGGCAATTCTGTTTTTGCCGCGGAAAGCGACCTTGTTTTTGGCATGCTCAATGAAGAATTGGGAATTATCCTTTCTGTGTGGGTTGTGTGTATTTTGGCGGCTATGGTGCTGTATACCCGTTCGGAGGCTACCAAAAGCCGTTCTACCTTTTATTCGATTTGTTCCTGTTCGGCGGCGGCCATGCTGCTTTTCCAGGCGTGCCTGAATATCTTTGGCTCGACGGATGTTCTCCCCCTTACAGGGGTAACTCTGCCCTTTATTAGCGCCGGCGGTTCCAGTATGGCGGCGGTGTGGGGACTTTTGGCTTTCCTCAAGGCCTGCGACGAACGCACCTATGCGGCCCGCCGCGTAAAAAAGAAAAAAGGGGGTCGGTAAGCTTTGAAAACTACCGGAAACCGTTCTTTGATTCTGTATGTTTTATCCATAGCCTTTGCGGCGGGGCTTCTCTTCTTTTTAGGGGAATATATCCTCCAAGGCGGGCAGTGGGCGGTGCAGCCCTTTAACCGCCACATATCGGGGGGCGTATCCATGACAGGGCAGGTTTTGGATAGAACCGGCCAGGTGCTGTCCTCTTCTGATGAAAACGGGCGGGTATATAACCAGGATGCCTCTATCCGCCAGGCAACACTCCATGCGGTAGGGGATGACGCAGGGTATATTTCCTCTGCGGCTCAGTACCGCTATCGCTCCGAGTTGGCAGGCTATAACCTGTTTACGGGCTTGGGTTCTCCTTTTGGGAACCGGACAGGCAGCGATGTAACGCTTACTTTGGATGCGGAGCTTTGCAAAACAGCCTACACCGCTATGAATGGAAAAAAGGGCGCCGTGCTCCTTTGTAATTATGAAACGGGCGAGATCCTCTGTATGGTGAGCACACCTACCTTTGATCCGGCCAATCCGCCGGAAGATCTTTTGGATAACCCTGAAAAATACGACGGTGTCTATTTGAACAACGCTCTTTCCGGCCTGTATACACCGGGCTCTACTTTTAAGATCATTACTTCCGCGGCGGCAATCGAAAATATTCCAGATCTGGAAAGTCGCCGGTTTCAATGCAATGGAAGCGAAATCATAAACGGCAATAAAATTACCTGCACGGCTGTTCATGGGGATCAATCCTTCCAGGACGCTCTGGGAAATTCCTGCAATATTGCTTTCGGAGAACTGGCGGTGGAAGTCGGGGAAGAAGCCATGATGGAAAAGGCCCAGGAAATGGGATTTGGGCAAAGCTATTCTGTGGACGGAGTTTCTACAGCCAAGAGCGTTTATAATGTGAAAGGCGCCAGTGAGGACGCTTTGGCTTGGAGCGGTATCGGCCAGTATACGGACCAGGTCAATCCCTATCATATGCTGCGTATTATGTGTGCCATAGCCAATGACGGGACCCCTGTGGAACCCTATACCACAAAGGAAATTACCACTTCTTTTGGTATGACAACCTATCAGGGAAAGACTTCTTATGGGGAACCTCTTCTTTCTGCTTCTACCGCTTCCAAATTAAAGGAAGCTATGCGTTCCAATATACGGGATTATTACGGGGAAGGGCTTTTTCCCGGAATGCAGGTCTGTGCCAAAACCGGCACAGGAGAGGTTGGAGAAGGAAAGGAGCCTACAGGCTGGATTGTAGGTTTTTCTGCCGATACTAACACACCGTTTGCTTTTGTGGCGGTTGTGGAAGAAGGCGGTTATGGTATCAGTTCCGCAGGGCCTGTGGCCAGCGCTGTGATGCAGCAGGCTGTGCAGAAATATGGAAAATAGGATATTTTGTGTATTAAGAAAAGCTATGAAAAAGAGCGCGTTTTAAACGCGCTCTTTTTGCGTATTTGGATTTATAGATGATCTATACATATCCCTGTTGCCATATTGTATTCCCGGAAGGAGAAATCTTCTAATTTTGAAAGCCTACCGCTGCCCGGCACAAATCACAGATAGAGTAACAGCGGGAGAAATCCGGTTCCACACCGTTTTCCTTTGCCAGTTCCCGCAGGGCCGGGACGCCGCCTGTAACAGCTGCCGCCATGCATTTATTATGGAAGGGATTGTACCGACATACGATGGCTTCTATACTTTCCCTATAAATATTGCCGATGGGGAACCCGCAGACCGTTATATCCCCGTTAGGTTCTATGGAAATAGAGGTAACTTTGGTGGGAGCTTCGGTATAAGGAACCTCCCCGCAGGAACCAAGGGAATCTAGATCAGCAGGGGGATAATATGCGGCAAGATATTCTATTGCGTTTCCGGCGGGAAAAATATCGTTCCCGTTGGAAACGGGGATCTCCAAGCCCCGGAAGGCGTTCAGAATTCTTTCCGTTTTTTCATTATAGGGGTTTTTATGCAGCCGGTTAACAAGCCAGGCGGGATGGAGCTGTATTTTAGGGATGCCTGCCTCTTTGGCGCTTTTGGCAAAGGCGATAACGGGATCCAGAGGAATCGTTTCCTGATGGAATGCGTCCACAGAAAGGAGCAGATTGTTTACGCCGCTGTTTTTGAGCGACTGCGCTACCTCTTGTATCCGTTCTTCCTCTTTTGAGAAATAGCCGTTTGTTATGATCTGCCTGGCCGGTATACCGCAGGACGCCGCGGTCTGATGGATGGCGCATACGGTTTCCGGGAATAAGAGGGGCTCGCCTCCGAAGGTCATTACAGAAGAGACAGGGAAAATTCGGGAAAGTGTTTTTACAGCGTCGGCCGCTTCTTTTGCCCGCACATGGATATCTCCTTCCTTTGGGTGAAGGCGTCCGCCTACAGAGCAGTGCTTACATCTGCCGGGGCAGAAATATGTAGTCATAAATTCGATTCGGTGTATGTGAAGATAGGGGGATATTTTCATAGGATTGTCTCTCCTTCCCTTTTACACTACATGTTTTCTAAACGATTCGCAGCCCTTTGCGCAGTTTACACAGCATACCGGATAGGTTGAATCTAAACCGCCGTTATAAAAAGGCTGCCAAATATTTTGTTTAAAAAGAGAGCCCGCCCTTTTGGATAATTTGGGCGGGCTGTTGGCTGCTGTAGCAGATGAATCCTCTTATTCCTTGACCAGTACCTTCACAATTTCGCCTACAAAGGTTCTGTGAAAATCACCGTCAGCGTAATTCTTTTCTACCAGAGAAGGATCCAGGAAACAGGAGCTTTCCATATCCTGCTTATACAGTTTTTTGCAGATCATAACCAGATTGGCTTGCTCTGGATAGGGAGCCAGATCATAGGAAAGCGTCAGGTCGCAGGCCTCAAATTTATCCCCGTCCCGGCCGGAATGAGTGCCGCAGTAATTGAGGGCATCTCTGTATTCGGGCCCGAAAAAGCTGAGGGAATAGTATTCTTTATCTTCCACAAATTCCAATGTATACCGCTGGGGGCGGATAAAGCAAAAGGAGACAGGCTTATTCCAGAGGATGCCGACGCCTCCCCAACTGGCTGTCATGGTGTTTGCTTTTTCCTTGTCTCCGGCTGTAACCAGCATCCAATCTTTCCCGATCAGGGAAAAAGGATCCTTTGTAATTTCGTTAGGGGTGATTTCTTTCCATTGTGCCATAGTTTGATTCCTCCTAATTTCATGTATGCCCATTTGCAGGTTATATACCCGACATCTTTTATATGAAGATTTCCCTTTTCAATATGCTTTTTTACTGGAATCTCTTTTCCTTTCGCCAAAAGAATGAGAATAAATTGCATATTCTATGAAAATTTTCTGAATACAGTATACCACTTTTTAAAAGAAAATGCACGGGATCGTGGAGAAAAAGCTTTTTATAAACGCGGTTTGGATAGAAATTACTGCATAAGCCCTAAAGTTTCGCAGAGGAGGAGAGGAAAATTGTATAAAGAATAAAATATAAGGCATATATGAATATTTATGCAAATAACCCTTGATTTTTTGCATAAACAGTGTATAATAAAACACATCAACAGAAAACAAACCCTAAAAATATATTGGATAAGAAAAGGAAGGATCTGTAATGGCAGAGATTAAAAAGGTAGTTTTAGCGTATTCCGGTGGCCTGGATACTTCGATCATTATTCCGTGGCTGAAGGAAAATTACAATAATTGCGAAGTCATCGCCGTAGCGGCAGATGTGGGGCAGGGTTCCGAGCTTTCCGGTCTGGAGGAAAAAGCCAAAAAAACCGGTGCTTCCAAGCTGTATATTGAAGATCTGAAGAAGCCCTTTGTGGAAGAGTATATCTGGCCTACCCTGCAGGCAGGCGCTGTATATGAAAAGAAATATCTTCTGGGAACCAGCTTTGCCCGGCCTCTGATTGCCAAGCGTCTGGTGGAGATTGCCAAGGCGGAAGGTGCTGACGCTATCTGCCATGGCTGCACCGGCAAAGGAAACGACCAGGTTCGTTTTGAACTGGGAATCAAAGCTTTTGCCCCCGATATGAAGATCATCGCTCCCTGGCGGATCTGGGATATCAAATCCCGGGATGAAGAAATCGATTATGCAGAAGCCCACAATATTCCCCTGAAGATTACCAGAGAGACCAACTATTCCAAAGATAAGAACCTGTGGCATCTTTCTCACGAAGGCTTGGATCTGGAGGATCCCGCCAACGAGCCTCAGTATTCCAAAAAGGGATTTTTGGAGCTGGGCGTTTCCCCGGAAGAAGCTCCGGACGCGCCTACCTATATCACCATTCATTTTGAAAAGGGTATCCCCACAGCTTTGAACGGGGAAGAACTGGACGGAGTTTCCATGGTGACCAAGCTCAACGAAATCGGCGGGGCAAACGGTATCGGCATTGCCGATATTGTAGAAAACCGGCTGGTAGGTATGAAATCCAGAGGCGTATACGAAACTCCCGGCGGCGCAATTTTGTACCATGCCCATGATAAGCTGGAAGAAATCTGCCTGGATAAGCAGACGGCTCATTATAAGGAGGGCGTAGCCCAGAAGTTTGCGGAGCTGGTGTATGATGGCCTGTGGTTTACTCCCCTGCGGGAAGCTCTCACTGCCTTTGTGGATAGCACCCAGCAGACCGTTACCGGTGATGTAAAGCTTAAGCTGTATAAAGGCAATATTATCGACGCAGGCGTAACATCTCCCTATTCTCTCTATGATGAGGATATCGCAACCTTCAGCGAGGATGAGGTATACAATCAGGCGGATTCCGCTGGATTTATCAACCTCTTCGGGCTGCCGATCAAAGTGCAGGCCATGAAGAAGCAGAAGCTTGCAGAGAAAGAATAAGCATAGAAGCATCTTCTTTAGGGGTTCAATCTTTGAACCCCTAATACTCTTTTCTATATAGAATTAAGAATACGGTAAGAAGCAGATAGCCGGATTTGAACATGTATGCAAAATTTATAGCCGGTAAGCTGAAACTATAGGGCAGGAAAGGAGATACTCCCACGGGAGTTAAGACGAATATGAAGCTATGGACAGGACGGTTCCATAAGGAACTGGATAAAGCTACCAATGATTTTAACTCATCCATATCTTTTGACAGCCGTATGGCTAAGGAAGATATAGAAGGAAGTATAGCACATGCTACCATGCTGGGCGAATGCGGGATTATCGATAAGGAAGAATCCCTTAAAATTATAGAAGGGCTGGAAGGAATCCTGAAAGATCTTTCTTCCGGCGCTCTGCAGATAGATCCGGAAGCGGAAGATATCCATACCTTTGTGGAAGGAGAACTCACCACCCGTTTGGGAGACACGGGAAAGCGTCTCCATACCGCCCGAAGCCGGAATGACCAGGTTGCTTTGGATGTCCGCCTCTATCTGAAAAAGCAGTGTGATCTCCTGTATGGGCAGCTTTCCGACCTGGTAAAGGTTCTCTGCAAAAAGGCCGCAGAATACAGCGACATGGTAATGCCGGGCTATACCCATCTGCAGCGGGCTCAGCCTATTACTTTTGGCCATCATCTTTTGGCTTACGGGGAAATGTTCAAGCGGGATCTTTCCCGCCTGGCGGATACAAAGAAGCGCATGGACGTCTGCCCCTTAGGAAGCGGAGCTTTGGCTGGGACAACATATCCTTTGAACCGGCTGCGTACGGCGGAGCTTCTGGGCTTTTCCGGCGTGACCCACAACAGTCTGGACGGCGTTTCCGACCGGGATTTCTGTATGGAGCTGGCTTCCGATATTGCCATCGCCATGGTGCATCTTTCCCGTTTTTCCGAGGAGATCATCCTTTGGTGCAGCTGGGAATTCAAATTTATTGAGCTGGACGACGCTTTCTCCACGGGCTCCAGTATTATGCCCCAGAAAAAGAACCCGGATATTGCGGAGCTTGTCCGGGGTAAAACCGGTCGGGCTATCGGCGACCTTACTACCCTTCTCACCATGATGAAAGGGCTTCCTCTGGCGTATAACAAGGATATGCAGGAGGATAAGGAGGCTGTTTTCGACGCCTGCGATACCCTGCACATGTGCCTGACGGCCTTTATACCCATGGTGGATACCATGCGGGTTCTGCCGGAAAACATGCGTAAAGCGGCGGCAGGTGGCTTTATTAACGCTACGGACTGCGCGGATTACCTTGTTGGGAAAGGCCTTCCTTTCCGGGATGCGTATAAGGTGACAGGAGCTTTGGTGGCCTATTGCATTGAGCATTCCTTTACTCTGGAAGATCTTCCTTTGGAGGTCTATAAACAGCATCACGAGCTTTTTGAGGAAGACGTATACAAAGCCATTTCTCTGGAGCGCTGCGTGAACGGCAGAAAAGTGTTGGGCGGCCCCGCCCCGGAAAATGTACGGGCGGAAGCAAAGCGGCTTTTGGAGGAAACGGAGGCTATGGAAGCCGCCTATGCCGGATAAAGGGAAGGGCTGTAATTTAATATAGTGAGTTTATTGGTATTGGAAAGAGGGTATAAACTATGATACAGGCAGGAGTAGTAGGCGCCACAGGGTATGCAGGCGCGGAACTGTGCCGGATTTTAAGCGGGCATCCTGAGGCGGAGCTTGCCGCTGTCAGCTCTGTGAGTTTTGAAGGAAAAGCCCTTTCGGAAGTGTATCCCGCATATTTCCATATGTGCGATATGATTTGCGGAACGGAAGAGCAGGTAGTGGAGAAAAGCGATGTGATTTTTGCCGCTCTGCCCCATGGACTTTCCCAGGAATTGGCCGCTGTATGCTGGAAAGCGGGAAAGGTTTTTATTGACCTGGGAGCGGATTTTCGCTTGGAAAAAGAAGAAGAGTATCAGGAATGGTATGCAAATAGCTTCACCCATCCTGAATTGCACAAAGAGGCTGTTTACGGTCTGCCGGAGCTTTTCAGAGAAAAAATAAAAGGCAAGAAGCTGATTGCCAACCCGGGATGCTATACTACGGCTGTTCCTCTGGCGCTGGCCCCGGCTTTGCGCAAGGGCTATATCGAGAAGGACGGCATTATCGCCGACTGCAAATCGGGTGTAACAGGGGCGGGTCGAAAACCTACCCAGGGAAACCATTACCCGGAGCTAAACGAAAGTTTCACGGCCTATAAGGTGGCATCTCACCGCCATACGCCGGAAATGGAGCAGACGCTTTCCCACATTGCCCAAAGCCCGGTGAAGCTTACCTTCGTACCCCATCTCCTTCCTGTAAACCGCGGCATACTGGCTACCTGCTATGCCCGTCTGAAAGAAGGGGTTACGATGGAAATGCTGGAATCCGCCTATGCGGAAGCCTACGGAAAGGAATACTTTATCCGTCTTCTGAAAAAAGGGCAGGTGGCAAATATTAAAAATGTCCGCTGCTCTAATTTCTGCGATATCTCCCTGCATATGGACGAAAGAACGGGAACCTTTATTGCGGTGTCGGCTATTGATAACATGGTTAAGGGCGCGGCTGGGCAGGCAATCCAGAACATGAATCTGGCGTTTGGTCTGGAAGAAACCGCAGGTTTGAAACTTTTCCCGCCGGCATTTTAATTTGAGAGTAGGGTTTTGCCGTATATCGTATATAAAGAACGGCGAATCGGGGAACATCTCCGCTTGTGTATATTGAATCAGGGGCCAGTTTTACTTTAGGGCTCTCCGCTATCGAAAGAAGGAATTACGTATGAAGCAGATTGAAGGCGGCGTTACAGCCGCAAAAGGATTTCTCGCAGGAGGTATGTACTGTGGGATCCGCAAAAACAAGACAAAACCGGATCTTTGTATGATCCTTTCGGAAAAAGGTTGCACGGCGGCTGCAGCTTTTACTTCCAATCTGGTAAAAGGGGCTCCTATTTTGGTTTCCAAAAAGAATCTGGAAAACGGCCATGCCCGGGCGGTCATCGCCAATTCCGGCAATGCCAACACCTGCAATGCGGACGGAATTGAGAAAGCCGTAAAGATGTGCGAAATAGCGGGCAGCGCTTTGGGAGTGGATCCTTCGGACGTAGTGGTGGCTTCCACCGGCGTAATTGGGCAGGTGCTTCCCATTGAGCCTATTGAAGAGGCGGCTCCTGTTTTGGCAAAGAAGCTTTCTGCAGACGGCTCCTCTATGGCGGCAAAGGCTATTATGACTACGGATACCGTTCAAAAAGAGGCGGCAGTGGAATTTTCCATAGGCGGAAAGACTGTACATATGGGCGGCATCGCCAAGGGTTCCGGCATGATCCATCCCAATATGTGCACCATGCTTTGCTTTGTGACAACCGATGCCGTGATCGGTTCCGAAACCCTGGACAAAGCCCTTCACGAAGCCATAGCGGATACGTTTAATATGGTTAGCATAGATGGGGATACCTCCACCAACGACACCATCGCTGTTTTGGCCAACGGCATGGCGGAGAACCCGGAGATCCTTCCCGGAACGCCTGAGTATGATGTGTTCCTCTCGGCGCTGAAGGAAATCTGCAAGACCCTTTCCAAAATGCTGGCCAAAGACGGCGAAGGCGCTACAAAGCTGCTTGTTTGCAAGACCACGGGCGCTAAGACGGAAGAAGACGCTAAAAAGGTTGCCAAAGGCGTAATTTGTTCCACACTTTTCAAAGCGGCCATGTTTGGAGCCGATGCTAACTGGGGGCGTGTGCTCTGCGCTATCGGATATTCCAAAGCCGATGTGGATATTGAGAAAGTAGACGTTGCCTTCTCTTCAAAAGCTGGAAAGGTAGAGGTTTGCAAAATGGGCGCCGGGATCGATTTCAGCGAGGAAGAGGCTAAAAAAGTCCTTTCTGAGGATGAGATCGACGTGCTTGTTACCCTGCGGGACGGAGAGTATTCCGCGGAGGCATACGGCTGTGATTTAACGTATGATTATGTAAAGATCAACGGAGATTATCGGACCTGATAATGAAAAACGCCGGCTTTTCCATAAGTCGGAAAAAAGAGGAAAAGGAGGGTATTTCATGTCCATACAGGATATTAGCAATGGGGATAGAGCCAAGGTGCTGGTGCAGGCTCTGCCGTATATCCAAAAATATGCTGGGGAAACCATTGTAGTAAAATACGGCGGAAACGCCATGATTAATGAAGAATTAAAAAATGATGTTATCAGCGATATTGTTTTGATGCAGTTGGTAGGCATCAATGTGGTGCTGGTGCATGGCGGCGGCCCTGAGATCAGCGGTATGCTGAAAAAGATCGGAAAAGAAAGCCGTTTTGTAAACGGGATGCGATATACGGATGCGGAAACCATGGAAATTGTGCAGATGGTGTTGGCCGGTAAGGTCAATAAGGATCTGGTGCAGCTTCTGGAAATGCATTCCGGCAGAGCCGTGGGCCTTTGCGGTCTGGACGGGAATCTCCTCCGGGCAGAAAAGATGCCCTCTTCCGAAGATCTGGGTTTTGTGGGAGAGATCACCGAGGTAAATACGAAAATTATTACGGACGCTACTTCCCAGGGATATATTCCGATTGTGGCTACGGTAGCGGGAAGCCGGACAGGCGAAGTATACAATATAAACGCGGATATTGCAGCAGCTCACATTGCGGCGGAGCTGGGGGCCAAGAAGCTGATTTTGATGACGGATATCCGTGGCTTGCTGCGGGATAAGGACGATGAAAGCACCCTGATCCCGGTGGTGAATGTAAGCGAAGTCCCCAAGCTGGAGAGAGAAGGTATCATAAGCGGCGGAATGATTCCCAAGATTCGCTGCTGCGTGGAAGCTGTTCGCCGGGGGGTGGGGAGAGCCCATATTATCGACGGCAGAATCCCTCATTCCATCTTGATTGAATTGTTTACCGATGAAGGTATCGGCACAATGTTTTATTGATACAAGATGCAGAAACATGGAACGATAGTGGTATCGGCGCGATTTGTTTTGTATTGCGCCGGCCGAAAGCGGATTTACAACCGGAAAGGGTGATACATATGACATTTGAAGAAATCCGGAAGGTGGACGAAGAATCCTTTATGCCTACCTATGGAAGGTTCCCGGTGGCTCTTGTAAGCGGCAAGGGCGCTGTGGCAATGGATACGGACGGCAAGGATTATATAGATTTTACCAGCGGAATAGGTGTAAACAGCTTGGGATACAGCGATCCTGAATGGGCAGATGCAGTTGCTAAGCAGGCGGCTTCCTTGCAGCATATTTCCAATCTTTACTATAACCCTACCGCTGTAGAACTGGCGAAAACCCTTTGCGAGGCTTCCGGTTACAGCCGGGTGTTTTTGGGAAATTCCGGCGCGGAGGCCAACGAATGCGCTATAAAGCTGGCAAGAAAGTACGCAGCGGAAACCAAAGGCGAGCGCTGCGACAAAATCATAACTTTGGTGAATTCCTTCCATGGACGCACGGTTACCACTTTGGCGGCTACCGGCCAGGAGGTTTTTCATCAGTATTTTCTCCCGCTGACAGAAGGCTTTTCATATGCAGAGCCCAATATAGAAAGCGTTATGGAAAAGGCGGACGAGGATACCTGCGCTGTAATGATTGAGTTTGTGCAGGGCGAGGGTGGTGTCCTTCCTCTGAATCCGGATTTTGTAAAAGCTTTGGGAGAATTCTGCCAGGAAAAGGGAATACTTCTCATTGCGGACGAGGTGCAGACTGGCGTGGGCCGCACAGGCTCCCTGTATTGCTGGGAACAGTATGGCGTTAAGCCCGATATTCTCACCAGCGCCAAAGGGTTGGGCGGCGGTCTTCCCATCGGTGCTTGTCTCTGCACCGAAAAGCTTTCCCAGGTGATGGGGAAGAGCATGCACGGTTCCACCTTTGGAGCCAATCCCGTGGTATGCGCCGGCGCCCAAAAGGTTTTGGATAGAGTCAATGACCCTGCTTTCCTGGAAGCTGTCCGTGAAAAAGGCGCGTATCTGCGCAAAAAGCTGGAAGCGATCCCACAGATCCAGGAAGTACGGGGTATGGGCATGATGCTGGGGGCGTCTCTAAAAAAAGGAACGGCGGCAGAAGCAGCTTCTGCCTGCGTGAAAAACGGCTTGCTGGTGCTGACGGCCAAAACGGTTCTTCGGTTCCTTCCTCCGTTGACCATAACCTATGAAGAGATTGACAAGGGCATGGAGCGTCTGGAAAAGACCCTTGCGGAGCTTTAAACTTTGGGATACAATTTAGATACCGGAAGCATGCTGCAAGATATGCTTGGTTTATAGAAAGTAAGACAGAACAGGAGGAAATCCTATGAAACATTTATTGAAGCTGCTGGATCTTACCGGAGAGGAGATCATCTCCATCCTGAATTTGGCGGACCAGCTGAAATATGAAAATAAACATCATATCCCCCATCCTTTGCTGGCGGGAAAGACATTGGGCATGATTTTTGAAAAAGCATCCACACGTACCCGTGTTTCTTTTGAAGTGGGTATGAACCAATTGGGGGGAACTCCTCTGTTCCTGTCTTCCTCTGATATGCAGATCGGAAGAGGCGAGCCAGTGCAGGATACGGCTCGAGTTTTGTCCCGGTATCTGGATGGCATTATGATCCGTACATACAGCCAGGAAGAAGTAGAAAATCTGGCTCAGTTCGGGGATATCCCCATTATCAACGGACTTACGGATTTCTGCCACCCCTGCCAGGTACTGGCGGATCTGATGACGATTCGGGAGTATAAGGGCGCATTGAGCGGACTGAAAATGTGCTTTATCGGCGATGGAAACAATATGATGAACTCTCTCATCGTAGGCGGGCTGAAATGCGGTATGCAGGTTTCTGTTGCCTGCCCGGAAGGATACCGGCCGCCTCAGGTAATCCTGGATTTTGCGGAAAAGAATCCGGATTTCAGCATGTTCGAGAAGCCGGAAGATGCCGCCAAAGACGCGGATGTGTTGATTACGGATGTATGGGCTTCCATGGGGCAGGAAGGGGAAGCTGAAAAACGGAAAAAGGCTTTTGCTGGCTATCAGATCAATGATTCCCTTATGGCTTTGGCTAAACCGGATGCCATGGTTCTGCACTGCCTGCCTGCACACAGAGGTGAAGAGATTACCGCTGAAGTTTTTGAAAAGCATTCCAAGGAGATCTTTGACGAAGCGGAAAACCGTCTCCATGCACAGAAAGCCGTTTTGGTGAAGACTTTGGGCGATGAGCAGAAATAAAATAGGCTGGTTCTGGCCTGTGTTCTCAAAATAGAATATATAAAAAACTCTCTGGGTGCCTAAAGAAGCCCAGAGAGTTTTTGTTATTTTAAGTTAAAGAAAGAATTCAGGTTCTTTCCGAAGAGAGTTTTGTTTGCAAAATGCCTTTTGCCCCACCCAATGTTTAAAGGCGGGAAATTTTCTGGCATGAGTAGGACAATTTGCAATGCATGCGGTGCAGGAAATACAGATTTCCCCATTGGTGATCCGGGGATTTCGGGGATCTATAGCCTGAACCGGGCAAAGCTTGGAGCAGAGCCCGCAGTTGTTGCATTTGGATGAGGTCTGCGGTTTCAGCGGTATCCGGACACCGGATACATCTTTGTATGGCCGGTTTCCAGGGACGGAGAGGGCAGACAAATCTGCGGACGTTTTGCAGGAGGAAAGTTTCTGCAGGATTTGCAGCAGGAAAAAAGAGAATTTCATTTTGTCTCCTTCATCCGGACGTCCTTGGGCCGTTTTGGGAAAAATGGAATGCTGTGCCACAAGAGCAGCAGCACCCGCCAGGCAAAAGTCCTGGGCTTCCAGCAAATCGCTGAGCTCCAGAAGGGCGTCGTCGTAATCCCGGTTTCCATAGACAACGGCCGCCAGGGCAAGGCTGCGGCCGCCTTTCCATTTTTTCAGGGATTCCGCCGCATGGGCGGGCAGTCTTCCTGCAAAAACGGGGCACAGAGCGATTACAAAATCTTTTTGGGAAAATTCTGCTGGGGGAGCTGCATGCTTTAGCATGTTGTAAAGAATAGGCTCCATTCCTCTTTTTTTCAGATCCTCTGCGGCTTGGAGGGCAAAGGCCTCTGTTGTTCCCGAATAGCTCCAATATATAATATGTACGTTTTCTATATTCATATATGTTCCTTCTTTATCTGGGTAAAATTTAGGGCAAATCTAGGAGAATTCCAGAAATACCCCAAGATGGAGAATTAATATCCAAATTTTCCTAAAAGGGATTCATCGTTTAAAATCCAATCTGTTACCTGCACTATGGTATATTCATTTTTTGTGAGGCGGATAATTACCTGTTCAATACCCGCGTTGATGATCTGCCGCTTGCACATGGAACAGGAGGAAGCATTTTCCACATATTCTCCCGTTTTTGCGTCTTTTCCTACCAGATACAGAGTGGAGCCCAGCATTTCTTTCCGGGAAGCGCTGATGATGGCGTTTGCCTCCGCGTGGACAGAGCGGCAGATTTCATACCGTTCCCCTCTGGGAATGCCCAGCTTTTCACGGATGCAGACCCCCAGATCTATACAGTTGGCTCTGCCTCTTGGCGCTCCGTTGTAGCCTGTGGAGACAATTTCATCGTTGCAGACTATGATGGCTCCGAAGTTTCGCCGCAGGCAAGTGCCCCGTTCCGCTACAGTTTCTGCTATATCCAGATAATAATTGACTTTGTCGGTGCGTGTCATAAAAACGCTCCTTTCTTTAATCCTCTTATAATGATAGAGTTTTTTGAGACAAGAATCAATGGTATTCCAGGATTTTCTATGGTATAATGTGCGCAGGAAACCACGTATCCTGCGCAGGTCGAATGCCAAAGGAAATCCGAAGGGGATTCCTTCAGCATTCGCAGATGTGGAATGGCAGCTGACGCTGCTTTAATGGCTATGTGCGCAGGAAACTTCGCATCCTGCGCAGGTCGAATGCCAAAGGGAATCCAAAGGGGATTCCTTCAGCATTCGCAGATGTGGAATGGCAGCTGACGCTGCTTTAATGACTATGTGCGCAGGAAACCACGTATCCTGCGCAGATCGAATGCCAAAGGGAATCCGAAGGGGATTCCTTCAGCATTCGCAGATGCAGCAACAGCGTCTGATGCTGTAGCTGTTTGTAAATAGGCTTTGCATTCTTCACAAGCACTATATCAATGTGTATTTCATATAGGATGGCTTTAAGAGATACAAATTTTCGGAAAAAATGGGGAAAGGATCCGGTCTATGAATGAGCTTTCAAATATTTCCGTTATACGCTCCATTTTGGAAAAACACGGTTTTCGTTTTTCCAAAGGGTTGGGGCAGAATTTTCTTGTAAATCCTTCTGTGTGCCCCCGTATGGCGGAGCAGTGCGGAGCTGGCCCCGGAGTAGGTGTGCTGGAAATCGGCCCCGGCATCGGAGTTTTGACCAGAGAGCTTTCCGCCAGGGCGGAAAAAGTGGTGAGTATTGAACTAGATGACAGGCTTCTTCCGGTTTTGGAAGAAACGCTTTCCGACTGTGAAAATGTAAAGGTTGTTCACGGCGATGTGATGAAAGTGAATTTGAAAGAACTTCTGGAAAACGAATTTTCCGGTATGGAAGTTGTTGTCTGCGCCAATTTACCCTATTATATAACGTCCCCGGTCATTATGCGTCTTTTGGAGGAAAAGCTTCCATTAAAGGCCATAACGGTCATGGTGCAGAAAGAAGCCGCAGACCGGCTTTGCGCTTTGCCGGGAACAAGAGCCTGCGGCGCCGTCAGCATTTCTGTCCGGTATTATGCGGAGCCGGAGATTTTATTTCAGGTCAGCCGGGGAAGCTTTATGCCCCCGCCTAATGTGGATTCTTCTGTGATTCGCTTGCGGCTCCGGGAGCAGCCTGCTGTAGAGATCCAAGATGAACGGCTGTTTTTCCGGTTGGTGAAGGCTGCTTTCGGCCAGCGGAGGAAAACCATCCTCAATTCGGTAGCGTCCGGCCTTTCCGTGGGAAAAGGCACAGTGGAAGAAGCTTGCCGGGAAGCGGGCGTTATTCCTGGAGCCAGAGCGGAACAGCTTACCCTTGAGGCTTTCGCGTCTCTTGCGAATGCGCTTTCGGCGTGATGAGGGCTTTCTTTTGAATATGAAGGCGCCGTATAGGAGCTCTTTCTAAAAATAAAACGGAAAAGGGGAGAGCCGGGATTCCCGGCGAAAGGAGGAAATATGAGCGACGGTAAAATGTCTATGTTGTTTTTTGAGATCGGCTTGGTATTGACGCTGATTTCCTGTGTTCTGGGGCCCTGCGGGATTCAGGATTGGTCTATCGCGTGTGCTGTAGTAGCAGGATTCCTGTCTCTGGGAGGTATTTATCTGGCATTCGGAAGCTGGGATGAGGAGGAGGAATTGGCAAAATATAGCCAATCTCTGGAAGAAAAATCTGCGCACCATACGGAAAAGAAGGATCCGACAGAAAAATCAAATGGATAGAGCGGGGGGTGAGATATGAAAAGACGGCCTGAGAAGAAAAAACACCGTTTCTCATTAGAAAAATGCATTTGGTTGGCTATCTTTCTTACATTGCTTCTTTCTGTGGTTACGATCAGTATAACCATGTATTTCGCTCCCACAGAATCGAGCCCAGAAAATCCCTATGGCCGGGTAAAAGGGGATTATGTCCTGATGCTTTTGCAGTGCGTGGTTGGAGTCCTGGCAATGCTTCTGCCTAGCTTTTTGCAGAAAAAATGGCAGCTTGTAATTCCTTCCCGAATGATGATCCTTTTTGCCCTTTTTCTATACAGTGCCATTTATTTGGGAGAAGTACGGGATTTTTATTACAATGTTCCCCATTGGGATACGATTCTGCATACCTGCAGCGGGGCTATGCTGGGGGCTCTTGGCTTTTCCGTAATCCATTTTTTGAATAAAGATGAACGGGTGCCTATGCATTTAAGCCCTGCTTTTATAGCCTTTTTTACCCTTTGCTTTGCAGTATTTCTGGGAGCTGTGTGGGAGATTTATGAATTTACAGCTGACAGCATCCTGCATACCAATATGCAGAAATTTGCTTTGGAGGACGGGACACTCCTTATGGGGCACAATGCTTTGAAGGATACTATGAAGGATATCATTGTGGATACCATCGGAGCCTTGGTAATGAGCATTATAGGATATATTTCTATTAAATATAAAAAAGGATGGGTGGAAAAGCTTTTGCTGCATAGGAAAAAGGAAATTCCCTCCACAAAGGGTTCTGTATAGCAGGATGAATTGGAGCAAGGTAACAAGGTTGGTTCGTTGGAGAAAGTAAAATATATCTGAGAGAATTTTTATACTCTTTGCAAAATCGAAAAAGAGAGACTTCCATTTTTTTGTGGATACGTTATACTGTATACATAGCTAGATTCGTAACACAGGCTTTTATAAAGGAGGAAGAGATAATTGGAACAGGTAACAAAATTACATAACCCACTAATGTGGGCCGATGTGCCGGATATAGATGTTATCCGTGTGGATGACGTATTTTATATGGTGAGCACAAGCATGCACAGTATGCCTGGATGCCCCATTATGAAATCAAAAGATTTGGTTCATTGGGAGCTGGTAAATTATGTTTTTGATACCTTTGAGGATAATCCGGGGCATAATTTGCTGGATGGAAAAGGTGTATACGGGCAGGGGTCCTGGGCGGCCAGCCTGCGGTATCATAAGGGGACTTTTTATGTCTGCTTTAATTGCAACGATACCCACCAGTTCTATGTTTACAGGACAAAAGATATAGAAAAAGGCCCTTGGGAGCGCACTGTATTCAAGGAATTCTTCCATGATCCGGCTTTGTTTTTCGACGATGATGATCGGGTATATGTTATCTACGGAGGCGGAAGCATCCATATTGCGGAATTGACGGAAGATCTGCGGGAGGTAAAACCCGGCGGTATCCGGCAGCTTTTAATGGAAACGGAATCAGAGGGAATAAGCCTTCGTTGTGAGGGCGGGCACGCATATAAAATTAATGGCATGTATTACCTCATTTACATCGAGTGGCCAAAAGAAGGAAGCCGTATGCGCAGAGAAATCTGCTACCGTTCGTCTTCCCTCCTGGGGCCTTATGAACGCCGTATTGTATTGGAAGATGACATGGGTTATCACGGCAAGGGCGTAGCCCAGGGAGCCATTTTTGATCTTGCGGACGGCTCCTGGTATGCTATGCTATTCCAGGATCACGACGCTGTGGGGCGTATTCCATACCTTCTCCCCGTTACCTGGAAAGATGGCTGGCCTGAAATCGGAGAAAACGGGAAAGTGCCGGAAAGCTTTACAGTGCCGCTTGCTCCCTGCCAGGGGAAACCTTTGGTGATCAGTGATGAATTCGATCATACGGAAAACCGGTTGGCTCTTAATTGGCAGTGGAACCATAATCCCGACAATGCCCTGTGGTCTTTTACCGAAAGACCTGGTTATCTGCGCCTGAAGACGGGAGTTCCGGCAAAAGGTATCCTTACGGCTCGGAACACCCTTACCCAGAGAACGGAAGGCCCCCGCTGCCAGGCAGAGACAAAGCTCCTTCTTTCGGGGCTTCGCCCCGGCGAAAGGGCTGGGCTTGTAGCCATGCAGAGCCATTTCGGTACAGTGGGAATCCGTATGGAGAAAGAAGGCTGCTTCCTTTCCATGTGTATAAACGATGGAAACGGAGGGGAAAAGGAAGTGGAGCGGATCCCCTGGAAGCAGGAGGAAGTTTTCCTGAAAATTACCTTTGATTTTGCAGATAGCCGGGATATCGCCGAATTCTTCTATTCTGCGGACGGGAAAGAATGGTCCTCCATTGGTGAGCCCCTGAAAATGCTGTATACATTGGATCATTTCATGGGGTATCGCATAGGCCTATATGCTTACGCTTCCCCTGAGGCGGAAAAGCCTTCCGGATACGCGGATTTTGCCTGGTTCCATTATAAGAAAGAAGAAAACGAATAACTGTGTGCATATGAATAGCTGAATACTGCAATACAAAAAGAGCTGTGCGGAATGGTTCCGCACAGCTCTTTTGCTGTAAAAATTAAGTATGTTTTGTACCTCAATAGAGGATGGCCCCGTATTTGGAAACCAGAGGAATCAGCTCTTCTTCCTCAAGGGCACAGTTGCTATCCACAATCAGGCGCCCCTGAAAATAGCGGAGGGCGGCGTCTAGAACGGGCGCATTGTCGCAATGAACGGCAATGGGCAAGCGGGTCATTTTTCCCTGCTCGGAGAGAAGAAGGGCATCGTCCATAGATTCCACCTGCACAAGAACCGTGTTGATCCGCTCGTCTTCCAGATCGATGATATCGTCTTCCAGCTGGCTGGAGCAGAAAAGCGGTTCGCTCAGGATAATATCGTCTCCCAGGAAGAAGGTTTCCCCTTCGATAGCGGCGGCCATACAGTCTGTATCCTCTTCTTCGGTTCCAGGATTCTTTTGCTGCAAAGGGGAAGAGAAGGAAGAAACAAGCCGGTTTATAGCCGCTATATGTTCCGGCGTTGCGCCGCAGCAACCGCCCACAACGGAAGCTCCGCAATGAACCAGTTCCAGTATAGCGTTTCCGAAAGCTTCTGGTGTAATGCCAGCTTCTGCATCCGGTTTGGCGATCAGGGGAATGGAAGCGTATGCATACGCTTCTTTCAAAGGCTCATACATGTTTTCGGGGGATGAGCAGCTCAGGCCGATCGCTTCAATCCCCATAGCCTGCAAGGTAACCATGGCCGAAAGAAGGGTGCATCCTGTAAGGGTATGCCCGGAAGAATCTACCGAAAGGGTTACAAAAACAGGAAGGTTCGTGGTGCGTGCAGCTAAAACGGCGGCCCGCATATCCGCCAGGGAGCTTTGATCCTCAATGATGAGAAAATCGGCTCCGGCCTTGGAAAGGGCACGGATCTGTTCCCGATAGAGATTGTAAATATCGTCAAAATCCGTATCTCCCATAGGAGGAGGGAAAAGGCCGGAAGGCCCGACCCTTCCTCCTACGGGAATATTTTTGCCCTGGGCAGCTTCCTTCGTAAGCCGGATTAACTCCGCGTTTAGCTCTTTTGTTTTTTCTTCCAGGCCGTAAGCCGCTAAAGCAGCCCGGTTCGCCCCATAGGTAGGGGCGCAAAGGACCTGGGCTCCCGCCGCCAGAAAATCTCGCTGTAAAGCGAGAAGCTGCTGGGGATGCTCCAAAGCCCAGAGTTCACTGCAAGCTCCCGGTTCCATTCCCAGGGCTTCCAGATTGGATACGGCGGCGCCGTCCAGAAGAAGAGGCAGCTTAAAAGGAAACTCCATAGTGATTCGTTTTTCCTCCCATGCAAAGCCACTGCGGCTTTGTTATGTCAATGATGTCAGTAGGTGTTTGTCATATATCCCGGAATATGGCTATAACCAGGACAGCGCTTACATGCTTTCCGGCGCGGAGATTTTGAACATCCGCAGCACATTGCAGATTACCGTGGAAACAGCATCGCAAAGCAGCAAACGAGCGGCCGCCAACCCTTCTTCCTCACCGGCGATACGGCAGGCGCCGTAAAAACGGTGGAAAAGGTTTGCAAGAGTGATTACGTAACGAGTAATTCTGGCCGGGTCATAATCCCTTGCCGCCTGGACAATTTCGTCCGTATAGGCGGAAATATGGCGGATCAATTCGATCTCCTCAGGAGCCGTGAGCTTCTGGAGCTCTTCATCGGTGCAATCCCGAACTGTTACGCCGGATTCCTGCATTTTCCGGAAAAGACTGCAGATTCGCGCGTGGGCGTACTGCACATAGTAAACCGGGTTCTGAGCGTCCTGCTGGACAGCCAGATCCAAGTCAAAATCCATCTGGGAAGAGGATTCCCGCATATTGAAAAGGAACCGGGCGGCATCTACGGGGACCTCATCCAACAGATCTCCCAACTGAATAGCCTTGCCCGTCCGCTTACTCATACGAACAGGCTGTCCGTCTTTCATAAGACGAACCAGCTGCATTAAAATTACGTCCAGTTTTTCTCCGTCCAAGCCGATAGCGTCCATAGCGCCCTTCATACGGGCTACATGTCCATGGTGGTCCGCGCCCCAAATATCAATGCACCGGCTGAATCCCCGGTCGAATTTGTTTTTGTGGTAGGCAATGTCCGCCGTCATATACGTGGGGTTCCCGTTTTGACGCACCAACACTTCATCTTTCGGCTGTTCGTCGTCCTTGGTTTTTACCTTGGCATATTTGGCGGTGAAGTCGGCGCCTTTGTACCAGATAGCGCCGTCCTGCTCATAGGTCAGCCCCTTTTCCGTAAGGAGATCCACAACGGCTTTTACAGCGCCGCTTTTGTGGAGGGAGCTTTCCAGGAACCACTCGTCGTATTCGATCCGGTATTTCTTCATATCCGCTTTCATTTTGGCGATATTCCGAGGAAGAGCGAAGGCAACCAGAGCGGAACGGCGTTCCTCTTCTGTTTTCCCCATCAGGGAGTCGCCGTTTTCAGCGGCGTAGGCCTTGGCCAGATCCAGGATATCTTCCCCATGATAGCTGTCTTCCGGAAGTTCCGGGGCGTTTTCCCCTGCAAAGAGCTGCTGATACCGAATGCTCAGAGAGAGGCCAAATTTTTCAATCTGGTTGCCTGCGTCGTTCACATAGAATTCCCGCCATACGTTGTAGCCGGCGGCATCCAGCACGGCGGCCAGGCAGTCTCCCAAAGCTCCGCCCCGGGCGTTTCCCATATGCATGGGCCCGGTAGGGTTGGCAGAAACAAATTCTACCATGACCTTTTCGCCTTTTCCGTAATCACTCCGGCCGTAATTGTCTCCCATCCGCCGGACATCTTTCAGAATGTCTCCGAAAAACCGATGGTTCAGGAAGAAATTGATAAACCCGGGTCCTGCGATTTCGCAGCGATCGAAATAGGTTCCCTCAAGAGAAAGGTGCTTTACAATAGCTTCCGCAATTTTCCGCGGTGCCGAACGGAAAGCCCTGGCCCCCGCCATAGCGGCATTGGTGGCGAAATCACCATGAGAGGTGTCTGCAGGGATTTCAATGGTAAACGAAGGTAACGCCGCTTCGGGAAGATCCCCTGCGGCAATAGCGCTTTCCATAGCGTTTTCTATGGCTTTCTTAAGCCCTTCAACAGAAGATTTTACTAATTTTGACATGGTGCTGTGGCACGTCCTTCCTTATATTTTCCTCTTTTTATACATCATTTTTGCAGCGGAGATATACATGCAGCCCCCTCAGGGGCGGTCTGCCGTTCCGGCTTCTTTTACGGTAATATGCAGCTCGTTAAAACTAGAAAGATTGGAATTTACATCCAGCGTATAGCTGATATCTACGCTTCCTCCCTGGTCGGTAAGCTTGGATTGGAGGCTTTCTGTAAATACGCCCACGGTCATGCTGCCGAATCCGGTATCATATTGACAGAGATGGCGCTTACCGCTCTCCAATATAAGGCGAGTTTTGTCTCCGCCGCCCCGGATGAGCGTCATTTTATTGCCGCCCTCCAGCTTTAAAATGGAGGTGCGGGGAGCAAGAGAAGGTTCTTCCGCATCGTATTCCTTATACACAATATAGCGGTTTGCACCTTTGCGGACATAATTTCCCAGGGTGGTGACTTCGATTTCACCAGTTTCTCCATCTACCTTCTGACGCCCTAAAATGGAAATCACATAGTTTTCCTGCATTGCTTTTTTTCCTCATTCCGTTTCAGTTTCATTCCTGCTGGCTCCCGATAAGGCTAAACGGGGCCAGATTAAAAGGGGAGGATTCCTCCGTCACTTTTGCGGCCGGCGCCTGCCAGACTGTTTTGTCTTTGGGCCGCACAGTCTATAAGTTTTTCCAGAAGTTCTTCCGCGTTCACGCCACAGGCTTCCCACAGTTTGGGATACATACTGATAGCGGTAAAGCCCGGAAGAGTATTCAGCTCGTTAAGAATAATTTCCTTTCCGCCCCGAACAAAGAAATCCACCCGGGCGAGCCCTTCGCATCCTAGGATCCGATACGCTCTGCAGGCTGTTTTCCGGATTTCTTCCATCACCTGTTCCTCCAGATGGGCGGGAATATACAGCTGGGATGTTCCGTTGATGTATTTATCGTCATAGTCGTAAAAATCAGCGGAAGCAGCGATTTCCCCAACTAAAGCGGCCTGGGGTTCCTCGTTTCCCAGAACGGCGCATTCTACTTCCTGCCCAATGATGGCTTCTTCTATTACAATGCGTTCGTCTTCGGCAGCGGCAAGCTGAATGGAAGCATCCAGCTCCTGAGCATTCGAGGCTTTGCTGACACCCACGGAAGAGCCTGCATTGGCCGGTTTTACAAATACAGGCCAGCCGGTTTCTTTCTCAATCCGATCCAGAATCTGGCCGCGTTCTTTTAGATAGTCTCTTGCATATAGCCACAGGTTTTTTACCTGGGGAATCCCCGCGGCAGAAAGCAGCGTATGACTGACAGATTTATCCATGCATACAGCGGAAGCCAGAAGGCCGCAGCCCACATAGGGGATTCCGGCCAGCTGAAACAGACCCTGCACGGTTCCGTCCTCGCCGTTTTTTCCATGGAGGACAGGGAAAACGCAGTCTATCGGAACAGTCCGACACACGCCTTCGGAGGAAAGAATCACCAGGCCGTGTACGCTTCTGTCAGGAGAAAGAAAGGCGCTTAGGTTATCTTCTCGGGATTCCCAAGAACCATCCATAATTTCGTCGATCTCAGCCTGAGTGAGAAGCCATTTTCCTTTTTTGGTGATGCCGATGGGGTATATATCGTATCGTTCTTTCGAAAGATTACGGAGTATAAAAGAGGCTGACATACGGGAAATTTCATGCTCGGAGGAACAGCCGCCGAACAGAACTGCAATTTTTTTCTTCATACTGGTCCGCCTTTCCGACGCAAATCACGCGCCGATTTTGATCCCAAATTCTACATATTATTAGTATATTACCACACCGGAACCCGGGGCGCAATGAAAATCCCGGGAATCCCCCGCAGGAAGCAGCATTTTCAGGAAAGTAACACACCATCGCGAAATGGGGCTTCCACTTTTGGGCACTTTGCAAATACTAAATAGTATGGTGACAAATGGGAACTTATGTAGTATAATACCAATTAATTCAGTATTGCCCTTCCGTTTTTTATTTTTCAGAGGTTGGATGTTCCCAATGGGAAAAAACGGGATCCGTCCCATCGGGGAGGGAGCACGGAAAACTGCGAATTTGTTTTGCGGAAAAGAAGACCCCTCGGGGTGGAATTGATAAATGGAGTGATTAGTTTGGATCAAAAAGCAATGTCGGTAGTGAGAGAAAAGCTGGATCCCGTTCTGGAAAATCAGGGGTTCCGTTTCCAGGAGGAAAAGCAAGAGGAAAAAGGCGTATCTGTAGCGTATGTCAATGAGGAACGTCTTTCCTACAGTGTCTTGTATAATAGCACGACGAAACAGTTTGAACTGAGAAGCGCGACCCTTCCGGAGGACGAGGAAGCAGAGATACCCTGGAGAACCCTTTCTTCCTGGCTGTTTGATCCGGAACAGGACGATATGCGTTCCGCAGAAAGCATTGGAAATGACTTTGCGGAGACTATTCAGGGTCCTAAACGTGTAGAAGCCCTGCAGATAGCTAAAAAGCGGCATAAAAAGGAGCAGGAGAGTGCTCAGGACCCCTTGTTCCTGATGAACCGTCTTTCCAATATTCTTCCGGCGCTCAAAGAGGATATGATCGAGGAGCGTTCCAAATATGGCACGCTGCGCCCCATTGCCTTTGTGGAGACTTATGTTCTGCCCAAGCTTTCGGAGCTTCTTCTCTCCGGTGAGAGCGCCTCTGTGCAGAAATTGGCGGATCTGATGAACGATCTCTATGAAAACGGGGATATGGACGTCCGTTCCATCATCACCATGGTTATTTTGAACGGCCTTAATCCTCAGATGGTTCAGGAAAAACTGGTTCCTCTTTTTACGGAGGATATGCAGAAGGGTTATAAAGCCGGTTTTAAGATGAAAGATAAGAAGGTAAAGCCTGAGAAAGTAAAAAAGCAGTCTAAGGTAGTGGCAAAGGCTTTGAAAAATAACCAGGGCAGAGGGTAAGCCCTGGTTATTTCCTGCGGACGTCTTTTGAGAAAAAGAAAGAGGCTTTTTGCAGATAAAGAGTCTCCCATTGTTTGCCGGTATACAGGTGAGGATATTTCCATACTGTAACCGATGATTTGTAAACCCTGTTTTTCTCAAACTCAAGGGAAAATCCTTGACAGGGCTATATTGTATGTGGTATGATAAAACCACCTCGATGAATGAGGTTCTTTTTTTGCGCCCATTCTGAGGGAGGCTGAGTCCCAAGTGGACTGGAAAAAATTTCCGTATTACGGGAGGTGCCGTTATGAGAGTAAAAATCGTTTTGGCCTGCACGGAGTGCAAGCAGCGCAATTACAACACCAAGAAAAACAAGAAGAATGATCCGGACAGGCTCGAAATGAACAAGTACTGCCGGTTCTGCCGGAAGCACACTCTTCACAGAGAGACAAAGTAATTTGAACGGAGGACAAGAATATGGCAGACAAAGCTGAGAAGAAACAGAATTTCTTTGTTAGAACCAGCAAAGGTGCCGCAAAATTTCTCCGCGATGTGAAGGGCGAGATCAAAAAGGTAGTATGGCCTACGCCGAAGAGTGTTTTTAAGAATACAGGCGTAGTTTTGGCTGCCATCGTCATCATTGGGATTTTTATTTTCTGTTTGGATACTGTGTTCCTCAACTTGCTCAAGCTTGTGATGAACGTTTCTCAGTAAAAGAGCGGAGGAATGAAAATGGCTGATGAAGCAAAATGGTATGTAGTGCATACCTATTCCGGGTATGAAAACAAAGTGGCATCCAACCTGGAGAAAACGGTGGAAAACCGGAATCTGCAGGATTTGATCACCGAGGTTCGCGTCCCTACGGAGACGGTCACGGAGGTCAAGGATAACAAAACGCGAGAAGTAGAGCGCAAGATTTTCCCCGGCTATGTGCTGGTGAAAATGATCCTCACAGATGAATCTTGGTATGTGGTCCGGAATATCCGTGGCTGTACAGGATTCGTAGGGCCTTCTTCCGATCCTGTCCCTCTGACGGATGCGGAGGTAGCTGCTCTGGGTGTGGAAACGAAGCAGGTAGAGGTTTCCTACAATGTAGGCGATTCCGTTCAGATTATGGACGGTCCCCTGGAAGGGTTTGTGGGCATTGTGGAAGAAATCGATACCGAAAAGAACCGTGTCCGTGTGACGGTATCCATGTTTGGCCGTGAAACACCGGTGGAGCTGGAACTGGATCAGGCGGAACTGGTGGATTAAGACAGGATAATACGGCGGAAAACCGCCTTATTATGCGGGGCCTCAGGCCCCCTGTGGGAGGAACGGATAAAATCATTGTCATTCGTTCCGCCATTTACCACGAATTTTGGAGGTGCAAAAAATGGCTCAAAAGGTAACGGGCTTTATTGTGCTCCAGATACCCGCCGGCAAAGCAACCCCGGCACCGCCTGTGGGACCGGCACTCGGCCAGCACGGCGTTAACATTATGGCATTTACAAAGGAATTCAACGAGCGCACAAAGAATGATGCAGGGCTGATTATCCCTGTTGTCATCACGGTTTATGCCGACCGTTCTTTCACGTTCGTCACCAAAACCCCTCCGGCTGCTGTCCTGATTAAAAAGGCATGCGGAATTGAGAGCGGTTCCGGTGCTCCGAATAAGACAAAGGTTGCGAAGATTACCCGTGAGCAGGTCAAGAAAATTGCTGAACAGAAAATGCCCGATCTGAATGCAGCTTCCATCGAAACCGCCATGAGCATGGTGGCTGGAACTGCCCGCAGCATGGGTGTTGAAGTCGTAGATTGATCACCCGGGTGGGAGGAAAGCACAAGCAAATCCGATTTACCACTTATAGGGAGGAAAACCAATGAAACACGGTAAAAAATATTCCGACAGCTTAAAGCTGATTGATCGCGCAAAGCTCTATGATGCAAACGAAGCTTTGGATCTTTGTGTGAAGACTGGAACTGCTAAGTTCGACGAGACAGTGGAAGTACATGTGAAGCTGGGCGTAGACAGCCGTCATGCGGATCAGCAGGTTCGCGGCGCTGTAGTTCTGCCTAACGGAACAGGTAAGACTGTTCGTGTGCTGGCAATCTGCAAAGGCGATGCCGCTAAAGATGCGGAAGCAGCCGGTGCGGATTTTGTAGGAGCAGAAGAGATGGTTCAGAAGATCCAGAGCGAAAACTGGATGGATTTCGACGTTCTCGTAACGACTCCGGATATGATGGGTCTGGTTGGCCGTCTGGGCCGTATCCTTGGTCCCCGCGGTTTAATGCCGAACCCCAAGGCTGGTACTGTTACCCGTGAAATTGGGAAGGCTGTTACCGATGCTAAGGCTGGTAAGATTGAATATCGTCTGGATAAGACCAATATCATTCACTGCGCTATCGGTAAGGTTTCCTTTGGCACCGAGAAGCTGATGGAAAATTTCGATGTGCTCCTCAATGCTATTGTAAAGGCAAAGCCTGCCGCCAGCAAAGGCCAGTATATCCGTTCCTGCGTAGTTTCCGCTACCATGGGACCTGGCGTACGCATCAACCCCAATAAGGTTGGCCTGTAAACAAAGCTTTGTTTTTAGAAGCTTTTTCTTGACAAGCTTCTAAAGATATGCTATCATACTTTATGCTGTTCTTTATTCAAAGACAGCAGGTGCATAACGCATAAATGGGATTCCCCAGCCTGCCGAGGATAGAGCAAACGCAAACATGGATTTTTTGAAGTGTTGCCATGCCCTTCTCGCAGAATGTGGGAAGGGCATTTTTGTGTGTTGTATTTGTGGCGTGGAGGTGAATACATTTGCCAAGCGAGAAGATTTTAGAGAAAAAGAAGCAGCAGGTTGCTGAGCTGGCTGAAAGCCTGAAGGGTGCCTGCACCGGCGTAATCGTAGATTACAAAGGTATTTCTGTTGCCGATGATACGAAGCTCCGTAAAGAACTGCGTGAAGCTGGCTGTGAGTATAAGGTTGTTAAAAACACCCTTTTGAAGCTTGCTCTGCAGGAAGCTGGAATCAATGGTCTGGAGAATGTGCTGGAAGGCACAACCGCTATTGCTGTCAGCAAGGAGGATTATGTTGCGGGCGCTAAGATCCTCTGCGGATTTGCCGACAAGAGCAAAGAGATTTTCAATGTGAAGGCCGGTTTCGTAGATGGAAACGTAGTGGACGCAAAAGGCGTCAAAGAGTTGGCTGAACTTCCTCCGAAGGAAGTTTTGGTTGCAAAGGCTCTGGGCGGCTTGAATGCTCCGATTACCGGATTTGTTACTGTTTTGAATGGTACAATGAAGGGTCTGGTTGTAGCGCTGAACGCTATTGCCGAAAAGAAAGGTGCCGAGGCTTGAGCCTCTGTTCTTGAATCACTAAATTATTAAAATGAATTTGGAGGTACTAACCATGTCTGATAAGGTTGTTAAGCTGATTGAAGATGTTAAGTCCCTGACTGTTCTGGAGCTCTCCGAGCTGGTAAAGGCTCTCGAGGAAGAGTTCGGCGTATCCGCTGCTGCTCCTGTTGCTGTTGCTGCTGCCGCTGCTCCGGCCGCTGCTGCTGCTGAGGAAGAGAAGACTGAGTTCGACGTAGTTCTGAAGGCTGTTGGCGGCAACAAGATTGCTGTTATCAAGGCTGTTCGTGAGATCACTGGCCTGGGCCTGAAGGAAGCTAAGGAAGTTGTAGACAACGCTCCTAAGGCTCTCAAGGAAGGCGTTTCCAAGGACGACGCTGAGGCTATGAAGGCTAAGCTGACCGAGGCTGGCGCTGAAGTCGAAGTAAAATAAGAAAATCTTAAAAAGATTTTCCGGGGCGGGTGCTTTAAGCACCCGCCCTTTTTACATGCAAAAAGGGAGCTGTGCAAAACACAGCTCCCTTTCAAGTCTTGCTTTCTCAGATATTGAGGTTGATTTTCATTTCCTTTTCTCCTGCACCGGCAGAATAGGTTTTCCCCAGCACATCTACTTGCCAGGGATAACTGGCTTTCTCTGCAGAGACAGAAAGCTGGTTCCCTTTGCGCATTACAGAAACAGTATCGGCTCTTGTGCCGTCGGCTTCGTAAAGCGTAAAGGAAAATACTTCTTCTGTTTTGGCAAGGTCAGGATAAATCCGGTATGTGATCCCATCCGCATACTTGTAAACCGGATCCTGTTCATTTTTTCCTATGGGGATAATACTTCCCGGCGCGGCTAAAAGTCCCAGGCTGGTATAGGAATATTTCCGGCTATACCAGCGTCCACCCTCGAAGGTTTCGCCGTCCAGGAAATGGGTCCATACTCCTCGGGTGGGCGTATAGAAATCTACATCTCCCTTTTCGTTGAAAACCGGTGCGACCAGAAGGCTGTCTCCCAAAAGGAACTGCCGGTCCAGGTCGTCGCAGCCCCTGTCCTTGGTATAATCCACCGCCATGGGACGCAGCACGGGAATGCCTGTTTCATGGGCTTTCACCGCTGCGGAGAAAAGGTACGGCATCAGTCTGCATTTCAGATTTACGAAGAAACGGAGCACGTCAGAGGCTTCTTCGTCGAAATTCCAGGGAACCCGGTAGCTGCTGCTGCCGTGAAGTCGGCTATGGGTGGAAAGAAGGCCAAAAGCGCACCAGCGCTTATATAGATCCGGTGTAGCTGTATTTTCAAAACCGCTGATATCGTGGCTCCAGAAGGAGTAGCCGCTGGCAGAAAGGGAAAGACCGCCCCGCAAGGTTTCCGCCATGGATTCGTAGGTGCCGGAGCAGTCGCCTCCCCAATGGACGGGGAACTGTTGGCAGCCCGCTGTTCCAGATCGGGCGAAAAGAACAGCCTGGCCTTTTCCATAGTTTTTCTCCAGCACTTCAAACACCGTTTTATTATATAAATAGGTATAATAATTGTGCATTCTCTCGGGATCGGATGCATCCCAATATACCACGTTGGTGGGAATACGCTCGCCAAAGTCGGTTTTAAAACAGTCCACACCCAGATCCACCAGATCCTGAAGCTTTTGCTGATACCAGGAAACCGCTTCCGGGTTCGTAAAATCCACAATACCCATACCGGCCTGCCAGAGGTCGGTTTGATAGATGTCCCCATTGGGCTTTGTGAGAAGATACCCTTTTTCCGCCGCTTCCGGGAAGAGGGAAGAAAGCTGGCCGATATAGGGATTGATCCATACACAGATTTTCAGGCCACGGGATTTCATACGGCGCAGCATTCCGGCAGGATCCGGGAACATGCGCCTGTCGAAGGTAAAATCACACCACCGGAATTCCCGCATCCAGAAACAATCGTAATGGAAAACATGCAAGGGAATATGTCTTTCTTCCATACCATCCACAAAATGATTTACAGTTTCCTCATCATAGCTGGTAGTAAAAGAGGTGGTTAGCCAAAGGCCAAAACTCCACGCAGGGGGAAGAGCGGGTTTGCCTGTAAGATCTGTATAGGAAACGAGAACATCCCTTAGAGTCTCGCCGCCAAAGAGCATGTATTCCATTTCTTCGCCCGATACGGAAAACTGCGCCTTGGAAGTTACTTCCGAGCCGATTTCAAAGGATACCCTTCCGGTATGGTTTACAAATACACCGTAACCTCGGTTGGTTAGGTAAAACGGAACGTTTTTATAAGCGATTTCCGTGCAGGTGCCGCCGTCTTCGTTCCACATATCCACTGTCTGTCCATTCTTTGTGAAAGCGCCGAATTGCTCACCAAGCCCGTAGACCTTCTCGCCTACGCTCAGATTGAGCATTTCCCGCATATAGGGTTTTCCGCCGGAACGAATATACGCTATCCCCGTAAGGGAATCGCCGGAACGGGTGAGAAAACGATCCTTGTAATAATACTCAATGATAAGGGGAGAGCCCTTCAAAACATGAGCGGAAGTATTCCCGGATGTATAAATCACCCGGTCTTCCTTCTCCAAAATGGATATATCTGCTTTTTGCTCGGATATCTGGAAGTGTGGTCCTCTTTTTTTGGTGCCTGCGTGGTGGACCATTTTTATACGAATTACGTCGTTTCTGGGGGATGAGAGCTCTATGGAAATAACGGGCAGGTTCAGAGTTACGCCCCGGTTTTCTATCCTGGATGTGGGAGCGGTGATTTCCAGCCGGTCGCCTTTGGAAAAAATTTCATAGGCTTCCTTTGCCCGAAGAATTTCAACGCCTTCTTTCACAAGCCACATCCCATTTAAAAATTTCATACACGTTCCTCCTGAGATTTCGAATTGTTTTTTTATATAGGATTTGCTGTATAGCGGATGTTTCCATCCATTACCGTCATCCAAACGGGAATTTTGTGGATCTGTTCCGGAGGCGTATGGAAAATATCCTGCCCGAGAACAACAAAATCGGCCAGTTTCCCCGGCTCAAGAGTCCCTTTTTCCTTTTCCTCAAAGGAAAGGTACGCTCCGCCTTTCGTGTAGAGGGAAACAGCTTCGTATACGCTCAGGTTTTCCTCCGCGTGCCATCCTTCCTGTGGAAAACTTTCCGCTGTTTTTCGGGTTACGGCGCAGCGGATTCCCCACAGGGGAGCCATGGATTCCACAGGACTATCAGAGCCGCCGCCAAGAGGAATTCCCATCTGCAGCATGCTTTTCCAGCGATAGCTGTATTTTGCCCGCTCCGTCCCCAGCAGAGGTTCTACCAGCGGTGCGTCGGAAGGCACAAAGGGGGGCTGAATATCCGCGCAGAGATGCGCTTTTTTCATACGTAGCAGAAGGTCATCTCCTGCGATCTGGCAGTGGACGATTCGATGGCGAAGATCTTTTTGGGATTCGGATTGTGCTTTTTCCACAGCGGAGACGCATTGCTCCAGGGCGCCGTCCCCAATTGCGTGGAAGGCGATCTGCATTCCGCTGCTATGCGCGATAAATACCAGCCTATCCAGTTCCTCCTGCTCATAGACGGCTATTCCCTGTTCTTTCGTCCCTTCGTACGGTTTCCGCATGAAGGCGGTCCGCGCGCCCAAAGAACCGTCCGTATATAGTTTTATATTTCCCAATTTAAAAAGGCTGCCGCTGCCGGTGCGATATCCCAGGGAAAGAAGGTCTTGCAGTTCCTGTTCGTGAGGAGCCTGAGCTTCCTCCCAGATACGCACGGCAAGTGTCCCTTTCTTCTCCATGGTTTCACACACAGAAAAAAGCGTCTCCAGGGAAGAAAAGCTCAGATCGTCGGAATGAACGGTAGTGATGCCCATAGATGCCGCTTTTTCAGAGATGGCCTCCAGAAGACGGCGGATTTCGTCAGGCGTAGGTTTTGGGATACAAGCGCTTACGGCGCCCAAAGCGTTTTCCCGGAGGACGCCTGTCAGCTTGCCGTCTGCTCCCACATCTGCGCAGCCGCCCGGTATGTGGGTTTCCGGTGTGATGCCGGAAAGGGAAAGAGCCAGCGGGTTTGCGGCTCCTACATGGCCGCAGATCCGTTCCAACAGGATAGGATGCTGGTCGGAAATGGCATTTACCAGAGAACCGTCGGGCAAAACCGGTACGGGAAATCGGTTTTGATCGTAGCCGATAATGTGGATCCACTGTCCTGCGGGGATTTTCTTTTCTTGTATATATTCCCGCCCCATATGTATGATTTCTTCCGGGGAAGAAGCGGAGTGGACGTCCAATTCTGTTTCAAAAATTGCGGTATGAAGCAGATGACAGTGACTGTCCTGAAATCCGGGAAGGACGCAGCCGCCCATAAGATCTATCTTTTTGGCCTCTTTTTTGGCGAGAGGCAGGATTTCTGCCGAAGAACCAATAGCAAGTATGCGGTTTTTCTCCACAAGCATGGCTTCCTTGGGGGATTCCTGCGAATGTGTGAGAGAATAGATTTTTCCGTTAAAATATACAGTTTGAGTGGTTTCTCTGCAGAGATCCTCCTGATTTGCGTGGATAGAATTTGTAGGCATTCGGTCGTCACCTCTTTTAGAGAGTAGATGGAAGTTCCTATGGCCTGAATGAAGTATAACTTAATGCTCCAAACCATGGTTGTTTTATCTGTTATCAGTATAGCGGATTCCCGGTTTCTGTCAATGGCAGAAACTAAAATAGTGCGCAGAATGGGTTTTAAAATGCATTGGTTGACGAAAGCTGTGGAATTCTATATAATAAGCCTAAGTGTGTACAATTTTGTATGATTTCTATTCTTTAAACAAATAACACAATATTTTAATAGATCGGTCTTGCGGCCATATGGAAGCCGCAAGTGTTGGAGGCGTGATTGAATGGAAAATACGCGGGATAAATATAAAGGGCTTATATCCCTGGGAATGTCGGCAATCCTGCTTGTGGGAGTTAGCGTGCTTTTTACCCATGTTTGGTATACAGCCTATAAGGGCTTGATAGAGGATCCTTTTTTTAGAAGAGGAAACTGGCTTCTGATTTTGGTATACATTATTCTCTTTCTGATATTCAGCCGGATCTATGGAGGGCTACGGGTAGGTCATCTAAAGCGTTCGGATGTTATATATTCCAACATGCTGGAAATCTTTTTTACCAATCTTATCACGTATTTGCAGATTAGCCTTATTGCAAGGAAGCTGATGCCGGTTTTACCCATGGTGTTTTTGACTTTGGGAGATGCTGTTTTGATTTGCGTCTGGTCATTTCTTTCCAGCGCTCTTTATGCAAAATTGTATCCGCCCAGGGAGATGCTTTTGGTATATGGCAGTGATTTGGCATATAGTTTGATGGGTAAACTTTCTTCCCGTAAGGACAAGTACCAGGTAAAGAGGGCTATCTCCATCAGCCGCGGTGTTCAGGAAGTAGAAGCGGTAATTCTTAAACATGCATCCGTCATATTATGTGATATTTCAGCCAAGGATCGGAATACGCTCCTTAAGTTTTGCTTTGAGCATTCTGTCAGGGTCTACATAACTCCCAAAATATCCGATATTCTTCTTCGGGGAGCGGGTGTGGTAGACTTATTTGATACACCGCTATTTGTATGCAGAAATTTAGGGCTTACTTTAACTCAGCGCGCGGTCAAAAGGGGGTTGGATCTGGCAGTATCGCTCGTAGCGGCAATTGTTGCCTCTCCGTTTATGCTGATTACGGCGCTGGCTATAAAGCTGTATGATAAAGGGCCGGTCCTTTACAAACA
Source organism: uncultured Clostridia bacterium (assembly GCA_944380875.1). Classification (GTDB taxonomy): domain Bacteria; phylum Bacillota; class Clostridia; order Oscillospirales; family Acutalibacteraceae; genus UMGS1264. The sequence continues at coordinate 123,319 of CALWJA010000055.1, forward strand.
GAAACGCCTTACAAAAGACGGCAGGGAATTTTATGTGTATAAATTCCGCAGTATGGTGGTCAATGCCGAGAAGGATGGGCAGGCACGGCTGGCCAGCCAGAATGATGACCGCATTACCCCTGTAGGAAAATTTATCCGGAAAATACGTTTTGATGAGCTTCCGCAGATCTTCAATATCCTTTTCGGGGATATGAGTCTGGTGGGGCCTCGCCCGGAAAGGCCTGAAATAGCCAAAGAGTATGAAAAAACCATGCCAGAATTCAGCTTTCGTTTGAAGGTAAAAGCTGGGCTGACGGGCTACGCTCAGGTGATGGGCAGGTATAATACAACGCCCTACGATAAACTGCGTATGGATTTAATGTATATCGGCAACTATTCCATCATGCTGGATTGGAAGCTTCTGTTTATGACAATTAAAATTCTGTTTTTGCCCGAAAGCACGCAGGGGATTGAAGAAGGCGCCCGGACTGCGGAACGAAAGCATGAGGAACCTCACCATGGGGAATAAGAAAAGAAATACGGTCGCTTTTCTTTTATATTGGATGAAAACCTGAAAATAATATGAAAGGGGATCCCTTTCCTGCATACTGCACGGAACAGGGAACCCCGCTTGTTTTATACTATAGTATGTATTTCCGCCCCATTAAAGGGATGTTTCCCGGCGGAATTTTTCCCGGTAAGCATCCTGCAAAGCCTGCATGAGAGCAGGAGCCTTGCCTCCCACGGGTATGCCATCTATTTTTTCTACCCGGGCGCCGTGAATGGTGGAGCTGGAAACAATAATTTCGTCCGCTTCCATCATTTCTTTTACACTGAATGGTGTTTCTTTTACGGGAATTCCAAGGTCTCCGCAAAGCTCGATCAGATGCTTTCTGGTGATGCCGGGAAGAATCAGATTATCGGTAGGAGCCGTTTGGAAAACCCCGTCTTTCAGGATGCTCACATTACTGTGTGCACATTCCGTAACCCGGCCGAAACGGTAAAGGATGGCTTCTTTGCAGCCTTTTTCTTTAGCTTCCTGAGCCGCAAGAACACTGGGCAGAAGGTTGAGGGTTTTTATATTGCAGTGAAAATACCTTGTGTCTTCCTTTGTGATACAGGAGATCGGACGGCTCACATCGTAAAGCTTTCCGGGTGTAAGGGTGATCCACCAGTTGGGTTTTGTGTTTTCGGGGAAAACGTGCGCTCTGGGGGCGGTTCCCCTTGTGACCTGAATATAGACGAACTGATCCGGGCTGTCCACTTTGCGGACCATGTCCTTCAGCAGTTCTTTAACCTCTTCTTTGGTTTTATCCGGTTGGATCCGGATCATTTCCATACTGCGGAAAAGGCGGTCCACATGTTCGTCCAACGCAAAGATTACATGGTTGGCCGTATATGTAGCGTCGTATACTCCATCTCCGAAGTAGCTGACTCGGTCGTTCATGGGGATGGTCATTTCCTCAAGAGGCCCGTATTTTCCGTTGTAGTAACCCAGATTTGTCATAGCTGATGCCTCCCGTACATAGATGTTGGATGAATTTGGAATACTAGAAAAGGAAGCTAAAAAAGATATGCAAACGCTGCAGGTGAGAAAGCAGAAGATATCTCCTTTTCTTTATGCTTGATTTGGTATCCCGGCAGCAGCTTTCTGCCACCGTCTCACATTATAGTGAGCTGCCTCGGAAAAGTCAATGGGGCGGCAGGATTCGGCGTGCAATTCCATTTTCACCCGCAAGGCGTTGACGGATTTTCCAGAATGTGCTATGGTTGAATGAAACCAAGATATGTATATGCAATAAAAATGGCCTCTATCTCTTCGCCTGATGGAAGATAGAGGCTGAGAATAGACAGGAGGAATACGGATGAAATTTAGTGAGATGCCGTATAGGCGAGTGGAAGTAGAGGAAGCCGCTCAGCGTTCGGAAGAAATTCGGAAGGCTTTGGCAGAAGCTTCTTCTTATGAAGAAGCCCGGGCAGCCTTTATGGAGCAGCAGAAGCTGGATACGGAAATCGAGACCCAATATGCTTTGGTATATATCCGCCATTCTATAGACACTACGGATGCATTTTACGATAAGGAAAACGAGTATTGGGATTCTGCCAACCCTATGCTGCAGGAATTTTCACAAAAATTTACAAAAGAGCTTCTCAAAACGCCTTATCGCAAGGAATTTGAAGGGGAATTCGGTTCCCTTCTTTTCCAAAATGCGGAAATCAGTCTGAAAGCTTTTTCGCCGGAGATTATCCCGGAAATTCAGGAGGAAAACAGCCTGACCTCGGCGTATGCAAAACTGATTGCTTCTGCCCAGATCGATTTTCAGGGAGAAAAGAGAACCCTTCCCCAGATGACGCCTTTTAAACAATCCCCGGATGATACGGTACGGGAAGCCGCCTGGAAAGCGGAAGGCGCCTTTTATATGGAACATGGGGAAGAGCTGGATACCATCTATGATAAGCTGGTAAAAGTCCGGGATAAAATGGCCAAAAAGATGGGCTACAAAAATTATGTAGAGCTGGGATATTACCGCATGATGCGCAACTGCTATACAGCGGAGGATGTGAAAGACTTCCGGGACGCTGTGCGCAAATACTTGGTTCCTGTGGCGGATTCCCTTGAAAAAGAACAAGCTCGCCGGAATCATACACCCTATCCGCTGTCTTTTTGGGATGAAGCGCTGAAATACCGGAGCGGAAACGCTAAACCTTTCGGCACTCCCGAGGAAATTCTGGCTCATGGCCGGAAAATGTATCGTGAAATGTCCTCCGAAACAGCGGAGTTTATTGATTTCCTCTATGAGAATGAACTCCTGGACGTATTGAGCCGTAAAGGAAAAGCAGGCGGCGGATATTGCATCTCTTTGCCTAAGTATAAAGCGCCGTTTATTTTCGCCAATTTTAACGGCACTTCCGGGGACGTGGAGGTTATCACCCACGAAGCCGGCCATGCGTTTGCAGCCTATATGGCTAAAGATATTGTTCCCCTGGAAAATCAATCCCCCACACTGGAGGCATGCGAAATCCATTCCATGTCCATGGAGTTTTTTGCCTGGGATTGGGCGGAAGGTTTCTTTGGAAAAGATACGGAAAAATTCCATTATGGACATCTGGCAGACGCCATTACATTTATCCCATACGGCAGCATGGTGGATCATTTTCAGCATATTATGTATGAGCATCCGGAAATGAAGCCGGAAGAACGCCACGAGGCTTGGAGAAAACTGGAAGAAGAATACCGCCCCTGGCTGAAACTGGAAGGCCTTCCTTTTTACGGGGATGGCCGGGGTTGGCAGCGGCAGCATCATATTTATGAGGATCCTTTCTACTATATTGATTACTGCCTGGCCCAGTCTGTTGCCCTGCAATTCTGGGCGTTGATCCAGAAAGACCGGAAGGATGCTTGGGAACGCTATATGCGGCTTGTGAAAAAAGCAGGAACACAGACCTATCGGGAGCTTGTGCAAACAGCGGGATTGTCTTCGCCGTTTGGAGAGAAAGCTCTGCGTGATATATCCGCTGCGGCCCGAGAATATCTGGATGCTTTCGACCGCTCTGCTTTGCAGTAAGGAAAAGAGGAAGAGCGTGCCGGGATAATTTCCGGCTGCTTTTGAAGCGTATTATGCAGCTTTTTCAATTGAAAATATGGATAATCCCCTGTGTGAAAGAGAACACACAGGGGATTTCTATAAAAAATTCTTATTTCCGGAAATTTTGTGACTGTTTTGTGACCATCACAGAATATACTAAAAATAACCTTTATGGATATAGTGCGGTGACAGACCGAGATATGTGGGATGTTTTAATGGGTGCAGGATGTTTCCGTATGGATACCAGAAGGCAATACGCAGAGAAAGGGATTAACGTCAATATGAAAAAGCTGCTGAAAAAAGTGATATCGTTTTCCTTGTCAGCTGTTTTGGCTCTTTCCGCTTTTGGAGGGGTTGTTTCGGCCCAAGGGAACGATAGAACCAGCGCCATACTTGCAGACGGGGTGAATATCGTCCAGAAAGACGCCGCAGATACAGTATACGATATCGGAGAAGGAAAGACGGTTATGATAGCCGGTACAGCCGATACCCCTATTGTATTTGATAACTGTGTGTTTAATCTTTCCGGCAAAACTGTTAAAATCAGCGGAAACCAGAACGGTATCTCCTATAAGAACGGCGAAGTGGTCACAAAGCTTTGGATTGGGCAGAATGTAATTTTTAACGATTGCACATTTTTAGCGGAAAATGGCGGCAAGAGCACTTCCGCCGGATTCGATGCAGCCATCTATTTCTTCTCCGGTGATATACAGCTCAATAATTGCAAGCTGGAAGGTAAAGCCTGGGAAGGGCAATTTATGGGGCTGTATGGCAGCCAGGGCAGCGTAACCTTTAAGGATAGTTCTATCAGCACGGTTGGCAATATCGGAAGCTGGAGCTATGCCATGTATGGCGACAGCGTATTGAAGCTGAACCATTCCAGCTTGACGGCTACAGGAATGCAGCCTGCCAGCGGGAATATAAATACGTTTTATTCCGGCGATGATAGAGAGGAATATGATGCAATCTTTGTTGAAAATGGTTCCACGGTTGATTTCCACGACAACAAAGCCGGTGGATTTGCAATTAATAACATAAATATCCATGTAAGCGATTCTACTGTCAATGTGAGCGATAACTGGGGCAGCGCCTGCAACAGCGGTTACTGGATCGTTAAGAATTCCACCATTACAATGAACGGAAACAGGGGCGGCCATGCACTCTCCTGTATTGGCTTTGAAATGACCGATACCATCCTGGATATCCATCACAATGGTTATGCGGGCGTGTATCTGCAGAGCAAGGATTCCTCTTTTACAGGAGGAAAAATTTCTCTGGACTGCAATGGAGAAAGACTTTTAAGCTATAGCGCCGGTGATGTATGGCTCAATGGCTATACCCTCACTTTAAACGGCTGTGAATCCGTCTGGCTGGGCGGAGTAGGCCGTAAAGGGCAGGTTGTCAACAATAACTGCGCTTCTTTTGTAGCATATGATCTGAATGAGCTCAAAGGAATCGTAAAGAGCAATACTTCCGATGTGCTTACCGGTGTGGAGCTGGATGGGCAGGACATGCATACATTGTTCCTGAACCCCGGCCTGTATGAGCAGGGCGTTTTTTATGCCAGAGGAAATCTGGAAAATGTGGGAGACAGCAATAATGACGGAGACCTCTTTGCTGAGTTCAGCAAAGAAAGCATTGTTGCCAAGGATACGGCCGTGATCGGAAGCCTGACTACAGCGCAGCTTTCCCACCATGTATATGATTGGGCCAATGGAAAAGTAACGGATCCGGCAAGCGAAACCACTTATGGCGTTATGCAGTATTCTTGTGTGGACTGCGCTAAATATGCAGGCACATATGGGGAAGAGCATCCATACAGCGGATATTGCCAGGAGGTAGCCAATGTATATGCGCCTTTGGTTGGTGTGGCTTTTGATGCCAATGCCGGTGAAGAGACTGTAACCAATATGCCTGAGGCACAGACAGCTGTTTCCTACAACGGCGCTCCCAGCGAACCTACGGATTCCCCCCTGCGGGATGGCTACACGTTTACAGGTTGGTATACAGATGCGGATTGTACACAAAAATATGATTTTGCTTCCGGGTTGACAGCGAATTGGACGGTTCTCTATGCCGGTTGGCAGGAAGAGACCGAAGAAATTCCGGATGAATCTACTCCTTTGGATCCCCCGGAGGAAGAGATTCCGGATGAGTCTACTCCGTTGAATCCCCCAGAGGAAGAGATTCCGGATGAGTCTACTCCGTTGAATCCCCCGGAGGAAGAGATTCCGGATGAATCTACTCCTTTGGATTCCCCGGCTACAGGTGAAGACTCAAATAGTCCCATATGGATGGTAGTGGGTATGCTGCTGGCGGGTGTATGTGCAGCGGCAGTGGTATTCTGCAAAAGGAAAAAGATAGAAGAGTCTCGCTGAAAATTGTAGATTCTGATTTGCAGAAAACGGAATAAATAAGCAGGAGGGCTTCCCAGTGGATTATCCCACACAGGAAGCCCTCCTTTTTTAGATTATGGGTAAGACAGGCTGGTCTTTACAAATGAGAACTTTTCTCCTACAATAAAGAAGATATGAGCACAGAAGAATTGGAAAAAGGGAAAGGAATGAACGCATGTGAACCGATATGGGCAGGATTGGCGCTATATGGTTCCTCCGGAGGAAGAGGGAAAGTCAAAGAAAAAACGATTTGTTTATGTAGGTAAATATTATACAATAAGTATTGATAATGACCAGCGGAAAACTATGAAAAAAACGTATGGTTTATATGGTTTGTTATCTGTAGCATGGCTTATTGGAATTGGTTTTTTGAATCCACCTGGCAGCCATCTTGTATATGTAATGCTGCCATATGGTTTTTCTGCTTTATTTGCGTTGTTTGTGCTGCAAAGTACGGTTTCCATTCTCCTTTCCAAACGTATTTTGACAAGAGAGGAATGTGACCATTCCTTCCATAGGGCCAGGAAGATGACGGTGCTGACTTTTGTGTTCTCTTTGCTGGCTGCAGGGGGAGAATTGCTGGCGATTTTCCAAAGAATTATGGGAGAATCTCTTTTATGGACAGAATATGCTTTTTTTGCAGCGTGTGCGGCTGAGTGTGTGCTTCTTTGGTTTTTTATGCAGTGGCAAAACAAGATTTCGGAAAAGATCCGGGAAACCGACGAAAAACCGGATAAACCCAAGCAGAGATAATTGTATATTTTCGGTTTCGAAATGAGCGGAGATAAAATTAATCTGGGAATGCGGTCACAGAACTTCGGGAAAGGGTGTGTGAAGATATGCACAGTACATGTGAGAAAACAGAAGGCAAGTTGGATACAGCCGAGCGGCGCAGAAAGATACTGGAATTTCTCATGGAAAAAGAAGAACCGGTAAGCGCCAGTTCTATTGCAGCCCGATTTTCTGTAAGCCGCCAGATCATTGTGGGGGATATCGCTATTCTTCGGGCGGCGGATCATTCTATAATGGCCACGCCCAGAGGATATGTTTTGGAAAAAGAAGGCTCCGGGCGGCGGGTGTATACAGTGGCGTGCCATCATACGGAGGAAAATTTGGCGGAGGAGCTTTATGCAGTGGTAGATAACGGCGGAGGCCTTTTGGATGTAATCGTGGAGCATCCGCTTTATGGACAGATATCGGGCAGTCTTCAGATCTTTTCCCGTTATGATGCAGATATGTTTCTGAAAAAGTTAAGGGAAAACCGGGCAAATCCTCTTTCTGCATTAACGGATGGGATCCATCTCCATACTTTATCCTGTCCTTCCGGGGAAGTTTTTGCACGGATCCGGGATGCTCTTTCCCAGAAAGGTATTCTGTTGGAATAAAAGGAAATAAAGTCGGAAGCGATATAAAACGGGATATGTCTGCTCTTCAGCAGATATATCCCGTTTTGCGATATATGGGCGTGCTGTTCCTTGAAAAATCTCTAAAAATACAGAAGAACAGACAGAATTCATAATCAGATTGCCGGTCTTTGAAAAGAGCACCCGGAAACCCTTGACTTACTCCCCGTCCAATAGTAGAATATGCAGGTGTCAAGACATGTATATAATACGATTAAAACATGCGGCGAACAGATAAAGCTTAACCGGTTTGATAATCCCGGTAAGGCGTATTTAGGAGGGTCTTTATGAAAAATCGTTCCAGTATGGTAACGCTGACCGTTTCGGCGCTTCTTTGCGCGGTGGGAATTGTTATTCCTATGTTTTCTCCCCTGAAGATTGTTTTGGAACCGGCCTCTTTTACCTTGGGAAGCCATGTGGCCTTATTTATGGCGATGTTTATTTCCCTTCCGGTAGCGGTGTGTGTGTCTTTGGTCACAACGCTGGGATTTTTCCTGGGAGGTTTCCCCATTGTAGTAGTACTTCGGGCTTTGAGCCAAATTGTGTTTGTGGTTTTGGGAGCCCTCTACCTGGATAAAAAAAGAGATACTTTGCAGCATCCCGTTTCTTGTGTGCTGTTTGGCCTTATTATGGCTATCATACATGCGGTAATGGAAGTTGTGGTTGTCACGTTCTTCTATACGGCAGGAAGTAATATGAGCCAGCTCTATTATGAGCAGGGATATTTCCTTTCCGTTATGGTGCTGGTAGGATTCGGCACGGTTGTTCACAGTATGGTGGATTACGGCATCGCCCTTGTGGTTTGGAAGCCTGTGCAGAAGATGGCAGATTATATGCCGGTGAATGCGAAGATATAACGGCATAAAAGTATCCTGACAGTGTGCGGGAGCAGTATACGGCGGCAATGTCTGCGGTATACTGCTCCTTTTCTGTTGCATTAAACGTGTGAGCCGGATTCTTTTGCATAGCATTTGGATTGCGAGAAAACGAAGGGAACGGAAAATAAATTACATTTTTCGTTTATATAGTATGTTTTTGGCTGGACGATACAGGGAAAAATTTACGCCCTTTAAAGAGCGTGAATTTTATGTGTTATAGAGAGATACCATGCAAATATAAGCCCGTAATTAACAATAATTACATAATTATATAGAAAATTAACAGGAGGTTCACATTTCAACATTGTAAAAACACGCATTTTTACGTTATAATATTAAATGTTAATATATTACGGGATAAGATGCGGAAAGAGCGTGCCGCCGGTGGAGCGTGCATGGACAGAGCCGCAAGACCTATTGGGAAAAGGAGAATGTGAGATGGCAAAAACAGACAGCAGAGATTTTTTTGAGATTACGCCAGAAATGATGCAGTATGCGGCTTTGTGCCAGGAACACAGTGAGATCGACCCTAGCTTATATGCAAAATATGATGTGAAGCGCGGCCTGCGGGATTTAAACGGCAAAGGCGTTCTTACAGGTCTCACCGAAATTTCTGAGATCCAGTCCTCTAAAGTTGTGGATGGAAAAACCGTTCCCTGCGAAGGAAAACTGTTTTATCGCGGATACGATGTGGAAGAACTGGTGGCCGGTTCCATTCGGGATAAGCGGTTTGGATTTGAAGAAGTAGTATATCTGCTTCTTTTCGGTGAACTTCCCACAGAAAAGGAGCTTGCTGATTTTCGCGTGGTTCTGAATACATATAGAACCCTTCCCACTAATTTTGTACGGGATATTATTATGAAGGCGCCTACGGCGGATATGATGAATACGTTGGCAAGAAGCGTCCTTACACTGTATGCGTATGACGAAAAGGCTAACGATACATCTCTGCCCAATATGATGCGGCAATGTATCGAATTGATTGCTTTGTTCCCGCAGCTGGCGGTTTACGGCTATCAGGCGTATGCTTTTGATACAGACAGGCTCAATAACAGCTTTTTCATTCATTCTCCCCGGCCGGAACTGTCTACAGCCGAAAATATTCTGCATATGCTTCGGATTGACAGTAAATATTCAGAACTGGAAGCCAGAATACTGGATCTGGCTTTGGTGCTGCATGCGGAACACGGCGGCGGCAATAACTCTACCTTTACCACCCATGTGGTAGCTTCCTCGGCTTCTGATACGTATTCCATTATAGCGGCGGCCTTGGGTTCCTTGAAAGGACCTCGCCATGGCGGCGCTAATATCAAAGTAGTGCAGATGTTTGAGGATATGAAGGCCAATGTGAAAGATTGGGAAGACGAAGAAGAAGTGGAGCGGTATCTGCGCGCCCTTTTGCATAAAGAGGCCTTTGACCGCCAGGGCTTGATATACGGCATGGGGCACGCTGTATATTCCATTTCGGATCCCAGAGCGAACATATTCAAGAGCTTTGTGCATAAGCTGGCCGATGAAAAGAATATGCAGAAGGAATATGCGCTGTATTCCAACGTGGAACGTCTGGCTGTTAAGGTCATAGCAGATGAAAGGAAAATCTATAAAGGTGTCAGCGCCAATATCGATTTTTACAGCGGCTTTGTATATCATATGCTGGGGCTTCCCACAGAGCTGTTTACGCCTCTTTTCGCTATGGCTCGTATTGCAGGCTGGTCCGCTCATCTTATGGAAGAAAAGATCAATTCCGGCAAAATTATTCGCCCCTCGTATATGAGTATTTCGGAACGGAGAGCCTATACGCCTCTTGCGGAAAGAAAATAAAAACAGATCGCCGTTTTATAGCTTGATAGCTAGGATAGAAGAAAAAGCTGTATGCCAATCCTGTGAGAAGGAGGAGCATACAGCTTTTTTCGCATGATAGGACAGAATCTACTTTTTTTCGGATTCTGCGGGATCGTATTGCTCAAATATGATACGGGCGCCGTCTTTTTCCGCGGTCTTTTGCTGGGAAAAGGAGATAACAGTCCAGCTGAATTCCTGGCAATGAAAAAGTTTGCGCAGTAAACGGGGAGAGAGTTTATTCCTGTCTTCATATCGATAGGCGATGAAATCGGGCCTGGTTAGACAATTCGTCAGCAAATTGCGCAAGACAAAACGGATAGGGAACGAAAGCCCATCTCTTTTACGGAAATCCATAGATAACTGACCGCGTATGCAGGCTGGAAAATGGCGTTTATACCACATAAGAATACGGGGATCGAAGGATTCAATACAATACTCGCCAGTATACGAAGAAAGAAGAGCTGTTACCGCACGGGCAAGAGACTGAATATTGGAAGAAGTAGGTTTTAACTCCACAATAAGGGGGACTTTACCGTTAACCAGTTCCAGAACCTGTTCCAGAGAGGGAATGGGTTCCTCCGTACCTTCCAATCGGTAAGAAGAAAGCTCCTCAAGAGTAAGATCGCCGATATTCTTTTCCACGCCGCAGGTGCGTTTGAGGCTTTCATCGTGCATAACGGCAAGGCGCCCATCTTTTGTAAGGTGAACGTCCAGTTCAATGCCGTAACCCTTTTCAACGGCAAGCCGAAAAGCTCCCAGGGAATTTTCCGGGAAACCGGTCGTTTTTCCGTGAAGGCCTCTATGGGCGTACCGAGAAGAGAGAAGAGGAGCCATATTTGGTTTTCGGAACAATCTGGGGGCAATTAGAAACAGATACAGAAGAATCAATAGGCATATACATCCAGCACATAGGAGAAAAACGATCATCGAAGCGGTAAACCTCCTTTCTGAAATCAGTCCGGGGTGTCAAAGGCTTCCAGTTTGGTTTTGGCAGGGGCAGGGCGGCTATCTCCATGTTTTACAAACAGCATGGTGATGAAAGCCAGAATTACGAATATAGCCGCATAAGGGAAGAGCGTATAGTATCCCACATGCTCCAAAAGGAAACCGGAAAGGATGGGGGTAACAATCTGAGCAGCCATAGAAAAGGTATAATAGAAGCCTGTAAATTTTCCCACATCGCTGCCTTTTCCCATTTCCACAACCATGGGATAGGAATTCACATTGATTGCAGCCCAAGCAATTCCTACTAGGGCAAACATAACATTGATAATGGGATGAAAAGTGATAAAGAAGGTAGCTGCCGTGAAAAGAATTCCCAGCAGGGCCACACCGAAAAGAATAGTTTTTTTCCTGCCGATCTTTGTGGCGATCATTCCTACAGGAATATAGGAAAGAATGGCGGCTCCCGTGCCGATCAAAAGAGAATATGCAAATTCGCCGCCTTCCAGCTTCCAATAGCTTTGAGCATATTTAGAAAAAGCGGTGGTAACGGCATTATACCCCATAAACCAGAAGGCTACGGAGAGAAGAAGAAAAGCTAAGCTTTTCTTTACATCTTTGGGCAAAGACTCTTTTTTAACGGTGAAAGCAGATTCTTTTTCTGTCTCTTCTTCTTGGGCAGAGGCATCTTCTTTTTCTTCCATAAGGGCAGCGTTTTCTTCAGCCAGTTTCTTTTCTTTGATTTTCCAAACCAGTATGATTACGGAAAGAGCCATAATTACGGCGGTAGCGGCAAAAAGCGGCAAGTAATCGGGTTTTATTCCTTCCGTTTTTGGCACAAGAACAGCTACCAGCAGCAAGGTCAGCATTCCGCCTACAGCTCCCATAAGATTTATGACAGCATTGGCTTTTGAGCGCAGAGGCTTCGGTGTTACATCCGGCATAAGAGCCACAGCAGGTGAACGGTATGTAGCCATACAAATCAGCGTGAAAAGGAGAGCGGTAACAAAGAGGGGGAGGGAACCAATATCGTCTGCAATGGGGATCAAGAGCATAGAGAGAACAGCTCCGGCTGTTCCGCCTATAATAAAAGGCGTTCGTTTTCCAAGAGGTGTATTTACCCGGTCGGAAAGGGTGCCAAAGAGGGGAAGCATAAACAGGGCCAGAATATTATCCAACGCCATAATGCCGCCGGAAATGGTGTCCCCGATTTGAAAGGTGTTTTTCAATATCAAAGGAATAATGGAATCATAAACCTGCCAGAAAGCGCAGATAGAGAGAAATGCGAGTCCGACAAAAAATGTCCGTTTTGTGTTGAGTTTCAAAAAAATCATCTCTTTCCTTCAGCCGGTATCCCCAAAAAAGGACCGTTTTTTATAAAAATTTCCATTTGTATTGTAGCATGACGGTATATATAAAACAAGGAAAAAGACAGGAAAAGAAGGCTCTTAAGAGCCTTCTTTTCCTGTCTTTTTCGTTTGCATTTGTTTTCACTTTTCCATCTGAATGGAGTGCTTTTTTAAATACGTTTCCGCTATATTGCGGAGATCCTGTTCATTGGCCATAGGTGCTCCGGACTGAATAATATTTTCCTGCAGGGCCGGCGGAAGCGTCTGAAAATACGGATTTTCACGGATGTTCTTCATAAATTCACTTGCCATAGTATGGCTCCTTTCCAGAAAGGCAGACAGATCCGCCTTTTATAATTTTTCTATATATTCCTTCATGCTGGTGAGCTCACCCATCAAAGGCACGCCAATAACCTTGCTTAAAGCTCGGTTCAATTCGGCATATTGGTTGCCCGTAATGGCAATAGCATCGTTTTCATGCTCCTTGAGAAGGCCGATGCGGCGGTCGATTTCCTGCAGAATTTCTCTGCGGCTGACAAAATCCTGCTTTGTGTTCGATGTTGTTTCTGCCATGTGGTTTATACCTTCCTTTCTTTTTTTCATATTGTTTCCTGTATGATGCCGGTTTATGAGTAAAATAAGAATCGATAAGAAGAAATACAGACAAACTATTTGTATTCTTTAGATGAATGGCGGCACATGGGAGTATTTGATTTTTTAAAAATATGGCGCTTTTTCCATTTGATGCGTAATTTTATGTTGTTTTTGTAAAAGTATATTGGAATATATTTTAAAACAGTTTGAATGGCAGAGTCTCTTGACAAGGAAAGCGGAAAAGGATATAGTATATATACACCCCCTCCCCCTGGGGGTGTATATACGATGATTTGGAGGGAGGAAACCATGAAAGAGAGGTATTCTGTTACCGGTATGACCTGCAGCGCCTGCAGCAGCCATGTAGAAAAAGCGGTAAAAGCTTGCCAAGGCGTTTCAAATGTGCAGGTCAATCTGCTTCAAAATTCCATGGTAGTGGAATATGACGATACAACCTGTTCCCCGGAAACAATTATTCATTCTGTGGAAGAAGCAGGCTATGGTGCTGCTCAGGAAAATTCAGGGAACGAGGTAAAAACGGCCCATGCGGGAAATCCGGCCCAAGAGGCTGTTTCCCGGGCAAAGGAAATGCGCCGCCGTCTTATTCTTTCCGTAGTATTTTTGCTCTTGCTCATGTATGTATCCATGGGCCACATGATGGGGTTCCCTTTGCCGACGGTTTTCCATGGGGATGAAAACGCCATGGTTCTGGCCTTCACACAGTTTTTGCTTTTGCTGCCTATTTTGTATTTGAATAGGAGTTATTTTAGCAGAGGATTCAAATCCCTTCTGCACCGGGCGCCCACTATGGATACGCTGATTGCCGTAGGCTCCGGCGCTGCCCTTCTTTACGGCATAGCTGCGATGTTTATAATCGGATGGGCATTGGGCCATGGAAATCTGGAGCTCTCCCATCGGTATGCTATGGATTTGTATTTTGAATCGGCGGGTACCATTCTCACATTGATTACAGTGGGTAAATATCTGGAATCCCGATCCAAAGGGAAAACCTCGGAAGCTGTAAACCGGTTGATGGATTTGGCTCCTCGGACAGCTCTCCGCATGGAAGGCGACCGGGAAGTGGAAATCCCCGCTGAAGAAATCCAGGTTGGGGATATATTGGTGGTAAAACCCGGTATGAGTATTCCCACAGACGGAAAAGTGCTGGAAGGTTCCTGCGCGGTGGATGAATCCGCCGTTACAGGAGAAAGTCTCCCTGTTGAGAAGAAGCCCGGCGATGGAGTGACCGGCGCTACCATAAACCGTTCCGGATGGATGAAAATGCAGGCGGAACGTGTAGGAAGCGACACCACTCTTGCCCAGATCATTCAGCTTGTGGAAGATGCCACAAGCTCCAAAGCGCCCATAGCCAGATTGGCGGATAAGGTCAGCGCGGTATTTGTGCCGGTGGTGATTTCCCTGGCGGTTCTCACCATGGCCATATGGCTCCTGGCAGGGAGTTCTTTGGAAACGGCTCTTTCTTTCGGCATTTCGGTTTTGGTTATTTCCTGCCCCTGCGCTTTGGGACTGGCAACGCCTACCGCTATTATGGTGGGAACAGGACGAGGCGCGGAAAAAGGTATTCTTTTTAAATCGGCGGAAAGTCTGGAAACGGCTCACCAGATAGATACGGTGGTTCTGGATAAAACGGGAACCATAACCCAGGGGACTCCCGAAGTTACGGATAGCTTTCTTTCTCCCGATGTAACCCAAGAGACGTTTATGTCTCTGGCAGGATCGCTGGAAAAGCTTTCTGAGCATCCTTTAGCCAAAGCAGTGGTGCGCTGGGCGGAGAAAAACGGCGGCTTGTTTTGGGACCCAAAGGAGTTTAAAGCTACAGAAGGAAGAGGAATTTCCGCTGTTGTGGATGGAAAGCGGGTTATAGCGGGCAATGCCCCTATGATGCAAGAGGAAGGTATTTCTCTTTCCGGTTTTCAGGAAACAGAAGAACGGATGGCTTCCTCGGGCAAAACCCCTTTGTATTTCGCGGCGGACGGAAAGCTTCTGGGGATGCTGGCGTTGGCGGATGTTTTGAAACCCGGCAGCCGCCGGGCTATTCAGGAAATGAAAGCTCTGGGGCTGGATGTGATTATGCTGACAGGAGATAACCGGCGCACGGCAGAGGCTGTCCGAAAAGAATTGGGGCTTACGGCTGTTTCCGCGGAGCTTTTTCCTGGGGACAAGGAAAAGGAGATCCGGCGGTTGCAGGGGGAAGGCCGCAAGGTGGCTATGGTAGGAGATGGGATCAACGACGCGCCTTCTCTGGCGCGGGCAGATCTGGGAATCGCTGTAGGCGCGGGTACAGATGTAGCCATCGAGTCGGCAGATGTTGTCCTCATGCATAACGACCTGATGGATGTGCCTTCCGCAATCCAGTTGGGACGCTCGGTGATCCGCAATATTAAGGAAAATCTTTTCTGGGCATTTTTCTATAACGTATTGGGGATTCCTCTGGCGGCCGGTGTTCTATATCCGCTTTTCCAGATTCGTCTGAATCCTATGTTTGCTGCGGCGGCTATGAGTTTTAGCTCCGTGTTTGTGGTAAGCAATGCTTTGCGGCTGCGGTTTTTTAAGCCTCGGTTCCATACCCAGGAAGAAGAACCCATAACCGTTGAAACCAGCGGGAATTCGGGAAACTGTGACGCCTGCATATTGGAGAAAACAGTAGATACCGAAGAATTAAATAAAAGCAATCCCTATTTTTCCGAGCTTCAGCCAACGGAGGCGGAAAATGCCAATAGGAATGAAAACAAAAAAGGAGACGATGCAGTTATGTTCAAAAAGACAATTCATATTGAAGGAATGATGTGCGCCCATTGCTCCGGCAGGGTTGAAAAGGCTTTAAACGCGTTACCCGGGGTAACGGCCAAAGTGGATTTGGAGAAAAAATGCGCTGTAGTGGAAATTTCTCAGGCGGTGAGCGATGAAATGCTGACAAAAGCCGTTACGGACGCCGGATATGAAGTGGTATCCATCGACGGATAAGGAAGGGGAAAAGC
Source organism: uncultured Clostridia bacterium (assembly GCA_944380875.1). Taxonomy (GTDB): domain Bacteria; phylum Bacillota; class Clostridia; order Oscillospirales; family Acutalibacteraceae; genus UMGS1264. Next base: position 139,288 of record CALWJA010000055.1, read on the forward strand.
TTCGATGAAGGCGGATAACGAATCGGTTACCCGGCTGATTAAAACAGCCAGAGGCCAGATGGACGGCGTCCTGCGTATGATCGAAAACGATACCTATTGCATGGATGTTTTAAACCAGATTCTGGCGGCCCAGGCGGTTCTGCGCCGGGCAGAGCAGGAAATTATAAAAGCGCATTTGCAGTGTTGTGTGTCGGAAGCTTTTTCCTCCGGCAATGAGGAAATGCGCGCGGAAAAAATAGGGGAGCTTACCGCTCTCTTTGACAAATTGGCTAAATAAGCATCCGGCCTATGCAGATCCCTTTTTGGGAAATTCAGAAATTGTTTACACTCCGTTCACCCGCTGCATACGGAAGAGCGGTATAGTAACCGATAGGATAACCGGAAATATTGCAGAGTATCGTTTCTGCTTGTTTTGAGAATAGGTTCTCTGAGCAGGCCGGGCTATAGGGGGCGGGAAGCTGCATTGCATACGGTTCAGAAAGGATGCAAAAATAGAATGAGCTTTTTTTCGCGTTTTGGAATGTGGCTGCAAAGGGTAATGTATGGAAGATATGGAAGCGATGCTTTATCCTTTGCTATTCTGATCCTCTATATGATTTTATATATCCTGGCGCAGATATTTTGGTGGCCCATTTTGGCCTGGCTTTCTCTTCTGCTGCTTTTCTGGAGCTTTTTCCGGATGTTTTCAAAAAATATTTATGCCCGCCGCAGGGAGAATGAAAAATTCCTTGCCTTCTGGAGAATGCTGAAAAATTTCTTTACGGGCAAAGCTTTTCGTTCCAGGGATAAAGAGCACAAATATTATAAATGCCCCAAGTGCAAGAACACGCTGCGTGTTCCCAGAAGAGGAAAGAAAATTCAGATCACCTGCCCTGTATGCGGAAATAGCTTTATAAAGAAAGCCTGAAAAAGTTTATAAAATGCGCTATGCAAGCGGAGAACCCCTGGATGAGCAGGAGGTCCTCCGCTTTTTGCATCTAAAAATGATACTGTTTCGGTAGTTTCTTCAGAGGATACATGTTACAATTTATTTAGAAAAATATGGTGTGGTGTTTTTAGAGGAGAGAGAAAATGAATATTACATATGCCTGCAGGCAGATGGTGCAGGTTCTGCATGCCGAAATACGAAGGCTGGGGCCGGATGGAGAAATTATAGAAGCATATGGAAATCTTCCCGGGGAATTTGATCCTTTTCGGAGAGACCAGGTGTTTCTGCAAAAGGTTTTAAACCGGAAACCCAAGGGTATTCCGGATCTGTTTTGCGAAAAAGGGTATATATACTATGGACTTTTGAGGTTGGAGAACGGAGAAATATTTTTGGCCGGCCCCGTGCGTATTACAACCGATAACGAGGGATTGTGTGAATATATGATTGCACAGCATCATTTGCAGGGAGACGGATCCTATAAGATCCCATATTGTAATTTAGGAACGTTTTCCAGTGGCATGCTGCTATTGTTTCATTTGCTGACGGGAAAAGAACCGGATTATAGGGATTTCCTTGAAGAAAACAGGGAAGATACAGAAATCGAAAGAAAATCCGGCGTATCCATTAACGGAAGGGTGTTTCACCACCAGGAAACGGAAACCCCGCATAATCCCTATGACCATGAATTGCGGAAGCTGGAAGCCATTCAGAATGGAAACGGAAAAGAACTGGAAAAATGCCGGAATGAGATATGGGTAGGCGAATACGGAAAAGTGGCGGAGGATCCTCTGCGGCAGGCTAAAAATCTTGCCATAATTGCAATTGTTCTGGCTTCCAGAGCGGCCATACGCGGAGGGCTTCTGCCTGAGCTTGCTTTTTCCATGGCTGATGGCTATATCCTTCTTACGGAAGAAGCGAAAGACATCTATAGCGCGGATGCCATAGCCCAGCGGGCGGAAGACGATTTTTCCCGGCAGGTGGCCGCAAAGTCCCAATTGGGAAGAAACCTTCTGGTGGAACAAACCAGAGATTATATTTTTAAACATCTGCACAGTCCTATCCGAGTAACGGACATAGCAAAAAAGCTGGGGGTACATCCCAATTATCTCTCCACTGTGTTTAGCCGGGAGGAAGGAATTTCGATCCGGCAGTATACCTTGAGGGAAAAGATCCGCCAGAGCGAAAACCTTCTGCGGTATTCTCAATATTCCATAAACGAAATTGCCGAATATTTAGATTTCAGCTCGCAAAGCCATTTTGCCAGTAGCTTTAAGAAATATCTTCAAATGACGCCGGGAGAATACAGAGAAAAGTTTGGTCAAATATGAGCTGAGAAAAATAATAATTATCTGAGATATTGAATAGAGAATTCCCTGTTCCCTTGCTATAATGCACCTATACCGGTAATACCAACGGAGGAAAGGTGTGTTGTATATGAAAGTAAAAATAGACCCGGAAAGAGTTATAGGTGTGAGAAGCCCTATGCTGTATGGGCATTTTATTGAACATTTTCACCGCCAGATCTATGGGGGTGTATATGATCCTTCTTCCCCTTTTGCGGATGAGGATGGATTGCGGAAAGATGTGCTGGAGGCTATGCGAAAGATTCGCGTTCCGGTTCTCCGCTGGCCCGGGGGCTGCTTTGTATCCTCCTACCATTGGGAGGATGGTGTGGGAAAGGAAAGAAGGCCTCTTTTCGATAAAGCTTGGCGGGTAGAGGATCCTAACACCTTCGGGACGGACGAATATATCCGTATGTGCAGAAAGATCGGATGCGAGCCCTATATCTGCACCAACGCCGGCACGGGTACGGCAGAGGAAATGAGCAATTGGGTGGAATACTGTAATCTGGAAAACGAAGGGTATTATGCCAAGTGGAGAATCCGAAATGGTTATCCCAAACCCCATAAGGTTAAATATTGGAGTATAGGAAATGAAAATTACGGTTTCTGGGAAATCGGCGCCAAATCCGCAGAGGAATGGGGCCGTCTTGTAAAGGAATCCGCTAAGATGATTAAGCATGTGGATCCCGAGACGGAATTGACTGCCGCGGCTTTAACGGATCTGGATTGGAACATCCATTTGCTCCGAAACTGCGGGGAATTCCTGGATTGGATCTCTATACATGAATATTGGGATATGGTTCCCCAGGTTAACGAATTGGCGGATTATGAGCAGTGCATGGCGTATACCAGCGGAATCGACCATTCGGTGCAAGAAGTTCGCGGTTTATTGACAGCCATGAAACTGGAGAAAAAAATAAAAATAGCTTTTGACGAATGGAATCTAAGAAGCTGGCATCATCCCAACGTACATACGATTCGTCAGGGAGTCCATAAAGATGAATATATCACACCTCGAAATAAAAACGACGACAACAGCCAATACACCATGGCGGACGCTGTGTTTACCGCCTGTTTCCTAAATGCCATGAACCGTAATTGCGATATTGTGGGTATGGCCAATTTTGCGCCTATTGTGAATACAAGAGGATGCATCTATACGTATCCGGAAGGAATCGTCCTGCGGACAACCTATCATGTGTTTGATCTGTATGTGAACTATCTGGGGGATACGGTTGTGGATTGCTGGCAGGATACGAATCCTCTGCTCCGGGTTTCCCACAAAAATGGTTCCGAACTGGAAGTGGCGGCGCTGGATATATTGGCGACTAAATGGTCGGATAGAGAGGGAATGGCGCTGGCGCTGGTGAATAAAGATCCTGAGAATGAGCAGAAATTGAGCCTTTCTATCCCAGGGAATTTCAAAACAGCGGTTCTATACGGTATCAGTGGAACCAGCAAGGATTCCTATAACGATGTGGGTCATACGGAGGTCAACATTGAAAAAGAAGATCTATGCATGTTCCAGAACGGTATGGAAATAACCGTGAAACCCCACTCCGTAAATATATTGCAGATTAAATAAGAAAACAGATTGGTTTTAGCCAGTAAGGAAAAGAACCGTGGAATCAAAAAACGCAGAGCGTTTTGACCCACGGTTCTTTTTGCCAACCATTGTTTCGGATTTTCTCCAAACACTCTTTTAAAAAGATGCGGAATGCTACACCTTCGGTTTGTGTTCTTTTCCGCTGATGGAAAGGACGGATATTTTCCAAACGCCTGTATAGGGCAGATATTTTTCCGCGTATTTTTGGAAACCGCCCATAAGATGGGGCATATATTTCCGGCATAAAAGCTCCAGGCCGTGAAGCTTCTGTTCCTTTTCGGTAATCTCTTCCGCTCGGCCTTCCAGAATGGCGGAAGCATAATAGACGGTGAAATCATCCTGGGCGTTTTCTGCTTTTGCTACACAGGATACGCTCACATAGGGATTCTTTTTAAGGCAGTCTATTTTGCGGCCCTCCAGCGCTGCGTGAAAATACAAAATTTCCCCATCCCTAGCGATGGAAACAGGTACACCGTAAGGCTTTCCCTCTTCATCCAGAATGGACATAGTTGCAAAGGGGCAGGAATCCACGATTTCCCAGGCCCTTTCAGGGGATACTTCCCGGTCTTTTCTACGCATATACTTCCTCCTCATAAAAACTTTTCTTTTTTTCTGGATCTCGTCGATATATTGGCAGCAGGCGCAATACGAAAACGGAATCGATCTGCAAGCTGTTTAGGGTTTACGGCGTGTCTTTCTTTTCGCCGGCCTCTATGGCTAGACGGCAGGCGGAAATGGCATCTTCCTGTGTATCGGCCGTGGTGAGAAACCGGTTGTTATGGCAAAAACGGATGGTTTGAAGGCCTGTAAGAGCCATAAGTTCTTCCGCGGATTTTCCTGCCCAGGCCTGGGGGAAATCGTAGGGAGAGCCCCCTTCTCCATGATGAGAAGGTACGGTTTGGGCTCCAAAGCCGCCCCGTTGGGAGGGATATACCACAAACCATGCATCCGTGCCAGCCAATACCTGCTTCCAAGGGCAATAGAAGGGAAGAACTACCACATGGTCTTCTATATGGCTGAGCGCTTTCCGAACAGAATCCGACGCGCGAACAGTGGCAAATACATTTTCAAAGTGCTTTTCAAGCAGTGTTTTCGCAAAGACTAATGCTTCCCCATAACAGGTATCCGGATCGGCGCTGCTGTCCCAGGCAGGGTTAAAGTCCCCTATGGCAGAAGCCAGCTCAGAACCGCAGCCAGTGTTGTCGTCCAGATCCAGAGGCTGCACAAATTGTTCGTCGAAACGAAGAAATTCCCTTTCAGCGTTTTCGTGCCCGCAGTTTTTCAGAAGAAATTCTTCACCGAATTCCCGCCAAAGCAGACCAAAAGCCGCGTAGGGAACGCCGTTATCCCGGACAGGGGCTCCCTGCTGATGATGATCGAAGGCTCCCCAGCCTAAGTCAAAAACAAGGCCTTCATAGTTTTCCGGCACTTTGAAAGCCCGCTTGATTTGAATATCGGGGCGAAGAATGGAAAGAAACGCTCCTGAAAACACATCATCCGCGTGGAATTTTCCTCCATGGGTCAGAGCGTTTTCAGGGATGGAGCTGATTTTCCTATGGTTTTTGGCAGTGGTTTCCAAATCTGTGCTAAAAGTTGTCATGTGTAATGCCTCCTGGGACGGCCTCCTTTTTCCCCGCTTTATACTGCATGGGGCTTAGACCGTATTTCTTTTTAAACATTTTGGAAAAGGTGTACATATCTTCATAGCCCGCAGCCCTGGCCGCTTCCCTTACGGAACAATCCGTATCGGAAAGCAGTTCAGCAGCTCTTTGCAGCCGGACGCGGATCAGATAATCTTTAGGTGGGCAGCCATATTTTTGAGTGAAAATACGGCACAGGTAGCGCCGGTCGATTCCCAGAATCTGCGCAATGCCCTCTATGGAAACAGGATTGGTATAATTGGCGCGGATAAAGTCCGCCGTGCGCACGGCATATTCCTCCGGCCTGCTGAGAGCCGCAGGGGGATCTTTCTGCAAAAGCGCCATCAGTTGAAATACAAAGGAGCAAAGGAGCAGCTCTGTAGAAGGGCGCAGGTCGGGAGTTCTGCGTATTTCGTCGAAGATCCGCAGGACCTGGGGCATATAGACGGTGCAGCGGTTGCCGGAAAATACGGTGGCTTCCAGAAGTTCCGGGCAAAGGCGCCCTTCAAAGCCAATCCAGGCGTATTCCCAGGGGGATTCCCTGTCTGCACAGTAGAAGGTAGTTTCCCCCGGCCGAATGAGAAAAAGACTGTTTTTTTCCAGGGAATAGGAAATCCCTTCCCGTTCAAAGACTCCCTTTCCGGAAAAAATGCAATGTATCAGATAAAAATTCCTTGTGCTGCGCACAGCGTGGCCTGGCGCGCAGCGCTCGGCCCCATATGTGATAGGATTGATTTCTGCGAAGCCCCGATTCAAAACGGAATGTTCATAATACAAATATGTCGCCTCCCGGAAAAGTTTACATAAAGGCTGCGGGAAAAGGATTTTTCGGCAGAAGTGAGAAAATAGAAAAGAAGCCGCCCTTAGGCGGCTGGAGACGGTGAGATGCCGGTCAGCCTTTTGGGGCGGGCGCAGCTTTTTCCGTCTCCTGGGTATACAGCCATTCCGTATGAGGAAGAAGCTCCGAAAGGCTCAGGCAATATCGGTCACAGAGAGCCTCCATTCTGGAGCGGTCGCAGGCTGCGTGGGAATCGTAGACCCCAAAGACAGCCATTCCTGCCTGTTTAGCGCTGCAGCAGCAGGAATATATATCTTCGAAAACAAGGCAGCGCGACGGTAAAATTCCAAGCTTTTGGGCAGCCATGCTATAAATGGCGGGGTTTTCTTTGCCGCTTCCTGCTTCCCGGGTCGTGATAAAAGCATCGAACCCATCGTATATGCCGTGCCTTTTTAAGGCAGGGGTATATAAGTCCTCCAGACAGGCGGTGGCAAGGCCGATTCGGAGTCCTTCCTTCTTTAGAAAAGCAAGAAGTTCCTTTGCCCCCGGTTTTAGAGGAATGGTATTGGCATACGCATCCTGCGCCATTTGTGTCCAACGGGTCATAAGGGTTTCGGGTGAATCCTGCAGGCCAAAACGGCGGATAGTGTATTCCGCCGTTTCCCGAAAAGTGAGGGACATAACAGCGTCCATATAATCAGCAGGGACAGAAAGACCGTAACTTCCAAGGAATTCCCGGTCAATTTCCGCCCAAAGGCCTACGGAATCCAGAAGGGTTCCGTCCAGATCAAATATAACGCCGTCAAATCTGCGCATGAATTTTTTCCTCCTCCGGGTGTGTGAGAACAAGGCTGTGCGCTTCTGCGGGAGCCCCCAAAGATGCTTTTATTATAGGAAGTTTCCCCTCTTCTGTCAATTGTGGTTTGCCGGCGACCCCTTGGATGCCGGAAGGGGAAAAAACCGATTCTCGCTGAAATTCCGTCATATGTTTCCAATACCGCATAGGCATATGGCTGCGGCGGCATTTGGGATTATAGCGGCTTTCTATAGCGACAGTTTCATAAAATCGCTTCCAAAGCCGGCGGTATTCCACTTCCTCCCTGCCGGGAGCCGGAGGGGTAAAAGAGGTAAGAGGTATAATGCCCCATTTTTCAGGGGTATGCAGGAGCGCTTCCCCATGGGTTTTGTCCCAAATTAGAAAATGTTCGCCGGAATATCGGGAGCAGAAATGGTTCGCCAAAAGAGATAAGATCCGATTTTCCGGCTCCAGTATGGCAGTCAGCACGCCTCCATACTCAGAAAAGCGGAGAAACTCTATAAAACGGTGAGACTCGTTTTGCAGCTGTTGGACAATTTTCAAAAGGTCATGGACAGCCGGATCCGCCAGCCTGTGCATAACAGCGGGGCCTTCCTCCATACCGGTTCGGATGAAACGGAGAAGGAGCATTTCTTTTTCCGAAAAGCAGCTTAAAAATCCAAGACGCACTTGCTCACGGGCTTCCGCGGATATGTTTTTTCGCAGGGATATATAGACCCGCCGCGCCTTTTCCTCGTCCGTATCAATCCATTTTTCAGGGAAAAGACTTTGGGGAGCATCCTCGGGAAAGATGGCGGAGGGATATTCTTTTCGCAGATAGGATGCAAAAACGCAGGAGAGAAAGCCGGAAAAGCTGCCGTCATACCGGTAGGCTGCGGCGATCTCCTTTGCCGGATAGCGCTGTTTCATGCAGAAAACCCTCCTTTGGAAACGGTATCGGAAAGCAGGGAGGTGGTTGGTGTATTTTCCCAGGAAAGGCGGGCAGGGGGCGTATCAAAGAAGGAAAGCTGTTCCCCGGTATCCAGAGGATCGCGGGGGGAGGGTTCTGTGAGAGCCCGAAAAACACCCTCTTGGGTTACCCGCAGGCCGGGCATCATTTTGCCGGAACATGTGATAAAATATTGCGCCCGTTTCAGGACCACTCCAAGACGTTTCAGACCTTCAAAGGAAAGACTGCTTTCCCGCCGGGCTGTTATAATGCGCTTTGCGCTTTTTACGCCGATTCCCGGCACACGAAGAAGCAGGGCATATTCCGCCCGGTTTACATCTATAGGGAATAGTTCCATATGGCGAATGGCCCAGCAACATTTGGGATCCAGCAGGGGATCGAAGGAAGGGGAAGCATCGTCCAGAATTTCGGATGCAGAAAAGCCGTAGAAGCGAAGGAGCCAGTCTGCCTGATAGAGGCGGTGTTCCCGAAGAAGAGGGGGCTTTGTCCCCATAGGAGGAAGAAGGGCACTGTCGGAAACGGGAACATAAGCGGAAAAGAAAACCCGTTTGAGTTTGTATTTTTTATATAAGCCTTCCGTAAGCCGAAGAATTTGCAGGTCAGAATCGGGTGTAGCCCCAATAATCATCTGTGTGCTTTGACCGGCGGGAGCAAAGGCAGGTGCGTGTTTATAAAGGGCCAAATCCCTTTTGTTTTCCGCGATACGCCCGCTGATGAGCCCCATGGGCTTTAATATGGAGCTCTTTGTTTTATTGGGCGCCAATTTTTGCAGGCCGGATTCGGAAGGCAGTTCTATATTGACGCTCATGCGGTCAGCCAGAAGCCCCAGCCGGGTAATCAGGGCGCTATCCGCGCCGGGGATGGCTTTAACATGGATATATCCGCCGAAATGGTATTCCTGGCGCAGAAGGCGGAGAGTTTCTATCAGTTGTTCGCAGGTGTAATCCGGGCTGCGGAGGATTCCGCTGCTGAGAAAAAGGCCTTCAATGTAGTTGCGCCGGTAAAAGGCTATAGTCAGCTCCGCCAGTTCCCGGGGCGTAAACGCAGCTCTGGGCGTATCGTTGGAACAGCGGTTGACGCAGTATTTGCAGTTATATATGCAGGAATTGGTGAAGAGCACCTTCAAAAGGGAGATGCAACGGCCGTCCGCTGCGAAGCTGTGGCAAAGCCCATAGGAAACGGCATTGCCCAGCTGACCGGGCACATTTGGCCTATCAACTCCGCTGGAGGTGCAGGCGGCGTCATATTTGGCCGCATCCGTTAAAATGGTGAGTTTTTCCAGGGTGGAAAGGGACATAAAACCACCTCTATCCTATACTAGAACATTTGTTCTAGTATAGGATACACCTAAGTTGTACGGATGTCAACAGGTTAGAAGAAGAAAGTAAAACGGAAAATGTTTCCATATCTAAAATCGTTAGCAGCAAATAGTGAATTGTCAAACTAAGAGCAACAGGAATTGAGCTCAAAGTCCCATAATTCCTGTGCGGAATGGAAATTCAAAACCTTGTGAGGCCTGGCGTTGATCAACGCCAGGTTTCGTTTTAGCGTGGCAGGAGCGACCCTGGATAGATTCCTGCCTTTTGGATAGAACTCCCGGAGCAGGCCATTGAGATTCTCGTTTGTGCCTTTCTGCCA
>CALWJA010000056.1 GCA_944380875.1 uncultured Clostridia bacterium
CCTTCGGTGCCTTAATATCGGAACCACCCAGGGAGGGCGGCTTAAAAATGGCTGGGCTGGCGGGATTCGAACCCACGGAATGACGGAGTCAAAGTCCGTTGCCTTACCCCTTGGCTACAGCCCAATATACATACAAAGTAGGAAAGAGCAAACATCTTGTCCTTATTTTTAAAAGTGGGGTGGAAGATGGGACTCGAACCCACGATCTCCAGAGCCACAATCTGGCGCTTTAACCAACTAAGCTACATCCACCATTTATGGCGCGCCAAAAGGGACTCGAACCCCTGGCCTACTGCTTAGAAGGCAGTTGCTCTATCCAGCTGAGCTATTGGCGCAAACATGGAGCGAGTGATGGGAATCGAACCCACACAACCAGCTTGGAAGGCTGGTGTTCTACCATTGAACTACACTCGCATTTCAGCGGCGAATACTATTATAGCAACTCCGCCGCTAATTGTCAATAAAAAAGCTGGATTTTTTTATTTTACACAATTTCAACGAAAAACGGAAAATACAATACCTGCTGCATCACCATTTTGTCTCAAGAAACGTGTTTTTATCCTTTTATTCGGTCTCGAAAATCTATTTCTGCCTTCGTTATCACATCAGCGTCTGCATGGTTAAAGCGTCATTTTCGTCAACCGTCACCGCAATACCGGTAATGGTTGTATCCCAATGCTCCACCAAAAGAGACGCCACCCGGTCTTCCACTTCCCTCCGGATCAAATTCCGCAGGTCACGGGCACCGCTGCGCTTACCGAAAGCATGCTCTGCAAGCCAAGCCACTGCTTTATCATCCCAGGTGAAAGAGATTCCTTTCTCTTTTAAAGCACCTACATACTCCTGCAGCATCAAAACCGCTATTTTCCGGAAATCTTCCACCGAAAGGCTGCGGAACTGAATGACCTCATCCACACGGGCCAAAAATTCTGGCCGCAGAAATTCAGAAAGAGCCTTCATAGATTTCTCTTTATCCGCATCCTGACTGCTTCTGGCAAAGCCCAAAGCCCCTTCTTTTCGCTCACTGCCCGCATTGCTGGTCATAACAATTACGGTATTTTCGAAATTGACGGTACGCCCGTGCGCATCGGTAATTCTCCCTTCATCCAAAATCTGGAGAAGGATATTCATAACATCTGGATGCGCCTTTTCTATTTCATCAAACAGAAGGACAGAATAGGGGCGCCGACGCACTTTTTCTGTCACCTGGCCGGCTTCGTCATATCCCACATACCCGGGAGGGGAACCTATGATACGGGAAACAGAGTGTTTCTCCATGAACTCAGACATATCTAGCCGGATCAACGTTTCCGGGCTGTCGAAAAGCTCCTGGCTTAAAACCTTTACAAGCTCTGTTTTTCCCACTCCGGTAGGTCCTACAAAGATAAAGGACGCAGGCCTGCGGCGAGGGCTGATCTGTACACGGCTCCGGCGGATTGCAGAAGACAACGCTTTTACTGCTTCTTCCTGACCAATAATCTTGCTGTCAAGGACTTCTTCCAGGCCGCTTAATTTCTTTAACTCGCTTTCCTGCACACGAGAAGCGGGGATCCCCGTCCAAAGCTCGATAACTTTCGCTATATCGGCTTCTTCCACCTGGGCGCCCAAAGCTTCCGGGGCCAATTCTTTCATCTTGTTTTCATTTTTAACAATGTCCGTACGCAGCTGAGCCAGCTTTTCATAATCGGGCTCTACTCCGTCGGCGGTGAGCTTTTCCTCTTCCTCATGGAGACGTTCCAGCTCAAAAGAGGAAGCGTCATATTCCGCCATGGATACATTGCGAAGAGCTGCACAGGCACAGCTCTCATCCAAAAGGTCGATAGCTTTATCGGGCAGATATCTGTCGTTGATATACCGCTCTGAAAGCACCACTACCCTCCGAACAATATCCTCCGGAACCCTCACTCTATGATACTGTTCATAGTAGGTGCGGATCCCCAGAAGCATTTCCATTGTCTCCTGAATAGAAGGCTCGCTGACCGTAACCGGCTGAAAACGTCTTTCCAGCGCAGCATCCTTTTCTATATATTTTCTGTATTCCGTAAAAGTAGTAGCGCCGATCACCTGGATTTCCCCTCTGGAAAGCGCAGGTTTCAAAATATTGGCGGCATTCATAGAGCCTTCTGCGTCCCCGGTGCCCACAAGGTTATGGACTTCATCGATAAAGAGGATCACATTTCCGGCCTGCTTTACTTCTTCCACCAGGCCTTTTATACGGCTCTCAAACTGCCCTCTGAACTGAGTGCCGGCGACGAGAGCTGTCAGATCCAGGAGATAGATCTCTTTTTTCCGAAGCCGCGCAGGCACATCCCCTTTGGAAATACGGATTGCCAACCCTTCCGCAATGGCTGTTTTGCCCACGCCGGGCTCACCGATCAGGCAGGGATTATTTTTGGTTCTGCGGCTCAAAATCTGGACTACACGGGAAATTTCTTTTTCACGGCCGATAATGGCATCCAATTCGCCATGGGCAGCTTTCGCTGTTAAATTGGTGCAATATGTGTCCAAATGACGGTGTTTTTTCTTTTCTTTCTTTTCTTTGGAGGAACCTTTCCCTTCATTTTTCTGGGCATTATCCTGCTGCTTATTGCCCATTCCAGGAAAAATATTCTGCAGGAAACTTGGGAACGGAACAGCACCGCCGGGCTCAAAACCGTCCTCACCTTCTCCGGCGCCCTCGCTCCCATCGTCCTCCATATTGGGAAAGCCCAATTCATTAAATTCAGAAGCCATAGCTTCCAACTGTTCCTCATTGATGCCCATTTTATCCAAAAGATCCGTCACTGGCTTGATGCCTAATTCTTTGGCACAGACAAGGCAAAGACCCTGGCTTTCCCCAGAAGTGGTGGGAGAAATAAATACCACTGCCGGGCGTTTGTGGCATCTCGAACAAAGCATATCCAAAAAGCTACCTTCTTTCTCACATTCAGGTTTTCGGCCGGATTTTTACTCCGCACCTTCTGTATCCATACTTTCCCCCCGCAAATCCGCCTTCAGATCTATGGAATCCTTGGGGTCGTGGGAATTGAGCAATTGGCGAAAAATTTTATAATATTCATATAAAGCATACAGCATCATAATAGCTGTTACAGAAAGCAAACCTACGGACAACGGAATAATTTCTATTTTCCAAATTCCTTTCAAACCCACGATAATGGCAATGGATATGTAGAACATCACCGTTGCACCCTTTCCATACCATTTGGATGCACTGGGACGTTTCTTAACTTTAAAAACTAAATAGGAAGCCCCGATGACCATTAAAAGCTCTTTTATGACGAAAATAGCTAAAAGGGGAATCAGAATGGGATTCTGAATGGCCAGACAAATTACAACGGTTACCTGTGTCAGTTTATCCGCCACCGGATCCAACATTTTTCCCAATTCTGTAAACTGATTAAAACGCCTGGCGATCATACCGTCAAACATATCGGAAAGGCCGGAAATCACCAAACATGCCATGGCTTCCAGTATCCTCATGTTCATAAAAAAATATACAAATGGAATAATGATTAAAATTCGCAATACCGACAACGCATTGGGAATATTGATATTTTTATTCCAGTGTTTCATTTTTCATTCCCTCTTTTCCCGGATCAGCTAATAGTATCCGGATAAACATTCCACCATACTGTTAAATCCAGCTATTTCTCCCGCACTATTCCACCAGTTGGAAAAGCGCAGCCGCAGGATTTGTCTGATATATATTTGTATAAACCCAAGATTCCGGAAGACTCTTAGAAAGAGGTTTTCCCTCCACCTCAAAATGGGGACCTGCTATATCCAGAACGGCACAGAGCAAAAGCACGACTACCGCCCCTTTTAAAAGTCCAAAAACAGCTCCCAACGTCTTATTCAGAAGATTAAGAACCGGCAATTTAAAGAGAAGATCCAAAGCCTTCGCAGCCATACGTATTAAAATTTGAAGGGCTGTAAAAAGGATAAGCGCTGAAGCGGCTCTCAGGATAGAAACCGCCATATCGTCCTTCATAGCGTCTTTTAGGACGGAACAAAGGAAATCCGCAAAATAGCCGGAAAACATTGCCGTTACGATCAGGGCGGCTATTCCACCTATAAATTCCACAAGGGATCGTACAAATCCTCTATACATACCAACTGCTACCAGTATGCCCGCAAGAACAATAAAAATAACATCTAACAAAATTCCCATGCCGTTCCCCCTTTCATCTATTTTTCCAACTGCGAATTTGCAGCTTTCAACGCACAGTATACCACAGATTTTTATGCCTTACAAGTTTCAGTGATGTTACCATCCTTCCAGGCTACCATTAACCGAGCGTCACCAATCGTATCTCGGAAACTCCCAGAATATATGCGGAAGATTCGTCCCGCATAGCCACCGCAATGCTGTCCGAACCAGCCTGAGCTTGACCCGTCAGGGAACCGTCCGATATGGAATATCCGCTGAGATTTCCGCCTCCCAGAACAGCTACCGTATTTCCGGAAATAGAAACGCTGTCCATGGTATTTCCTACGGAAACAGATGTCTTTTCTTTGCCGTCACGGTCAAGGAGGATCAATTCCCCGCCGGACGCCGTCTCATAGGGCAAGAGGCACAGAGCCGTTACAGAATCACTCACAGCATAGGAAGCCAGCTGACGGGTCCCATACTCATACACCTGAGGTTTCCCTCCGGAAGGGACTATAACCGTCTTTGTATCCCCTATGGCTACAGCCGTGCCATCCGGGCAGATATACGCATCCAGAAACACTGTATTTTCATATTCCCCCAAAGGTTCCTGGGATTCCGTGCTGTTCATATCCAGCAAATAAAGGGAGGAAAGCAAAGCCCCATCTTTGGAAGCTACACCTGTGACCAAAGCTTTTCCGGCGGTTCCGTCCACCGCAACAGCGGTAGGATACGAAGTAGAGAAACGATAGCGGAAACGTTCCTTATTATCGGGGGTATAGACGGTCAGCTTGCCGAAATACCCTTCCGACTCGGTAAGCAGAGCATAAGTGCCCTCCGAGGAAATCCCTCCGCCAAATATTTTCTCTTCTCCAGGCTCTTTCACCAGGGTCTTGGTATAGGTTTCTACCTGATATCCCTTTCCGCCTAAATTATATACCAGCATTCTGGTTCCGGCTACCTTCAAAGCAGGCGTAGTAAAACTATGCTGTCTGCTCATAAGCTCCTTAGCAGTGGAACTCATAACCGTAAGGTGGGTATCGCTCACAGCAATAAGATCACCATTGGAAGAAGTAAAGTTCCCTTCTGCCACCGTGCTGCCCACTATGGACGTGGGATACCCGTCCCCTACACCCATTCCTACAATTTTTTCATGGAGCCAGTCCACTATCGTTTCCGGGTGAAGGTTTTCCCGATTCAGCCAAAGGAACAGCCCCAGGAAGGCTATGACCAGGATCAGAAAAATTTTAATCAGGCGGCTCCATACCGGAGAAAGCCGTTTTTTCTTCTTTTTCTCTTTTTTGCTGCGGCTTTCATATACATCCGGTTCATTCCCCCGTATTTTCTCCTGTTCCTCCCAGTCTCTGGTTTGTTTTTTCCAGCGGCTGGACATACGTGTGTCCTTATGCATTCCTCTCACCACGATTCATGCGAAAGCCTCTCCTTCCCGACTTGAGCCTGTTCTTTTGTTTTTATACTTCAGGGGTTCTTATCCCAGTTCCCCGTCTAATCCATCATAAAACACACGGTTCAGATATAACCCCTGCGCCGGCGCCGTAGGACCAGCTTTAGCCCGGTCTCCCGACTCCAAAATACCAGGGATATCCCCCGCCTGTATTTTCCCCTGGGAGACATACAGCATGGTCCCAACCAGGATACGTACCATGTTATAGAGGAAACCGTCCGCCGCCACCCGGTAAATCACCATATTTCCTTCCCGTCTCCATTGGGATGCCGTAATCGTTCGCACCATGTTTTCCCTTTCCCGGGAATCTGCCCTGCAAAAAGCGGAAAAATCATGGCTTCCAAGAAAGTGGCGGGCAGCCTCGTTCATGGCTTCCACATCCAGAGGATAATAATAATGATACGCCCGGGCGCGCAAAAATGGGCTGCGCACCCGTGCGTTCCAAATGCAGTATTCATATTCTTTCCCCCGGCAGGAATATCGGGCATGAAAATCCTCCGGAACTTCCCTGCAGGAAAGCACCGCGATATCCTCCGGCAGAAAATGGTTGAGGGCATCTACCAGCCGGGCGCAGGGAATGGAATGTTCCGTTTTCATGCTCAGGCAAAACTCCCTTGCATGGACACCCGTATCTGTTCGGCTGCAGCCCTTCAAGCTGGGGCATTGGCCCAAAACGCGGCCGGCAGCCTCCTGAAAAGCCTCCTGCACCGTCCGGGCGTTTTCCTGCACCTGCCAACCGTGATAAGCCGCACCGTCATATGCGATTGTTAGAAGAAGATTCCGCATAGGTCCTCACCGCTTTCCGTTCCTTACTGACTTCTGCATTCTGCAGCCGCCCTTCTCCGGAATAGGCCGGATACCGGGCTGCTGCCCTGCCAGAATGCTGCTATATACACGCCTGATACCCGCTTGCCGCCTGTGACGAATCTGTCAGCGAACAGCTCCCGGAAGGAAAATGTTCAGAAGAATGATTCCCGTACACAGCGCAAGCGAAAACACGGTTATGGCCACGTCGCTTTTCCGGGCTTTCAGCACCTTCATCCGGGTACGTCCCTCGCCCCCATGGTAACAGCGGCATTCCATAGCCATAGCCAGATCATAAGCCCGGCGGAACGCGGATACAAACAGCGGGATAAGAATGGGGATCAGCGCTTTGACCCGCTGCATAAAGCCGCCGCTTTCCATATCGGCGCCTCTGGCTTTCTGGGCGCTCATAATCTTATCTGTTTCCTCCAAAAGGGTGGGCACAAACCGCAGGGCAATCGTCATCATCATGGCGATTTCATGCACCTTCACATGAAAGATTTTCAGCGGCCGCAGGAGTCTTTCGATAGCATCTGTCAGGGATGTAGGCGAAGTAGTGAACGTAAGGGCCGCGCTCAGAAGCATCAGGCATACAATGCGGATGGTAATGAATATGGCCCTATTTACGCCGCCTTCTGTAATCTGCATAAATCCCACCTGCACCAACACACGGCCGGATCCGTAAAACAAATTCAGAATGGATGTAAAGGCCACCACAAAGATAACCGCTTTAAGGCTTTTGAAATACTGCCGAAGGGGAATACGGGAAAACAGCAGTATGGCGATGACCAGCGCCACCATAACTCCCATTCCCACATACCCGTTTGCCACAAACAGGAAGATAATAAACAAAAAGGTAAGGGCGATCTTCACCCGGGGATCCATCTTGTGGATACAGGACTTACCGGGAATATACTGCCCCAGGGCAATGTCACGAATCATCCCGTCCGCCTCCTTTCCCCAACAAGGGCATAAGCTGCCGCAGCGCCTGTTCCATGGTCAGCGCTGTGCTTACAGGCCAGCCCTTTTCCTTCAGGCGAGCCATGATCTTTGTGATCTCCGGCACACGAAGCCCCATTTCCTCCAATTCCTTATCCCGGGAAAAGACCTTCTCCGTGGAATCAAACATAGCCGCCTTGGAATCATTCATAACCAGGATTTTTTCCGCCGTGCGGGCAATATCCTCCATACTATGGGAAACCAGCAGGACGGTATTTTTCCGCACCTGATGATAGCCTACGATCTGGGCAAGAAGCACATCCCGCCCTCTGGGATCCAGCCCCGCCGTGGGTTCATCCAGGATCAGCACATCGGGATCCATGGCAATTACTCCAGCGATGGCTACCCGGCGTTTTTGCCCTCCGGAAAGATCAAAGGGAGATTTTTCCAAAAGATCCGGGGAAAGGCCAACAAACTCAGCCGCCTTCCGGGCGCGTTCCTGGGCTTCTTCCTCGGAAAGCCCCATATTTTTAGGGCCAAAGCAGATATCCTTTATGACCGTCTCCTCAAAAAGCTGGTGCTCGGGATACTGGAATACCATGCCTACACGGAACCTTACGGAACGGATTTTTTTCGGTTCCGCCCAAATATCCTTTCCATCCAGAAGAACCTGCCCGGAAGTAGGCCGCAAAAGCCCGTTTAAAGTTTGGATCAGAGTGGATTTTCCCGAGCCAGTATGCCCGATCACCCCGATAAACTGCCCTTCCTCAATAGAAAGGTTTACACGATCCACAGCTACCTTCTGAAAGGGGGTATTTTCCCCATATACATAGGTCAGATCCTTTGTTTCAATCAACGGCATCCCCAGCACCTCCTTTCCTGTCTTCCTCTGCCTCACAGCAGGCAAAATCCGGGCGGATTTTTTCCAGAGCTGCAACGCATTCCTCTATGGAAAGGGTGCAATCTGGCAAATCCACCCCCATAGCCTTTAGCCTGTGGGTCAGCTCCGTGGATTGAGGCACGTCCAACTGATGCTTTTTCAAAAGCTCCACTTGAGAAAATACTTCTCTGGGAGTGCCTTCTGTAAGAATTTTTCCGTCATCCATAACGATTACCCTGTCGGCTTCGATAGCCTCGTCCATATAATGGGTAATCAAAACAATCGTAATACCTTTTTCCTTGTTTAGACGGTGAATCGTGCGCAAAACTTCCGTCCGTCCTCTTGGGTCAAGCATGGCTGTGGGCTCATCCAACACAATACAGTCGGGTTCCATGGCAATAATGCCGGCTATGGCTACCCGCTGTTTCTGCCCGCCGGAGAGCTTATGGGGCGCAAACTCTCTGAATTCATACATTTCCACCGCTTTCAGGGCGTCATCCACCCTTTTGCGTATTTCTTCCGTAGGCACCCCCAGGTTTTCAGGCCCAAAGGCTACATCTTCCTCCACCACGCTTGCCACAAGCTGGTTATCGGGATTCTGGAGCACAAGGCCCACCCGCCTGCGGATCTCATAGAGAAGGCTGTCGTCTTTTGTATCCATTCCGCCGGAATAAATTACACCGCCGGTAGGCAGCAGCATAGCGTTAAACATTTTCGCAAGCGTGGATTTACCGGAACCGTTGTGGCCCAGGAGCGCCACAAATTCCCCTTTTTTGACATGCATGACGATTCCCTTGAGCACGTCGTCGGGAACTGTATCCCCATATGAAAACGTGACGTCTTCGGTTTGGATGAATGCTTCATCCTTTTTATTCGGATCCGTGGTCATTCTCATTCCCCCGTTCTGTCTCAGTCGTTCTGCCAAATTGCTGTGCTTCCGCAGGGAAGCACAAAACCGCTGGCCGTAACAGGAAGCCCAATTTCGCTGGAAGAAACTCTTCCTCCGAACCGGCTTTTCAGCTGCACCCCCAGCAGATATTCCATCACAGCGGGTGAAAGCCCCGTTGTATACGAGTTTAGGATAAAAAAGAGAGGGTCCTTATCCATAACGGAAGCGCAAAGCTCCACCAGCCCAAAAAGCTGCTCTTCCAGCTTCCAGACCTCGCCGTTGGGGCCTCGTCCGTATGAAGGGGGATCCATAATGATGCCATGATACGTATTCCCCCGCCGTTTTTCCCTCTGCACAAATTTCACGCAGTCGTCTACCAGCCAGCGGATCGGTTTATCTTCCAATCCCGAGGCGGCCGCATTCTCTCTGGCCCAGGATACCATACCCCGGCTTGCATCCACATGGCAAACCTGTGCCCCGGCCGCGGCGCAGGCTAAAGTAGCCGCACCGGTATATCCAAAAAGGTTCAAAACCTTAACAGGTCTTCCTGCCCTGCGGATTTTTTCCGCCGCAAAATCCCAGTTTACAGCCTGCTCAGGAAAAATCCCCGTATGTTTAAACCCCATGGTTTTGAGACGAAATGTCAGTTCACGACCGATTCCGCCTTTTTTGCCGGTATAGTGGATTTTCCAAACGGGAGGCACTTTCTTCTTTTCCTCCCAGGCACCCCCTCCGGTATGGGAACGATGGTATCGGGCATGGGCGTTTTTCCATCTGGGATCCTTTTTTTCCGTATTCCAGATAATCTGGGGATCCGGCCGGATGAGGAGCACATCCCCCCAACGTTCCAAACGTTCCCCTGCAGAAGTATCGATCAATTCATAATCTTTCCAATCGGCAACTCTCACTCTTATATCCTTTCTTCCTATAAACGTGTTTCTCGCGGTCATACCCGTAAGCCGTAAGCGGGCAAACGCTTTAAAGCTTACCTATTTGTTTTAGAGCCTGTCCCTGCCCTTAATACACAGCCAGTATCAGCATGAAAAAGCCTGCCATACATACAAAAATATGGACTGCGCTCTGAAGCAGCATATAAAACTCAAGGGGCTTTGGCCGTCTATACGTTATCCCGTTTGCTAAAAGGTAATAGAAAGCCGAAAACTTCCTATTCAAACCAAAAACCGTAAACAGCACAAGCCCTGCCAGAAAATAATCCCAACGGCCGCGGATCTGCATTTCTCCTGCAGCCATAGCTACCAATGATCCAGGATTGTCTCCGTAAATATCCGCCTTTCCCTCTTCCGTTTCCGTATGGGAATCCCATACTCCATTTTCCTTCAAAACACCCCGGCAAATTTCTTTGTCGTTTTCCGTTAGGATGGAAGCGGATACAAGATCCCCTTCCCGGGATGTATGAATCGCATAGGAAGATTTTTCCCCATCCGGCAGCCGGAATACAATGCGGGCGGAATCGGTTTTTTCACCGGTTACCGTAGCCGTTACTCCCAAAGGGAATTCCTTGTAAACAGTCGTTTGTGCATCCTGAGAAGGCGCCTGCCTTTCTAAGAACGCGCCGTCCACTTCAACACCGGAAGAAAAAAACAGCCTTCCATATGCAATTACAGCCACTATAGCAGCTAGGAAAAAAGCTATTCTTTTCCCGCGTATCCGCCTGTTCCTTTTCAACCATCTCATTTTTTACCACCTTACTGATTTCTCAGAAAAGAGTTTGCTGCCCCCCGTGTTCCGGATCCGCTCCGGGAGGCGTCATACCCAGATGCAGATAGGCTGCCGGCGTAGCGCAGCGCCCTCGGGGAGTTCTGTTCAGAAACCCTATCTGCATCAGGTAGGGTTCATATACGTCCTCTATGGTGACGGCTTCTTCGCCTATTGCAGCCGCCAGGGTTTCCAGGCCTACAGGGCCACCGTTATAAAATTTAATCAAAGTAGAAAGCATGCGGCGATCATTTGCGTCCAAACCGATTTCATCCACTTCCAACCGGTCGAGACCGATCCGGGCGCTTTCCAGCGTGATCACACCATCGCTGATTACCTGGGCAAAATCCCGCACCCGGCGAAGCATTCGGTTGGCAATACGAGGAGTTCCTCTGCTCCTGGATGCGATCTCCAAAGCACCGGCGGGCTCAATGGGAATATTGAGAATATGGGCGCTTCGGGTGACGATCTTGGCCAGCTCCTCAGGTGTATACAACTCCAGCCGCAGCACTACGCCGAAACGATCCCGCAGTGGAGCGGAAAGCTGCCCCGCTCTTGTGGTTGCTCCAACCAAGGTGAATTTCGGCAGCGGCAGATGGTAAGATGCGGCCATTTGCCCCTTGCCGGTGATGATATCCAAAGCGAAATCTTCCATTGCCGGGTAAAGGATTTCCTCCACACTTCTGGAAAGCCTGTGCACCTCATCGATAAACAGTACGTCCCCGGGATTCAAATTGGTGAGCAGCGCCGCCAGATCCCCGGGCTTCTCGATAGCCGGTCCGGATGTGATCCTAAGATTCACATGAAGCTCGTTTGCAACGATCCCCGCCAAAGTGGTTTTTCCCAAACCGGGAGGACCATACAGCAAAACGTGATCCAGACTTTCTTTTCTTTGTTTTGCGGCTTCAATAAATATAGAAAGATTTTCCTTAGCTTTTTCCTGGCCGATATATTCCGAAAGGGTTTTGGGGCGCAATGGATTTTCCGCATCCGCATCTTCCGGCACATATTCCGGCGTTACCATCCTGTTTTCAAAATCATACTCAAATTCGTTCCTGCTTTCCAGCACAGGCGCCGCCTCCTTTCTCCATCCATATACAGGCCTTTCCGTTTTGCATGGCTTTCCAGGCAGACCGTTTCAAAACTCCGATTCCTTTCACCACGCCGTTAAAACCGGCTGGCCATAGCCTTCAGGGAAAGGCGTATCAATTCTTCTGTGGGAAGACTGCTGTCAAACTTAGCGACCACTGCAGCAGCATCCGCCGGGGTATATCCCAATACCGCCAAAGCCTGCACGGCATTTGCCGCATTTCCCGCCGCAGAAGGAATCCCGCCCTCCGGAATACCAACTCCCGAGGAACCCTCCATTTTTTTGACCTTATCTTTCAGCTCCAAAGCAATACGCTGCGCCAGTTTCGGGCCTACACCGCTAGCCCGGGAAAGGGTCTTGCTGTCGCCCGCCGCAACAGCCATAGCTACCTGCTCTGGGGAAAGCTCACTTAAAATAGCCAATCCCACCTTTGGCCCTACGCCGGAAACACTTGTAAGCATCCTGAAACAATTCATCTCGGATTTGTTATAAAATCCAAACAAGTCCATAGCGTCTTCCCGCACATGCAAATGGGTATACAGCATGGTTTCCTCCCCTAATTTCGGAAGGTTCCTCTGCGTCTGCATGGTTACAAAACACTTAAATCCTACTCCGCCGCATTCCACAACTGCCATTCCCGGCTCCGTATGGATGAGCGTTCCTTTCACGCTATACAGCATGTCCCCTGCTCCTTATCTTCTGATTTATCTATCTTTCCACATCTTCTTTAGGGCTGCACAACCCCCCATCGGCTTTCGCCATCGGGCAATGCGTTCCGTTTCAACGAAAAAACGCCCTGCGCAAGGCGCTCCCTGCGGCCTGGCCGTGGCAAATAGCCATAGCCAAAGCGTCCGCCGTATCATCTGGCTTTGGGACTTCCCGCAGGCACAGAAGTTTCCGGGTCATTTCCATGACCTGCCTCTTTTGAGCCTGCCCATATCCTGTAACCGCCTGTTTCACCTGCAAAGGCGTATACTCAAACACAGGGATTCCGTTCTGCTGGGCAGCCAGCAATATTACCCCTCTGGCCTCCGCCACTCCAATAGCTGTGGTTTTATTATTCGTAAAATACAGTTTCTCCAGACTTAAAGCGCCCGGCTTCCATTTCCGCAGGATGGTGTTCACATCTTCATAAATGATCTCCAGCCTTCGGCTGAATTTTTCCCCAGCCTCTGTGGTAACGGCTCCGTGTTCCAGAGGAAAAAATTTTCCTGACCGGGCCTCAATTACCCCATATCCTACAATGGCATAGCCGGGGTCTATTCCCATGATTACCATATTTTCCCCCTATTTGATCCTGCTATGGGCATAAGTTCAAATTATTATAGCACAAAAACAGCTTCACGGGAAGTAGAGTAAGAAAGAAAAGAGCCTATACACAGGAACAGAATAAAAAAGAAGCCTTCCATCGCAAATCAGGATGGAAGGCTTCCAAATTCCACATATATCCATACAAAAACGTATGTAAGATTTGCTCTAAAAGCAACCCGTATACGATCAAACACCGAACTGACGGCGACGGTAAATCGTGCCGAAAAGACGGACTAAAATTAACAATGCGCTGAAGGGCATGGTTAACCCCATAATAACAGCCGCTAAAACATCACTGGGATAATGCACAAACAGATACATTCTGGAAAACGCAATCAAAACCGCTATAATCAGCCCCATTATTCCGATCAAAGGATGCGCCCACATAAGGATGGGTACAGAAATAAACGCGGCCAATGTATGGCAGGATGGAAAGGAGTAATCCTTAGGCCTGTTTACAAGCAGCGGCCATTCCGGATACCGGTGGCAAGGACGTAGCCGGGCCACAAAGGGCTTCACACAAATATTTCCTACCAAAACTCCCATGGAAAGCATGGAAAGAAGAACAATTCCGTTTATCCTGTAATGAGGAAAGAACAAAAAGGCCAGCCCTGTCGCGAGCCATATTCCTCCAAAATTGCCAAGAGCCGATATTACAGGCATAACGGCATCCAGAAACGAGCAATGCATATTACGCTGAATAAAAGCCAATACGCGTTCATCCCATTTTTGAATTCGGCCCACAGGTCTCACCCCCTCTGCATTATAATCTGAAGATACACTACGCTATATATAGTATAGCGCAAAGGTATCTGAAAAGCAAGACAGAGGAATCTGGAAAACACGGTATGATTTTACAAAATGCTTTTTCATTAGGAATAAACCCTGTGCAAAACAACAAATTTTTCATTTTTTTCGCTCAAAACGAACCTTTATTTGCAGTTGGTCTCCCTATACCATCCAGAACGGTTAAACATCCGCACAACAGAAGATACCAGAAGGACTCCCAAAGCCAAAACACCGGCTACTCCCAAGGTGTGCAGGCCTGTTTCCAGAAACAGGTCTGTATTTCCGGCAATACAGTATTCCATCGTGTAATAAATGCCGCCTCCGGGCACAAGGGGGAAAAGAGCCACAAGCAGGTATCCCGTAGCCGGTTTGCGGCGCAGACGGGCCATTACCTCTGCATAAACGGAAAGCACCACCGTTCCCACAAAATTCTGGAAAATATCGCTGCCAAAGGGAGCTGCCAACAAATACACAAGCCACCCTACGGCTCCGCCCAACGGCATAAAAAACAGCTCTTTCCCTCTTACATTAAAGATCAGGCAGCCTCCCAGGCAAGCAAAAAATGCATATACGACCTGTAAATACTCCATTTAGCCCTCCTACCGGGTTTTCGGTTTTCATTCCCGTGATTATACACCCCAAATAAGGCGGGGCACCATAAGCACAAGGCCTACTCCCAACGCAATGGCCGTTGCCACCAAAAGGCTTTCTGTCAGCCTTTGCAGGCCCGCCACAAGATCTCCGGCCATAATATCCCGCATGAAAGTCGTAATCGTAATGCCGGGCACCAACGTCATCAGAGCGCCTATAATGATCTTATCGTAATTTACTGCAAGCCCAAGCCCAACAGCGGCAGTTGCAATGAAAGCCGCAGCCGCGCTGGCCAGAAGATTTGTCAGAAAATCATAAGCCCGCAGACGCGTGCTCATAAGCAGGATCCCCTTCATACATACACTGCATACAATGGAACATACCGCGTCCGCAAGCACACCGCCCCAAAACAGCGTAAAAAAGAAACTAACAAGGCAAAAAGCCACTGTCTGCATAAAAAGGCCATAGACAGGTCTTGCAGCAATACCGCGGATCTCCTTTTCCGCCGTTTCCAGGGGAGGTTTTTCCCGGCATATACGCCTACACAGATCGTTTGCCCGGTCTACCCGATCCAAATTGTTAGCCCTTCTGTGCACACGGCGTATTTTGGTAATGGTTTTTCCTCCGGGGGTAGTAATGGTGATAAAAATACAGTTGGGAATGGCAAACACATCGTTTTGTTCCACTCCATAGGCAATCAGAATCCGATTCATGGATTCTTCCACCCGATAAATTTCCGCACCGCTGCTCAAAAGCAAGTGGCCAAGATCGGAAGCCATCAGGATCAACCGGTCGTAATCCATCTTTCCGCCCCCCTTTTTAGGATAAACCCTTTCGGGCATATTCTTTCCAAATTTATATAGAAAGATCCTCACATACCCTGTTTTGCAAATCTGCCCTTTTGCAATCCCACAGAAAACTTCCTGTCTTTCCTGAATAGAATCCTTCGGTTGCAGAAATTCTTATGCCTGCCGTTCCAGAAGAGCCGCTATTGCAGAAAGTTTATTTTCCGCATCCCGAATTCCCAATTCATATATGGCTTTCAGATTCTCGGGATCCTTTTCATACCGGCTCACGGCAAGAGGACGGCTGGGGCGGATAACTACCGCAGTTCCTTCCTTTTCCAGTTTCCGGCAAAGATCCAATTCCCTGTTATATTCCTGCCCTCTTTCCATCATAATGCGTACAAATTCCGGATAGTCTCCATATTTCACTTTCAGCACCGCTCTGGGAAATTCAGGCCGGGGTCGTTTCCGATACGTAATATCCCTTGTAAGTACAATCACATGGCGGCTGTTGCCATCCTCTATGGAACGTTCCAAAGGTATGGGCATGGCACATCCACCATCCAGAAGCTCATATCCGTTATAGGAAACAATCGGGGAAACAAACGGCAGAGAACTGGATGCCCTTACTGGCGTTAAGGCTTCGTCCATTTCACTCTTCCCAAAAAATACAGCTTTCCCTGTGTTCAG
>CALWJA010000057.1 GCA_944380875.1 uncultured Clostridia bacterium
TGCATTTAGAAATACGGGAAGCCCGCGCTTCAGACGCGGATGCTATAGGATATGTACACTATCATAGTTGGCTGGAAACCTATTCCGGTCTCGTCAGCGATGCTTTTCTTCAGGGAAGAAGCCTGGAAAAAATCAGATCCATTTTTCAAAATTTAGGGTGCAGAGATATGTTTGTGGCCTTTGTGGACGGGGATATCGCCGGTTTTTGCGGGTATGGAAAAGCTCGCGGCGGCGATGCCCCTTCTACTTGGGGCGAGATACAGGGTATATATGTTTTAAAGAAATACCAGAGAATGTCCATAGGAAAACAACTTTTGGAAAAATCCCTTTGCATGCTATCCCATCAGGGATATGAAGCGGCTTTGCTTTGGGTATTGAAAAACAATTCAAAAGCCATATCTTTCTACGAAAAGAACCGTTTTCATTTTGACGGAACCGAAAGAACGGAAATCCTTGACACGCCTGTGGTGGAAAAGCGGTATGTGCGCATTTTATAGCGGCGTGGCTTTTATGCAGTAAAAAAACACCAAAAAGCTTCCTTCATAAAGAAGGAAGCTTTTTTAACAATTCCATTATCTGAAATTTCGTATAGAGGGTACACAGTAACGAAGACCTTTCCGGTTTCATATAGTATAGCAATACATCATTTTAGAAAGCAGGAAACACAATGGAGAATCGCTACTGCTGCCCATTTTCATGCCCATATTTCTGCAGATATATATCCCGCTGTAAAGGAATAACAGGGGCCACAGGGCCTACAGGCCCAACTGGCCCTGCGGGCAATACAGGAGCTACAGGGGTAACGGGCCCCGCTGGCTCTACAGGCAATACAGGTGCTGCAGGGACTACGGGCGCCACAGGTCCTGCCGGCCCCACTGGGGCTACGGGTCCTACGGGGGTTGCGGGAGATATAGGGCCCACTGGGGCTACCGGGTCCACTGGAGCTACAGGAGCTACGGGTGATACCGGGCCCACCGGGGCTACAGGAGCTACAGGGCCCACAGGGGCTACTGGCCCCACCGGAGTTACGGGGCCTACTGGAGCTACCGGCCCTGCAGGCGATACAGGGGCTGCGGGCGATGTGGGGCCCACCGGGGCTACAGGCCCTACCGGCGCTACAGGCCCCGCAGGAGAATCTCCAAATGACTCGTATGCCTCCTTCAACACGTTCCAGGCGCTTTTGAATAACGGCAGCCTTATTCCCCTCTTTCCCGCCGTATCGGATCCTATGGGGAATATTACACCTGCTGACCTTCAGACTATCAATCTGGCGCCGGGAAATTATCTGGTTTCCTGCTCTGTATCGGGCCTTTTTTCCTCTCCCGGCTATATGCAGGTAACCCCTTCCTACAACGGAAGCCCACGGCTGGATACCGGCATTTATTTCGCCACTGCCGCAAACGGTTCCAGTGTCTGCGGTTCCGTATTTTTCATCATTCAGGCGCCAACCCCAACTACCTTTACCCTAACGTATTCCGGATCCAACAGAGCTACCGACGGCCATATTTCCCTTACCTTTCTTCGTTTGAACGGGCCTGTTTAATCCTTTCCCTATATATCCCCCTGCTGATAAAGGACGCAAACCCAAACATGCACAAATCAAAAATCTGCTGATTCCTGGGAACGGCGCTGTATCTCTTCCAGAAAAAGGCGGGTGATGCGGGTCATATAGGTATCCTTTCTGTAAACGGCGCAAATATCGGAAATAAGCTCCGGATCACGGATTGGAAAGGAATAAAGTGGGTGTCCATTTTCCTCCAAGATGGAGAGAGGGACAATTCCCACTCCGAAACCGGTTTTCGCCAGGCTTAGAATCGTGCGGGAATCGTCTCCCATACAGAGGATCTGCGGCGTTAAGGACTCCTTTTGAAATACACGCAGAAGAATCTGCTCCCAGCGCCGGTATATAAGCAGCGGCTTCTTCGAAAGCTCTTCCAGGGAAATGGTCTCTTCTTTATAACCTACAAAAAATTTTTCCAAGCCTACGGCGCAGAGAGGTTCCCTCCTTAGTTCCACCCTGCTGAGTCCCAGAGCTGCAAAGGGAGTGCGCACAAGCGCCAATTCCACCTGGCGGTTTTGAACCATTTCCAGGAGTCTATAGGTATCGGCCTCAAACAGCTCCAGACGCATCCCCGGATGGCAGGCGCAGAAATCCTGCATCCACTGAAAAAGGAACGAACCGCATATGGAGGAAACCACCCCCAACCGCATAGCTCCTGCTGACCCTTTCCGTATATCCTCCATTTCACTTTTTACGGAATCGCATACGTCCAGAATATCCCGGGCGCGGGCATATAGGATGCGTCCCGCCTCTGTGGGGCGCATTCTGCGGGCGGTGCGGTCAAAAAGGGACACGCCCAGTTCCTTTTCCAAAGCCTGTATCTGCGCGCTCAATGGCGGTTGGGACATAAAGAGCGCTTTTGCCGCAGCAGAAACGGTGCCTTCATCCACTACAGCCATAAAATACCGAAGCTGACGCAAATCCATGCTATCCCCTCTTTTCTATATAAAAATCATATAGATATAGTATAAAATAAATGTTTTTCATATGCAACAATCGGTGGTATACTGACAACGCTAGGAATATGAGTTGGTAAAAACAGACATTTTCAAAAAACAAAGGTTGTCTTTCTCCAAAAAGAGGAGACAGGCTTAAAACCTTTTAAAACAAAAGGAAAAATTGGAAAGGATGAAGGACTGTATGTCATATCTAAAACTGTTCCTGCTCTTTGCCAAGATCGGCGTTATGACTTTCGGCGGAGGATACGCTATGCTGCCGATCCTGCAGAGAGAACTTGTAGACACCCGGCATTGGGCAACGGAAGAAGAACTGGCGGATTATTTTGCCATAGGCCAGTGTACACCCGGTATTATCGCCGTAAATACCGCCACCTTTATCGGCCATAAGCGAAAAGGAATCTCGGGAGGCATAGTAGCCACTTTGGGCGTTGTTTTTCCGTCTCTGATTATTATTACTATACTGGCCGGGCTGATTACTACTTTTGCCGATCTTCCTTTTGTCCAGAACGCTTTCGCGGGTATCCGGGTCTGTGTCTGTGTTCTCATCTTCAATGCGGTGGTCAAGCTGTGGAAGGGTGCCGTTAAATCCATCCTTGCATTCGGAATTTTCCTGGTTGTAGCTCTGGCTGCTACTTTCCTCAACCTGTCGCCTGCAATTTATGTCCTCATTACAGCCGCTCTGGGCATTATTCTGGAAGCTCTCCATGCTATGCCGGGAGAAAGGGGGAAGAAGGCATGATCTATCTTCTTCTTTTCTGGGAATTCTTCAAAACAGGCCTTTTAGCGGTAGGAGGCGGCCTGGCCACCCTTCCTTTTCTGAGCAACATGGCGGACACTACAGGCTGGTTCACCCACAGCCAGCTTGCGGATATGGTGGCGGTTTCGGAATCCACCCCCGGACCCATGGGTGTCAATATGGCAACCTATGTAGGATATACAACGGCGGGAATCCCCGGCGCATTGATCGCCACCCTGGGACTTATCACCCCTTCCATTATTGTGATCCTGATAATCGCCGGCTTTTTGAAAAGCTTCCGGGATAACCGTTTTGTCAATTCCGTGTTTCTCTGTCTCCGCCCGGCTTCCACGGGCCTCATTGTAGCTTCCGGCCTTTCCGTAGCAGCCATGACTTTCTTCGGCGTTTCCGATATTGCTTCCATTACGCTGGACGCTGTAAAAGCCTTCGATTGGAAAGCCCTTGTCCTGGCTGTTATTCTTCTGGTTGTAACAAGGTGGATTAAACCCACAAAAAAATTACATCCCATTGTCTGGATACTGGCTTCCGCTGTGGTGGGCGTGGTTTTCAGCTTCGCAGGGGTATAAAATGGAAAGAAACGAGGATTCTTAAGGAATTCTCGTTCCTTTTTTGCAGGGATGCTATCTTTGCAGTAGAATATACAGAGGGACGGTGTTATAATGGGGGAAAACAGCTAAAAGGATGGAGGAGGCATTTGTATGTTTACGAAAAGGCTTTTCTGCGGGCTGTTTTCTCTTATTTTGGGGGTTATCCTGTGCAGCTGCGGCCAGAACACCGGAACGGATTCCGCTATAGAGGTAAAAGCTATAGAGGATCCCTCCGTGGCTATGAAAGAGGTTACCCAGGATTCTTACGACGGAACGGTTACCTTCCGGCTGCAAATCCCGGAAAACTGGTCCATCCATATGGGGGACGACGGCCAAATCTTGATCTATCCGGAAACCGCCTCGGAAGAATCCGACTGCCTGCGTCTGGCGCCCAAGGATTTTTCCGGTGTGGTGACAGGGCTAAAGGACGAAAGTATATATCAATCGTTGTTTTCCGGAGATGTGGTGCCTTATGAGGATTCTATCAAAAAGACCTTTGCCCAGCAAATGGAGCTGGAAAACAAACTGGAAAGCGCCGGCAGTGTTTTGGATTATTTGGAACTCCTGGCGCCGGATACCAATATCTCATATAACGAGGAGAATCTGCCCGACCTGCAATTTGCCTATACACAATATTCCGGCCAAAGCAATCCGGTTATAAAAGCCCAATATACATATGAGGATGAGGGCAAACATACGAAAAACGAGTATTTCCGAAAGGACTTTTCCTATTTTCTCCACGCTGAAAAAGAGACTATAGAAGATTTATCTGTTGATACGCTTGCCGTTTTTATATTAAACTCCATAACTATGGAATAACAGGTAGAAAAGGGAAAGAGAGCGGTTGCTCTCTTTCCCTTTTCTTTTTATTCTTACTTCTTTCAAACAGCATAACAACCCTTGCATTTTTCTCCATTCTTTATTTCTTTCATATAAATTATTAAGCTTTTTAAGTGCTATACTAGAAATATGAGTTGTGTGTTTATACCATTCGTTTTGGGTTGAAAAGTGGGAGGAGTTTTTTATGAAATATTCCAAAAAAGCGCTGGCTTTTATCGGCGCAGCATTGCTGCTTTTTCAGGCGGGGTGTTCTTCCCCTAAACAGGAAGAAGAAAATTGGGAAACCGTTATAGAATGCCAATATGAAGACATGGGCATTTCCCCAAATCAACAGTTCCTTATAGCGAAAAAAGACGGGTTGTATGGGGCGTATGTAAAAAACGGAGATTCTTACGAGCTGAAAATTCCCTTTCAGTATGAAAAAATAGCCTTCGATTCCTATGCGGATACAAACCTGTTCTGTTCACGACAGGATGGTTGCGTGGAGATATACGGTAAAAATGGGGAAAAACTTACGGATGAAACATTTCAAAAGATAGTCTATCCTTCCAGCCCAGAGGATATCGGATTTGCCGTTTCTACGGGGGATTCTGCATGGGGATATCTCTCCCGCGACGGAAAATGGATATTTAAGCCCCACTATGATAAAATTCTTTCTCTGCATGACGGCACATATCTTCTGGAATCTAAGGATGCAGATGGTAAGCTCCTTTCTGACTGGGTAGACGAAACGGGAACAAGTCTGCTGCCTTCAAAAGACATAATCGCTGTAAGCGAAGACAGCCTAGCTGGATATATTTCCGTAACTCTAAACAGGGAAAATCCCACTGTAGACTGGAAGCTTCTCCATGGAATAGTGGGGAAGGACGGGAAATATGTTGTTCCCCCCATATATAAATTCATTTCTGTAGAACAAGATGACGCAGGTCAGGTGTATTTCCATTGTATAACAGGAGACGGTGAAAGATTTATGCTGGATTCAAACGGAGAAACATTGTTCCAGTATGAGGGAAATGGCACTCTTCTTGCAAAAGGAAATGGGCTGTTTCAGGTATCGGAAGAAGACAGGTGCGGCGTTCTTTCTTCTTCGGGAGAATGGATTCTTCCAGCCATATATGACAGTGCTGAGGTAGGGATTTATGTATTGAAGGCGTCTGATGAAGAAGGAGAATGGTTGTTTGATTTAGAGGGAAATAAGCTTTCGGATCAGCCCTATGAACGTATATCTATAGCCGGCAGAAATATGTCGGAACCAATCCCGGTCTATAAGAAGGATAAAGTAGGCTTTATTTCCGGAGATCATACGGTTTCCATACCTCTCCAGTACGATACTTTTATATCTCAAAAAGAGGATACGCTGCTGGTTAAAAAGGGAGATAGGTACGGCCTCATAAACAGAAAAAACGAGACGCTGATAGATTTTGTTTATGACGAATTGACCCCCTTCAATACAGAAGAATACGCATATGCTGTTAAGGGAGGAAAAGCCGGAATTATAGATATAAAGGGAGATACTGCTGTACCATTTATTTTTGATATACCGGAATATCTTGGTGAACGTTTATGTAAAGATATGGCTGTAGTAAAACAGAATGGTACATATGGCTGCATACGAATCCTTAAAGAGTGACAAGATTGCAGTATTGAAAAATTGGGGAGGCGTTTTTATGAAATTGAAAAGAAAAAGCATAACCGTGCTCCTTTTGGCTTCCTTTTTTGCGTCTTTCCTGTTGGGCTGCGGCCAGAACACCGAAACGGATTCTGTCGCAGAGATGAAAACAATCAGCGAACCACCCGTGGCTATGAAAGAGGTTACCCAGGAGAATTACGACGGCACAATTACTTTCCGGCTAAAGGTTCCGAAAAATTGGATGTGTGCACCAAATACAGATGGCGGGGTCAACGCTATTTCTGAAGAGTCTTACGAAAAACTTCTTGACGAGGCCGAGCAGAACCAAGAAAACGGGGATACTGTAAAAAAATATAGCTCTTTAACATATGAATGGGAAAAAGAGGCCGCAGCCATTCTGGATAATCTAGATTTATCAGCAATTTGCACATGGCTTGGAAAGTCGGAAGAAGTAAATGAAAAAGTAGATCTACTTTTTCAAGGCAATACAGACGCTTTTGAAGAAAGCCGCATAGAATCCCTGATCCAATATCAAAAATTACAAAATAAACTGGAAGACATGGATCCGGATTCGCAGTGGAATCCATCTGAGATAGCAGACAGCATCCCGGAGGTCACCCCGGAAGAAAAGGCTGCTTTTCCTAAGCCCTCTTATACATACACGTATTATACTGGGGCAAAGGGAAAAATTGTGGAAGTGAAAGGCACCTATACCTGGAACGATACTACCTATACAATCGTGGAATATTATCGGGAAGATATTCCTTATGCCGTATTTGGCGCTTTCGGTGATACCGAAGAGCTTTCCTCCGGCGATATCGCCCTTTGGATAGCCGATTCTTTGGAGACTGAGGAGCATTTTTCAGAGTAAATACGGGAGAGGGGAGAAGCAACATGCATACAATATACCCGGAAGAAAAGTGGTTTCTGCTTTATATGGGAATCCTGTATATACTGAGCGCGGCAGGCTGTTTTTTCCCGGAAGGAACCCTATTAAACATATGGATCTTTTATTACTACCGCACAGTTTTATTCTTTCTTCCTATTATTAGCGGAATACTGTTCGGCTACACGCTGAAGGAAAATCGGGGTGTATCCTTCAAACGGATTCTTATTTGGGGCATCTTGGCCTTTCTTCTCTATTCCGTTTTGTGTTGGCTTCCTCTTTTTTCTTTGCACAATCTATTTCTTCCTACCGTTTTCTGGCGGTTTCGGTGGTGTATTACCGAAGGCCCTGCCCTTCTCCTGGCCATATCATTTCTGCTCAC
>CALWJA010000058.1 GCA_944380875.1 uncultured Clostridia bacterium
AGGCGTTATAATAATACCTGCTTTTCACACTTGCCGATGTAATGGAATTGGCAGACGTAGTGGACTCAAAATCCACCGGTAGCGATACCGTGCCGGTTCGAGTCCGGCCACCGGCACCATGAAAAATAAAAAAAAATGTCAAATAGAAAGGAGCAAACATATACACATTTGACAACGGGGAAAAGGGCCGCAGAACACAAAAAAGCGGGGCCTACGGCCTGAAAAATCAGGCGGAAGCCCCGCTTGTGGGGTTTCGCTGCGGATTTTGCCTTGGACATCCACGGTAAAACCGTTTTTCGGATTTTCTGTCCAAAAGCCCGCAAATCCGCATGAATACTAAGAAAAAAGGGTTGACATCTTTTTTGTCAACCCTTCATGGTGCCGGTGGCCGGACTCGAACCGGCACGGTATCGCTACCGGTGGATTTTGAGTCCACTACGTCTGCCAATTCCATCACACCGGCGGAACAGATATTAGTATACAGCAAAACCTGAAAAAAAGCAAGAAAAATTTTAGTATTTGCCATTTAAATTTTGAAAAAGCCCGGAACAATTGTAGTTCCGGGCTTTCAACAATGTAAAATATTCAGGAATCGGATGGGGCGGGGGCTGCCAGCATAGTGATGCAATGACGTGGGCAGGCCTCAGCGCAGTCGCCGCAGCCGATGCATTTTGCTGGATCCACTACTGCATGGAAATCAACTACGTGAATAGCATCTTTTGTGCAGGTGCGTTCGCATTTTTTGCAGCCAATGCAGCCGATTTTGCAAACCTTCATGGTGTCAGCACCTTTGTCGCAGTTGGAACAGCGGACAACAGCCTGCTTTTTATAGGGAACCAGAGAGATGAGCCCTTTAGGACAAGCCGCTACACACATGGAACAGGCTTTGCATCGGGTGGGTTCCACCCGGGCCACTCCATTACATACCTCAATAGCGCCATAGGGGCAGGCTCTCGCACAGTCACCTAATCCCATACAACCGAATTGACAGCTTGTAACGCCTCCGGCTAGGAGAGAAGCGGCAGCACAGCTTTGAATTCCCTGATATTCCATTTTATCGCTGGTCACATCGTAACTGCCCATGCAGTGGACAAGCGCCACCTTTTTTTCCAGGGAGACGTCGCCTCCCAAGCCTAAAAATTCGGAGATTTCAGCTGCGGTTTCAGCGCCTCCGGGAGCACAGAGACCGGGTTTTGCCTCTCCTTTGGAAAGGGCCGCCGCATATCCGGCGCATCCGGAATAGCCGCATGCGCCGCAATTTGCTCCGGGAAGCATCTCCGTGATGGCTTCTGCCTTTTCATCTTTAGGAACAGCCAGAACGATGGAGGCAATAGCCAAACCCAATCCGGCTACCAAACCGATACCCGCTACAAGAAGAACCGCAATTACTACTTCATTCATGGAAAACCCTCCTTTCTCAGCCCAGAAGGCCGTCTACCAGGCCCTGGAATCCCAGGAAAGAGACAGCTACCAGTGAAGCTGCAATCAGGGTGATGGGAAGACCCCGCAGTGTCTTGGGAATATCGCAGGTTTCCAGCCGTTCCCGTACGCCCGCAAAAAGTACCATGGCTACCAGGAAACCGATGCCGGAGCCAAAGGCATTTACAAGAGACTGCACATATCCGAAGGTAGGATCCGCAGCACCTTTCTCGATAACCAGCATTGTAACGCCCAGAACGGCGCAGTTGGTGGTAATAAGAGGAAGGTAGATACCCAGGGCATTATAAAGGGGAGGCATAAATTTCCGAAGTACGATCTCAATGAGCTGCACCAGAGCGGCAATTATCAGGATAAAGACAATTGTCTGCAGATATGTCAGATCGGCCGGTATAAGAATATAGGTGTAAATAGGCCAGGTGACGGCTGTTGAAATCACCATAACGGCGGTAACAGCAATACTCATGCCCACGGCAGTATTGAGCTTTTTTGAAACACCTAAAAAGGGACAAATTCCCAGGAACTTATTGAGAATATAGTTTTCTGTCAGAATGGCCGCCAAAAAAATTGCCACAAGAGATTTTACAGTATCCGCATTCATTTCTTAGCAGCCTCCTTTTCCTTCAATTTAGAGCAGCTGGCAGCCAGAGGACAGCCTGCGCAGCCCATTTCTTCGGGAGCCTTTCCTTCACCGGAAAGTTTATTGGCCAGAGCAATCAGAAGGCCAAACACAAAGAATCCTCCGGGAGGAAGGATGAAGATGATAATGGGATCCATGAAAGTAGAAAGAACAGGAATATCGAATACGGTTCCGGCTCCTAGAAGTTCACGGATTATACCCATAAGAAGCAGGGTGGCGGTAAAGCCTACGCCCATTCCTAAACCGTCCAGAATGGAAGGAAGGACACGATGCTTGTTAGCAAACATTTCGGCTCGCCCCAGAATGATGCAGTTTACTACGATCAAGGGGAGAAAAATACCGAGAGCGCTGTCCAGAGCGGGAGAATAGGCTTTGATAAACATTTGGACAATGGTTACAAACCCTGCAATGATAGTTATGTAAGAAGGAATACGTACCTTATCCGGAATAATATTCCGAAGAAGGGATATAACGGCATTGGAGCATACCAGAACAAATGTGGTAGCAAGCCCCATGCCGATTGCATTGCTGGCTGCCGTACTAACGGCCAGCGTGGCGCAGGTTCCCAATACAAGGCGCAATACGGGGTTTTCTTTAATAATGCCCTTGCTGAATTCCTGCCAAAGGCTTTTTTCCTGTTTTGCCATTTTATGCTCCCTCCTTTATCGTGTTGTATTGTTCGATTGCGGCGTTTACAGCATCCGTAACAGCCGTGCTGGTAATAGTAGCGCCTGTCATAGCGCTGATTTCCCCTTCGGCTGCTTCTCCCTTTACAAGAGTAAAACCGTTTTCGAGAACCGGCTGCTTATACTGATCTTTGTAAGAATCCTTTTGGGCGTTCATACCAAGACCCGGCGTTTCATCTATGGATAAAAACGAAATGCCTGTAATCGTGCCATCGGAACTGATTCCGGTCATAACCTTTAATTTGCCGCCGTATCCGCTGGCTTCGGTGGTGAAGATATAGCCCACAACCGAGTCGCCGTCTTTGGCTACATAATACGAACCCTCGTCATCTCCGGGTTCGAAGGTTTTACCATCAGGGCAGACAGCGATTCTGGCGTTTTGTTCCGCCAGGAGGCTTTGCTGCTCGATCTGATCACGGGTTAAAAGATTGGTGCCGGCCAGCAGAGCCGTTACTGCCAAGCAGATGACGAAAAGGGAAATAGCCGGGCGTAAGATTTCTTTTGGATTAAGCTTCATGTTTTTCAGGCTCCTTTCCAAAAGGTTTGGGTTTGGTGGCCCGTTCGATCAGGGGAACCATAATATTCATCAGCACAATGGAGAAGGAGACGCCTTCCGGCATAGCGCCGAACGCCCGGATCAAAATGGTGAGAATACCGCACCCTACAGCAAAGATAATTTTGCCTTTTATATAGAGCGGGGAGGTTGTATAGTCGGTAGCCATGAAGATAGCTCCCAGCAGAAGACCGCCGGAAAGCAGATCCAGAAGCACGTCTCTTCCCAGAAGCAGAGAAAATACAGCTACGGTTCCAACATAACACAGGGGGATAACCGGG
The DNA here is from genome assembly GCA_944380875.1 of uncultured Clostridia bacterium. Classification (GTDB taxonomy): domain Bacteria; phylum Bacillota; class Clostridia; order Oscillospirales; family Acutalibacteraceae; genus UMGS1264. The sequence continues at coordinate 3,598 of CALWJA010000058.1, forward strand.
CTGATAACCTTCCTTGCCACAAGATATATGCCGCCCAGAAGCAGGGCCAGGGCACATGTTTCGCCCAGGCATCCTCCGCGGGCTCCCAGAAACATATTAAGATAAGAGGGAATTTGCTCTGTTTTTCCTTCAGCCAGAAGCCCCAGCGGTGTAGCGGAGGTCATGGCGTCGGAGGAAGCTTTATACCAAAAGGGGATTACCCAGTTGCTGCCGCTCATACTGGCCGGGAAGGAACTCATAAGAACAATTCTTGCCGTTAAAGCAGGGTTTACAAAGTTCTGCCCAATTCCTCCAAACATTTGCTTGACCACTACAATGGCAACTACGCCGCCGAATGCCGCAATGAGGGGATTGATATTCGCCGGAAGGTTAAAGGCTAAAAGCAGGCCTGTTACAACGGCGCTCAAATCCTGGATCGTATTGGGCCGCTTCATAACCTTACGGCATACATATTCGCACAGCACGCAGGAGAGCACGCTTACTGCAATAATCAGCAGAGCGTTCCATCCGAAAAGGATGCATGCTGCTACAGCGGCCGGTACCAGGGCGATGATCACATCCAGCATGATCTTTTGCGTAGTGGTACCGCTGCGCATATGGGGGGACGAAGATACAATCAGCTTTTTATCCATTATTTTTTCCCTGCCTTTCGAATCATGGCTTTTCCCATTCGGATCGCCTGCACCAAAGGCCGCCCGGCAGGGCAGTTGAATACGCATGTGCCGCATTCCATACAGCACATGATTCCCAGTTTATTCAGCTGCTCCGTATCCTTGAGCTCTGCATATTTTTCCAGCAAAGTGGGGGAAAGGTGCATGGGGCATCCGGCTACACAGCGTCCGCAGCGTATGCACTGTGTGGGTTCCGGCAGAAGGGCGTCCTCTTCTGCGAAAGCCAGTATTCCGTTGTTTTGTTTCAGAATGGGGAGCTCGTCCGTGGTGACCGCAAGGCCCATCATGGGGCCGCACATCAGGATCTTTTTCGGCGGTTTTTTATAGCCTCCGCAGAAAGCAATTGCTTCAGAAATTTTTGTTCCGATGGGAACAATTACGTTTTTGGGGTATTCCACAGCAGAACCGTCAATTGTCACCCGTTTGGAAACAAGGGGAATACCGGTTTTCAGATAATGGGAAAGAAAAGCTACAGAGGTAACGTTCATTACCAGACATCCCACGTCCGCGGGAAGTTTACCCAAAGGGATAATACGTCCGGTGCAGGCCTGCACCAGGACTTTTTCCGCTCCCTGGGGATACCGGGATTTAAGAGGAAGAACCCGAACAATATCATCCGAATCGTCTTTTTCGCTGTCCGCTATTTTTCGCAAGGTTTCTATAACATCCGGCTTATTGTTTTCAACTGCGATGATTACCCGCTTTAAATCAAGAAGGTCCCGCAGGGCGTATACACCGGAAAGAAGCTCCCAGGAATTTTCAAGGGCTTCCCGATGGTCTGCGGTTATGTAAGGCTCGCATTCAGCCACATTGACGATGAGTGTATCCAAATGTTTGTCTTTCGGGACATTCAGCTTAACATGAGCGGGAAACCCGGCGCCGCCAAGACCTACCAGCCCGGATTCCCGGACAGCCTTTACAAGATCCTCAGGAGTGTTCACAACCGGTGGCTTCAGATCGGGGCAGGGTTTCATTTCCCCATCGGAATCGATTACCACGGCTTCTGTAAATTGACCGCCGGGCAGCATAACTTTTGTTATACCACTGACAGTACCGGAAACGCTGGAATGGATGGGAGCGCTGACATACGCTTCTGAATCAGCGATTTTTTGCCCCACCAGGACGGTGTCTCCCTTTTTAACCAAGGGTTTGCAGGGAGCGCCCACATGCTGCTGCATGGGAATCGTCACCTGGGATGGACATGGCATCACAGCCGTTTCCATTTGCGCTGTGTTCTTATGGTGGGGAACATCGGCGCCGCCGTGAGTATGGAACGGCTTTTTAGGAAAAATAAGCTCCACTTTTTCTACCTCCATTTTAAGGCTTCTGCCGATTTTGCGGCAGAGGGATCGTATTGAGAAGCGGCAATATGGCCCGTAAAACAAAACCGGTCAAAATGCCGGACAACACACCAAAAATAATAAGCCAGGGAATATAAAAGGCTACTGCAGGGGATGTAAGCAGTGCCGCAACGCAAAGCTGGGCGGCGTTGTGAGTAAGGGAACCGATAACACCGATCCCACACCAGCCGAAAACAGGTTTGTCTCTTCGGAGAAAGACCCACATAAGAAATGTGCTGCAAATTCCGCCGGAAAGGCTCATAAGCATTGCGGTTATCCCTCTTGTAACACCAGCAAACAGTCCCTTTATCAAAGCGATGCAGAGAGCTGGAAAAAGCCCCACTGCCTGGGCCGCATACATAGAAGCAATATTGGAAAGCCCCAATTTTGCGCCGGGGGGCAGAAGGGGAATGGGGGGAATCAGGTTTTCCAAAGCCGCCAGAGCAAGGGCCAACGCTGCAAGTATACCTGTGAATGCTACTTTTGCAGCAGGAGTTGTGAGCTCTGGCCGGGTGATTCCCGCGCTCCTTTCTTTGGTTTGCCTAGAAGGTTTCATAGTGCTCTCCTTACCCGGTTATGCCGTCGTAAATTTCGGATTCCCCTGATGGGGAAAGGATGCGTATGGATACACGGGCAGGCAGACAGACGGCAGCTTCGCCGGGTTTTGTCAGCTTTCCGGTGCGGACACAGATTTGATCCGGGCAAGTGGAAGAATAAAAAGAAACGGCTCCCGGCTCCAGCAGAATCTCTACGTCCACATCTCCTGTAAGACGAAGAGTTTGGCTTTCTTTGATTTGGGAGAGCGGATAACGGCCGATTTCCCGGCCGTCCTGTTCAATTAACGCCACTCCGCCCGAGGGTGTAAAAGAAAACCAAAGGAAAAGAGCGGCTGCCACCAAAAGGCAGATAAAAATCAGGATAAAATCCTGCCGGCGGAACAAATTACTCCGCATAGGAAAATTCCTCCATCGCGATTTGGAATGCATCCTTCAGGCCGGAAGTTACAGAAACGGTTCGGTCATCCCGGATGAAAATTCCATCAGCCCCGTATTTCTCCAGAAGCGCAGTCCCTTTTTCTTCCCCTAATACGAAACACGCGGTGGAAAGGATATCGCTGAGTGCACCGCTGTCGGAGACAACTGTAACGGAAACAAGGTTGTTTTCAACCGGCATTCCGGTTTTGGGATCCAGCAGGTGGTGGTAGGTTTTTCCATCTTTTGTAAAGGTCTTTTCATAAGAACCGGAGGTGGAAAGAAATCCGCCTTCCAGGGATAGAACCCCCATTGCGGTTTCACCGTCCGTTTCGGAAAATGGGTTTCGAACAGCAATTTCCCAAAGAGAGCCATCCGGCTTTTGGCCGAATGTACCTACGCTTCCTCCCACCGCTATAATACCGCAGGATATCTCAGATTCCTCATATATGGAAACAGCAGTATCACAGGCTGCGCCCTTACCGGCGCTGCCCAGATCTATAGCCATATAGTGGTTCCGAAGAGAAGCCAGATTTTGCTCTGTATCAATGCGAAGATTTTTGTAATTTACATAAGGAAGATATGTTTCCAGATCTTTTTGGGAAGGAAGCTGAGGGTCCTCACTATCAAAATTCCAAAGGCGGGAAACAGGCAATATGGTGGGATCATAAGCGCCTTCTGCATCTTCGGCTACTTTTAGGCAAAGAGATAAAAGTTCGGTTGTTTCCGGCTGGATTTCTACCCATTCAGATCCGGCATTGTCATTTATTGCGGCTATATCAGAGGTATCTACCCGCCAGGAAATTCTGTTTTCAAGCTCTGTAATAGCAGAAGCAGCTTCGTTGGCAGTTTCCTCAGCTCCTGCGCCGTAAAGGGTCTGTTGGATAAAAGAACCCATGGCAAAGCTGGAGGATTCATAACGGGAGTCCCTGTATCCGTATTGCTTCCAGAGCCAAAAAATCACGACAGCTATAAGAAGCAGAAGGAAACTCATGCAAGCGACAGTCTTTTTTGAGTAAAGCCAGTTGTTTTTTGCTTTCATCCGAACCTCCGTTTTGATCTATACTCCACGCAAGAGAGATAGTTGCAATAGTGGAAATGAAATATACTATATAGTATCTGAATGGATACCCAACTATTAACCTATATAGTATAATGCTTTTACACCATTTTTATTTTCTTAAACGTAAAATATACTTGAAAAACCCATCCGTAAAGCAAAGGAAAAATGTGTTTTTATAGGTTTTGGACTTGCTTGCAGGGGAAGGATACCCTATGTTATACTAAATAAAATTACCAAGATTTTAAGTGAATTCATAAATGTAGCAGACGCTTTGCAGGTAATAATCATATTGGAGGAATTTTGAAATGAGAATGCGGAATAAACCCTGGGCAGGCCCGGAATTGGATGCATGCCCGTTTTTTATACGAAAACCCGCGGAATTATTGGGAAAATGGCAGGATTGGTTCCCTAAGAAACAGCCGGTTCATTTGGAACTGGGTTGCGGAAAGGGATGGTTTATAGCAGATTTAGCACCCAAGCATCCGGATATCAATTATATCGGCATAGACCTGAAGGACGCGGTTCTGGCTCCGGCAAGAAGAGTGATCGTATCCTCTTTTGGAGAGAAAGCAGTTGAGAACGTGGCGCTTACCGCTCAGGACATCGAGAGGTTAATGACGGTTATGGATGAGCGGGATACCGTTGACCGGATTTACATTAATTTCTGCAACCCCTGGCCAAAGCCCAGACACTATAAAAGGCGCCTTACATATCCTACCCGTTTGAACGATTACCGCAGGCTTTTAAAACCGGGAGCGGAATTATGGTTTAAAACGGATGATTTGCCGCTTTTTCGGGATACGCTCCGGTATCTTGAAGAGAGCCAGTATCGTGTTTTGTGGAAAACAGAAGATCTGCATGCATCTTTGGATGCGGAAGAAGATTTGCGGGCTATGACGGAACACGAAAAAATGTTTACTGAAAAAGGAATCGCTATAAAAGCTTTACGGGCTGTTCCTGTATAACGGGCAAAATAAGCTACAAACAAATCGTAGAAACAGGGCTCTTCTTTCCCAATGGGTGGTTTACCCCCAAGGTATATGCAGCCAATTTGCTGCATATGGTTTCAGAGGGAAAGGAGGAGCCTTTTATGTTTGTACTTTTTCGAAAGCGGGCAGCCCGGGGAGGAATAGCCGCTTTTTTGGCTGTTTTGGTTTTTGGAAGTATACTTATACAGTCGGTTTTTGCGGATTCTTCGTCTCAAAAGAAGCAATTTATTCGATATGTGGAATTTAATCCTACTCTTTCTGTTTTGGAACATGCCCTTGAGCTGGATATAAACTCCCAGAAGGAGGATGTACCCATCGATTGGGTGGATCTTATAGCGGTAGGGGCCTCTACCTGCGGAGGAAATTTTTCTGGCTTTTCCCTTTCCGTTCTTGATGAGACTGCCAAACGTTTACAGGAAGGGGAAACTATAGAAGAAATTACGGAAAAGATGCCCTATTATACGTATTACAGGCAGGCCTACGGCGCAGTTTTGGATGGACTTGTCGGCGAATATGAAGTCTGCCTTCCGGATGAATCAGGGGAAGGAGAAAGCTGGAAACGCAGCTATGGCCTCAAAGCTTTTTCACCTATAGCGGAAGGCTGGTATTATGAGGGATATGATGATTTTGGGGAAAGCAGAACATATGGGTATGCCCGCCGCCATTTAGGACACGATATGCTGGGCTCGGTGGGAACACCGATAGTGGCTGTGGAAAGCGGACGGGTGGAAGCTGTTGGGTGGAACCAATACGGCGGATGGCGTGTGGGCATTCGCAGCCTGGACGGAAAACGGTATTATTACTACGCCCATTTGCGCAAGGACCATCCCTATACGTCTTTGGTAAAGGAAGGCGCATATGTAACGGCAGGGGACGTAATCGGGTATCTTGGCAAAACCGGATATAGTCTTACAGAAAATACAAACAATATAGAAATTCCCCATTTGCATTTTGGGCTTGAGCTTATTTTCGATGAATCCCAGAAAGAATGCGACAACGAGATCTGGGTGGATGTGTATGCTTTGACCCAGCTTCTTTCCAAACACCGATGCACAGTGGTAAAAGACGAAGAAACTGGAGAATACAAACGGGCATATGCTTTTCGGGAAATCGAAACGCCGGAAGGTTGAAGATAGAAAAGCAGAATGCAATAAAGACTGCAAAAAAAGGGGGGCACAGATTCTGTGCCCCCCTTTAAGGTGATTAGACTATATACAGTTTGCAACCCGGTTCATTAATGAATTTCTATGCGGCGGGAAGCAGGAACTTCCTCCGTTTTCTTCGGCAGGGTCAAATGGAGGACGCCATCCGTATATTGAGCAGCAATTTCATCAGCCCGGATGCCGCTGATATCGAAGCTGCGTTTCACAGATCCATACCGGCGTTCTCTGCGGATGTAATTCTTTTCCTTTTCATCGTTGCTCTCTTCCTTGTGTTCAGCAGAAATCGTCAGGCAATCGCCGTTCAAATCAATAGAAATATCTTCTTTTTTGAAGCCGGGCAAATCAGCGGTCAGTTCGTAAGCGTCTCCGTTATCCACAATATCGGTTCTGCCGAAGTTGGAATAAAAGTCGCTGCCGAAACCATTAAACAGATTGCGGCTGAGTGTATCAAAGTACTGGAACATATCGTTATCTCTGCGGTCAAAAGGCATTAAATCAAACATAAATCATTCCTCCGATTCTATATCGTTTTATTTTCTTTTTGTCTTTAGGCTGTTTTGGTTTTAGAGAACTGCCGCGTTTTGCTTCGATAGCTGCGCGGCGAAAACTTGGCACACGGCAGAATTCACATCCTTTCGTAAATCTGAAGGGGAAGGTTTTGAAGGATCTTTAGGCTTTTCCGCCCTGTTCCTTTTTCCCTTTCACTGCTTATTAGTATATGATTCAATTTTTAACAAAGTGTGTATTTATCTAATATATTTTATTAAAATTAGCACTATTTTTTATAGAGTGCTAATTTTAATGCGTGGTGGTTGCCTATCTAAAAAAAGAGCAGTATGGGGAGACAGCATTCCTTTATGCATGAAATTATGCTACAATAAAAACAATAGAAAAGAAGTTTATCCCATGGATGGGAGTGGAAAATCTGGTTTTAATCATGGATATAGATTGAACAGGAGGTGTTTTATGAACCGGAAAAGAGTCTTTTTGATAATTTTGGATAGTCTCGGGATCGGAGAAATGCCTGATGCGGAAGAATATGGCGACACAGGCAGCAACACTTTAGCTGCTATTCTTTCCCTTGGAAACGCTTTTCCCAATCTGCAAAAGCTGGGGCTATTTAATATAGAAGGAGTTTCTTGCGGCTCTTCGGAAATGCACCCCATAGGGGCTTATGCCAGAATGAAAGAGGTCTCTAAGGGGAAGGATTCCACAATCGGCCATTGGGAAATCGCCTGTCTGCCTTCCGATAGGCCCCTTCCCACCTATCCGAATGGATTTCCATCTTCTGTTCTGGAAGCTTTTGCAGATCAAACCGGCCGCGGCGTGCTTTGTAATATGCCGTATTCAGGAACGGATGTAATAAGGGATTATGGAGAAGAGCAACTGCGCACGGGAAAATGGATTGTGTATACTTCTGCAGATAGTGTTTTTCAGATCGCGGCCCATGAAGAGAAAATCCCTATAGAGGAGCTCTATGACGCTTGCAGAAAAGCGCGCAGGATCCTCACGGGGGAAAACGCGGTGGGCAGAGTGATCGCCCGGCCCTATATTGGAAAATATCCCCATTTTGAAAGAACAGCCAAAAGACATGATTTTTCTTTGGAGCCTCCAGGTGTTACCATGCTGGATTGCCTCAAAGAAAGAGGCTTGGATGTATTGTCTATAGGAAAAATACAGGATATATTTGCGGGCAGAGGTATCACAAAAGCGATCCCTACAGCAGGAAACACGGAAGGGCTTCAGAAAACGGCAGAGGCGCTGCATATGGATTTTAACGGCCTTTGTTTTGTCAATTTGGTGGATTTTGATACTCTTTACGGCCATAGGAACGACCGGGCGGGATATTGGGCTGCGCTCAAAGAGTTTGATGATTTTATTCCGGTCTTGCTTGCAGGCCTTGGGGAAGAAGATCTCCTGATGATCGCGGCGGATCATGGCTGCGATCCCCTTACGCCTTCCACGGACCATTCCAGGGAGTATGTTCCGTGGCTCATTGCGGGGCAAAATGTAAAGAAAGGTATGGATTTGGGAACACTTCCTACCTTCTCTGATATCGGTGCAACTATATTGGACTACCTGGGGGCGTCTGTTCCGGGAATGCCCGGAACTTCCCGCCTTTCTTCCATATTGGAGAATTCAAAGGCCGGGAAAGCCCTTTTACAGGAAGATAAAACGGAAAGGAAGAGAGAAGGATGAATACCACAACCCCTCATAACAGTGCAGCGCCCGGTGAAATAGCGGGGACAGTTCTTATGCCGGGAGATCCGCTCAGGGCGAAATTTATCGCGGAAGAATATCTGGAACATGCCCAGTGTTTTAATACCATTCGGGGAATGCTGGGATTTACAGGCGATTATAAAGGAAAACGAGTTTCTGTGATGGGGAGCGGTATGGGGATGCCCTCCATCGGCATTTATTCCTATGAGCTCTATAGCGTATACGATGTAAAGTCCATCATTCGGATCGGGACGGCAGGAGGATTGCAGCCCACCCTTCGCCTGGGGGATTTGCTCATCGGTATGGGAGCCTGCACGGATTCCAACTACGGGGCGCAGTATCATTTGCCGGGGAGTTATGCCCCTGTTGCAAGCTTCAGCCTTCTCCGAAAAGCGGTTGAGGTGGCTGAACGGCGTGGATTTTCCTATCAGGTTGGCAATCTTCTTTCCTCGGATGTTTTTTATTGCGACGATATGGAAGATCTTGCAAAATGGAAAAAGATGGGCGTTTTAGGCGTAGAAATGGAAGCCGCCGCCCTGTATATGAATGCGGCCAGGGCAGGAAAAAAGGCCCTGGCGATTTGTACGGTATCCAATTTGATCGGGGAAGAAGGCTTTTTACCCGTAGAAAAACAGCTGGAGACCTACCGCACTATGATAGAAGTAGCTCTGGAAACGGCAGAAGAATAAAGACAGACCGGAGATTTCCTTTTCCTTCGGTCTGATTTGGAAAGGAAGCGGTGAAGTCGTGAAAATACAGGATATTTTAAAAACAGTGGATCATACCCTTTTGAAACAAACGGCCACCTGGGAAGAAATACGGAATCTGTGCGAGGAAGGAATGCAGTATGGAACGGCCAGTGTTTGTATTCCTCCCTGCTTTGTGAAAAGGGCCGCTGCGTATCTTCAAGGTCGTCTGCCAGTCTGCACAGTTATCGGTTTCCCCAATGGTTACAGCACCTCTGCTTCCAAGGTTTTTGAGGCCAGGGAAGCTGTGGAAAACGGCGCCGATGAAGTGGATATGGTTATCAATCTTGGATTGGTAAAGGATAAGCGGGATGATCTTCTTCTGCAGGAGATCCGATTGGTTAAGGAGGCCTGCGGAGATAAAATATTGAAAGTCATTGTGGAAACATGCCTATTGAATGAAGAAGAAAAGGTTCGTATGTGCCGGGTGGTAACGGAGTCAGGAGCGGATTTTATAAAAACTTCCACCGGTTTTTCTTCCGCAGGGGCCACTTTTGAAGATATCCGGCTGTTTAAGGAAAATGTAGGAAAAGATGTAAAAATTAAAGCTGCCGGAGGTATCTCCAGCCTGGAGGATGCAGAGCGTTTTCTTTCTTTGGGAGCGGACCGTCTGGGCACAAGCCGGATTGTACGGTTGGCGAAGGAATTAGAAATTTCAAACCGGGAGGGGTAAGAATGGCGGATTGGGAGGCCCGGAAAAAAGATCTTGCAGATGCGGCTTTAAAAGCCAGAAAAAACAGTTATGCTCCCTATTCCCATTGGACGGTAGGCGCCGCCCTTTTAGATGAGCGGGGAAACGTGTATACAGGATGCAACATAGAAAACGGAGCATACAGCCCCTCCTGCTGCGCAGAGCGTGTTGCGTTTTTTACTGCTCTTGCCGCCGGCAGCCGCAATTTTAAAGCCATTGCAATTGCAGGAGGGCCCGAAAAGGAGAAACCGAAGCAGTATTGCCCGCCCTGCGGCGTCTGCCGCCAGGTGATGGCCGAGTTCTGTGAAGATACATTTAGAATACTGCTGGTGAAGGGAGACGGCCAGATAGAGGCTCGGACATTAGGGGAGCTTCTGCCCCAGCGGTTTACCCTTTCGGATACTGTTTCGGAAAATCCAGAAGAAAGGGAGGATTCCCATGAGAATGTATGACATTCTTCAGAAAAAGAAGCGGGGAGAGGTTCTAAGCCGGGAAGAAATCCGTTTTTTTGTGGAAGGGTATACAAAAGGAGAAATTCCCGATTATCAGGCCAGCGCATGGCTGATGGCGGTCTGTCTCAAAGGTATGACGGATAGGGAAACAGCTGATCTGACAATTGCCATGGCCCAATCGGGGGACATGTTGGATCTTTCTTCCATAGAGGGTGTTACTGTAGATAAACACAGCACCGGAGGGGTGGGGGATAAGACATCCCTTATTGTAATTCCCATTCTGGCCAGCTTAGGGCTGAAAGCCGCAAAAATGTCCGGTCGGGGCCTGGGGCATACAGGGGGAACGATTGATAAATTGGAATCCATTCCCGGATTTTGTACAGAGCTAAAGCAGGAAGCGTTCCTGAAGGCTGTTCAGACAACGGGAGCGGCTATCGTGAGCCAGACAGGGAATTTGGTGCCTGCGGATAAAAAGCTTTATGCGCTGCGGGACGTTACCGCTACTGTGGAAAGTATTCCCCTGATCGCTTCCAGCATTATGAGCAAAAAGCTGGCCGCGGGCGCCCAGTGTATTCTTCTGGATGTTAAGACCGGGAGCGGTGCTTTTATGAAAGATCTGGAGGAATCCCGTAAACTGGCAAGGACAATGGTGGAAATCGGCAGGCACGCAGGCCGCAAAACAGGCGCTTTAATAACGGATATGGGTCGGCCATTAGGGTATGCCATAGGAAATTCCTTGGAGGTCATAGAAGCCTGCGAAACCCTGCGGGGAAAAGGACCTATCGATCTTACAGAAGTTTCTATCCGGCTTGCAGCGGGGCTTTTGGAGCTCTCCGGATTCTCCAAAGGGGAAGAAGCCTATGAACGGGTGAAGCTGCAGATTCAAAACGGGCAGGCTTTTGCAAAATGGAAAGAAATGGTTATGGCCCAGGGTGGAGATGTATCTTTTATAGAGAACCCTGATAAATTTCCCAAAGCCGATAAAACAGCTTCCCTTCTTTCCGATCGGGAGGGATATATCCTTTCTATGGATACGGAAAAATGCGGTGTAGCGTCTGTGGAACTGGGAGCAGGAAGGGAAAGAAAGGGCGATCCAATTGACCCTTACGCAGGAATCCTGCTAAGAAAAAAGCCGGGAGATTTTGTTAGAAAAGGAGAAATACTGGCGGAACTGTTTTTTGCTGAAAAGGTTAATCCCGCGGCCGCTGAAAAAACGTTACTGGAAGCTTATCGTTTTGGAGATGCAGTTCCCGCAATTCCTCCCTTGGTTTACGAAAGTATTATGTAAATGTAAAAGGAAAAATCCGGTTTCGGTGATGCTGCCGAAACCGGATTTTTATATGCATATATCTAGGCAGCCGCTATCCGCCGCCCTTTTTCTATGAAGGAAAAGTAGCTTTTTCCCGGTCTCTATCTCAGGCCTTCGCCTCCGGATAGAGTTTTCCGTATTTTTCTACCAGCATATCGGCGCATTTATAAATATCGCCGCCGCCCAGAGTGAGAATCAGATCGCCGGGTTTTGCTCTTTCCATGGTATACGCGCACATTTCCTCAAAGGTTTGGAACCATACACTGCCGGGAATCTTCGCCGTCAGGTCTTTTGAATAGATGTTGTACGTGTTTTCTTCCCGAACAGCTAAGATTTCAGAGAGAACAGCATGATCAGGGATGGATAGGACACGGGCGAAATCATCCAGGAACATAGCCGTGCGGGAGTAGGTATGAGGCTGGAAGAGGGCCCATACTTGCCGAAATCCCATACGCATGGCAGCTTTCAGAGTGGCCTCAAGCTCCGTGGGATGATGGGCAAAGTCATCGGCTATAGTAATCCCGTTGAATGTTCCCCGTATCTCAAAACGGCGATGGACGCCGGTAAACGCATGGATAGCGGAAGCGATGGTTTCAGCTGGGATCCCCAAAGCATCTGCCGCTGCGAAAGCGGCCAGAGCGTTAAGAATATTATGCCTTCCGGGAATGCTCAGCGAAATTTCGCAGACTTTTTCCCCGTTTTTCAAAACAGAGAAATCTTCAAGGGCCTTGGGCTCGTCGGCAATATTGGCGGCCCTGTAATCGTTAGAATCCTTAAGGCCGAAAGTGATGATCCTGGCGTTTGTAATCCCTTCTACGGCTTTCATGGCGTTTTCATCGTCTCCATTGACGATCAAAATTCCCGTAGTCTGCTTGGCAAATTGATGGAAGGAACGAATGATATTTTCGAGATTTTTAAAATAATCCAAATGGTCAGAATCCACATTCAGGATAATGGAAATAAAGGGATGCAGCTGCAGAAATGTGTCCACATATTCACAGGCCTCGCAGACAAGAGCGTCGGATTTCCCAGCTCTTCCGTTTGTCCCCGTAAGAGGAAGCTTTCCTCCTATGACAGCGGAGGGATCCAAATTCCCTGCAAGAAGAATCTGGGTAAGCATCCCTGTGGTAGTTGTTTTTCCGTGAGTGCCGGAAACGGCTACGGAGCGAGGATACCGCGCCATGAGCATGCCCAGCATAACAGAGCGTTCCACTGTGGGGATACCTTTTGCTTTGGCTGCCACGATTTCAGGGTTATCCTGCTTGGCAGCCGCTGTATAGACAACCAATTCCGCGCCTTCTACATTTTTGGGATCGTGGCCCACGGTTACATCCATTCCGGAGGAACGGATGCGTTTCAGCGTTTCTGATTCGCTCATATCGGAACCGGTAACGGTATATCCCTGATGAAACAGTATTTCCGCAATAGGACACATGCCCGAACCGCCGATTCCTATAAAATGAATATGCTTGACCTTTGAAAGCAGATCGTTTTCTGTCATTCTGGTAAACACTCCTTATACTAACGCCGCAAAAGGGCTTGATTTGATACATGGCTTCCTGTTTTATAAGGCAGGGGAAAGCTGGTAACATTTGTCTTTATTGTACCCGTTTTCCTGCTGAAATGCAATATTCACCCTTTTATAAAGGTGTTTTCCATGCAAACCGCTCCTTATTGGGAAGAGGGGAAGAAAAGAGAAGACCTACTGCATGTATGTGTTCACATCCTTTTCCATACTTCCATACTATGGCAAGAGAGGGGGATTCCCTTCTTTTACACATATATGAAAGGCACGGGATACTATGATTAATATAAACAGCTTCGGCGTCATAGGAGGCGACCGAAGGCAGGCGGCGCTGGCTGAATCCATTGCGAAAGACGGATATTCCGTTTATGCCTGGGGATTTGACCATCTCCCTTTGGAGGAAAGCGTGCAGCAGGCCACCTTGGAAGAAATTTCAGAAAAATGTATGGTTATCATTCTTCCCCTTCCTGTAACGGCCGACGGAAGAACTCTGAATGCGCCGTATGCGGAGGAAGAAATTGTGTTGGATGACTCCTTTGCAGCCCTTATGCGCCATCGAGAAGTTTATGGCGGGCAGGTGGCAAAGCTTTTTTCTACCAGCGAGTATTGGAATGCTATGGATGTAAACGACTATTTTACCCGTGAGGATTTCACGGTTCGCAACGCTGCGGCCACAGCGGAGGGAGCTGTTGAGATTGCCATGCGGGAATATGACAGAACCATCTGCGGCAGCCGGTGCCTGGTAGCGGGGTTTGGCAGAATCGGAAAAGCTCTTGCCTGGATGCTCAGGGGCTTGGGGGCTTCCGTTACCGTAAGCGCCCGAAAGCCGGCAGATTTGGCGTGGATTGATGTGTATGGGTATACCCCCGTGAAATCGGATGAGATCTGCCTGCGGGAAAAATACGATATTATTTTCAATACGGTTCCCGCAATGGTATTTTCCGATAAAACATTGAACCGGTTGGATCCTTCCACACTGCTGATTGATTTGGCGTCCATGCCGGGCGGCGTGGATTTTGATGCGGCTCGGGAGCGCGGCATACGAACAGTACACGCCCTTTCCCTTCCGGGAAAAACAGCTCCCCGGGCGGCGGGTGAAATCATTAAAAACACCATTTATACTATGATGGAGGAGTAAGAGACATGAAACAAACTTCAAAAGCTACTATAGGATATGCTCTGTGCGGTTCCTTCTGCACCTTCTCCAGAACATTGGAGCAGATGGAAACGCTGGTTCGGCTTGGATATGATGTGATTCCATTTATGTCGGAAACTGCGTATTCCACAGATACAAGATTTGGAAGAGCGGAAGATTTTATTCAGACCATCGAAAATATTTGCGGGCATCCTGTCATTCATACGATAGCGGGCGCGGAGCCGGTAGGTCCCAAAAAGATGGTGGATCTGCTCCTGGTAGCCCCCTGCACGGGAAATACTTTGGCAAAGCTTTCCTGGGGAGTAACGGATACATCGGTAACCATGGCCGTAAAATCATCGCTGCGGATTGGGCTTCCTGTGGTTTTGTGTCTGGCAACAAACGACGGTCTGGGAGCATCTGCCCAGAATTTTGGGCGCTTGATGAATACAAAGCATATGTATTTTGTGCCCCTTCAGCAAGATGATCCTATCCTGAAACCCAACTCTTTGGTGGCGGATTTTACCCGTATTCCGGAAACAGTGGAGGCGGCGCTGGAGGGCCGGCAAGTGGAACCGGTTTTGTTCTGAGAGAATCAGATCCCATTTATGCAGAAATTCAGGATTGTATTTCCGGATACAAAATGATATGATAAAAAAGAATGGATGTGAAAGTATGCTGTATTGTCCCAAATGCCGTGCTGTAGGAGAAGAAATTTGTCCTTCCTGTGGTTCCCGGGAACTTAGGGAGCCGCAGGAAGGCGATCTTGTTTTTTTGCTGGAGAGAACTTCCGAGGAAATGGAGTCGGTGGTTTCTTTGCTCCAAAAAAAGGAGATTCCATTTGAAAAGGAGCTCCATGGAGACAAAGAAAGAATATATGTTCCGTACTCTTTCCTATATAATGCTTCCGAAGCTTTGGAAAAGCTTCCTGGGCGCATGTCTCCCGCTAAACGGGTGTTTTGGAAAGTTCTGTCTCTGGTTTTGTTTCTTCTACTTATATGCGCTGTAGTATGGGGTACCGACAGTTTCCTAAGCTGGCTGAAATCCATTTTTGCCTGAATCCCCAAAAAAAGGAGTAAAGAAAATGAGCTATCGTATTGACACGAATTGTATCCATGCCGGATATACGCCCAAAAACGGAGAACCCCGGGTTCTGCCCATTGTGCAGAGCACAACCTATACATATGACAGTTCCGAAGCCATGGGCGATCTTTTTGACCTGAAGGCTGACGGCTTTTTCTATACCCGGTTGGGTAATCCCACTTTGGATGCTGTAGAAAAAAAGATTGCAGCACTGGAAGGCGGCGTAGGCGCTATGCTGACTTCTTCCGGTCAGGCGGCTTCTCTTATGGCCGTCCTCAATATTTGCCATGCTGGGGATCATGTGGTTGCTTCTAACGCCATTTATGGCGGAACCTTCAATCTGATCTATAAAACCATGCAGGAAATGGGGATCGATTCTACATTTGTAGCGCCCGGCTGCAGCAAAGAGGAATTGGAGGCTGCCTTTAAGCCCAATACCAAATGTGTGTTTGCGGAAACACTGTCCAATCCTTCTCTTGTTGTGACGGATCTGGAGCTCTTCGCCGAGGAAGCCCATGCCCATGGTGTTCCCCTGATTGTGGACAACACGTTCCCCACGCCCATTAACTGCCGTCCCTTCCAGTTTGGCGCCGATATCGTTACCCATTCTACAACAAAATACATGGACGGTCATGCTGTTCAGGTAGGCGGCGTGATTGTGGATAGCGGCAATTTCGATTGGACAAACGGGAAATTCCCCATGTTCACGGAACCGGATGAATCCTATCACGGTATTGTGTATACGGAACAGTTCGGTAAAGCTGCCTATATTGTAAAAGCGCGTGTCCATCTGATGCGGGATCTGGGAGCACAGGCGGCTCCTCAGAATGCTTTCCTTCTGAATCTGGGGCTGGAAACTCTGGCTCTGCGTATGGAGCGGCACTGCAAAAATGCCCAGGCCGTGGCAGAGTATCTGGAAGGCCATGAAAAGGTAGCTTGGGTGAATTATCCCGGCTTGGCAAGTAATCCATATTATGAGCTTGCTAAAAAGTATATGCCTAATGGAACCTGCGGAGTAATTTCCTTTGGCGTGAAAGGCGGCCGTGAAGCAGCTATCCGGTTCATGGATCACTTGAAGATGGCTTCTGTCGTAACCCATGTGGCAGATCTGCGTACCTGTGTCCTGCATCCTGCCAGCACCACCCACCGCCAGCTGACAGATGAACAGCTTAAAGAAGCAGGAATCGGAGCCGACCTGATTCGTCTTTCTGTGGGCATCGAAAATATTGCCGATATTTTGGAAGATCTTTCCCAGGCGTTGGAGCAGGCTTAAATGGCTTTCGTATACGGTCTCTCGTGATATTAGAGTTTTTCCTTTCATAACCATGCAGAAAAAACAGGCTGTAGAGTGTTTCTGCAGCCTGTTTTTATAGGAATATGGAGAGGTCTGCTGAAAGGTTGAGCATTTCTATATGTAGAATTCTCAGCCAAGACGATTGTATCATTTGAAAAAACTGAAACTTGCTGGTAAAAAGAGTTTTGCTTCAAGACGAATATAGGGTCAACAGAGCAAGGAGGCGTATTACATGGAATATGCGATTTTGTGCAATCCCGGGCACAACCGGGTATATTTTGAAACTTCTCTTCAGTTGGCAGAGGCGGAGTTTGCCCTGGCTGCCGGGAAATTTTCCAAGCCGTGCAGCCTGGCTCAGTTGGAGAATATAGGTGGACTTCCTTATTTTGTGTTCCGGTCGGAAGGGGAACTTTCCGCCGCGGATATTCGGATCCTTTCCGGATTATCCTTTGTATATGCGCTGTTTTCTATCCGGAGAGAAGGGGAGAGAATTCTACTGTGCCCCATGGAACGGACGGATGCGCGCTTTGTAGATGAGAGTATTGGAACGATCCTTAAATATACGGGAAAAACCAATGAGCTGTTTACAAGAATGATGATAAATGTGGCGTATCTGTCTCAGAAAACAGGGGAAGAAAAGAACTTATGTCTTTTGGATCCGGTGGCAGGCAAAGGGACAACACTGTACGAAGGATTGATCCGGGGCTTTCATGTATACGGCGTGGAGATCGGGGATAAGGTAACGGCTGAAGCCTATCACTACCTGAAACGTTTTTTAGAAACAGCTCGATATAAATTCACTTTGCAAACATTAAAAATTTCAGGAGAAAACAAAAGCTTTTCTGCCGTCCGCCATACTTTCCAGATTGCTAAAACCAAGGAAGCTATGAAAAACAAGGATCTGAGAACGGCGGAATTTGTTGCAGGAAATTCCATGTATTCCAATATGTATTTCAAAAAGAGCTATTTTCATATGCTTGTTGGAGATTTGCCCTATGGAGTGCAGCACGGAAATGTAACAACGGAAAAACAGTCCTCTTTGACCCGTAATCCAAGCGAATTGCTGGAAGCCTGCCTTCCTGCCTGGAAACAGGTTCTTAAGCCCGGAGGCGTGGTTGTTTTGGCATGGAACAGTAATGTGCTCAGTCGGGAAAAAATGATTGAGCTTTTGGAAAAGCATGGGCTGACAGTATTGAAGGAAGGCTGCTATTTACAGTTTGAGCATCGGGTGGATCAATCTATCCGCAGGGACTTAATAGTAGCTTTGAAGCCTGGCGGAAAAGGTTGATGGTTAAAAAACGACAGCCTTTATTCACAAAATTTGTAAAATAAACATAGTTTTAAGCTCCTTTTTTCAATATTGAAAAAAGGGGCTTTTTTTATTTTGTTTCCCGGATAAAAGAAAACTTTGCAGGATATAAAATCCTCTGTTTGCTGTATGTTCCATTGCTCCTTTGGCAATACTGAAATCGATAACCGAAGGAGAAAGAGGTGTGCGCCGTGTATAATAAAGTGGAGATCTGCGGAGTGAATACATCTAAGCTGAAGGTGCTGACAGAAGCCGAAAAAAGGAAGCTTTTGCTGCAAATTCGCAATGGCACGGAGGAGGAAAAGAAAAGGGCGCGTGAGGAAATGATCAATGGGAACCTGAAACTGGTATTGAGTGTAATCCAGAGATTTACCAACCGGGGAGAGAATCTGGATGATTTGTTTCAGGTTGGGTGTATTGGCCTTATGAAAGCTGTGGATAATTTTAACCCGGACTTGATGGTGCGCTTTTCCACATATGGTGTTCCTATGATAATTGGTGAAATACGCAGATACCTTCGGGACAATAACAGTGTGCGCGTAAGCCGGTCTCTGCGGGATATCGCATATAAGGCCATGCAGGTAAAAGAGAAACTCACAAACGAGAACCATCAGGAACCTACAGTAGAACAGATAGCGAAAGAATTGGATATTCCCAGGGAAGAAGTGGTTATGGCTTTGGAATCCACGGTGGAACCTGTTTCCCTCTATGAACCTGTGTTTAACGATGGAGGGGATACCATATATGTGATGGATCAGGTTGGAGATAAGAATGACGACCAAAATTGGCTGGAAGAAATTGCGCTGAAACAGGCAATTAATGATTTGAGTGATCGGGAAAAGAAAATTTTAACCATGCGATTTTTTCAGGGAAAAACGCAGATGGAAGTAGCTTCGGAAATCCATATAAGCCAGGCCCAGGTTTCAAGACTGGAAAAAGGGGCTTTGAACCGGATAAAAGGTCAATTATAGGAAAAATGAAAGCAAAAATTTTATACTGTAAAAACGCGCTCTGCACCGAAATTATGCAGAACGCGTTTTCACTTATGGGACATATATAAATATGATATTCAAATATTCAGCAGCTAAAACTTTGCTTATTTGGCGCCGGTTTCTTCGGCCCATTTGTCAAGAGCATCCTGTTTTGCCTGCATGTATTCCTGCAGACCGGCGGCGTTAAGCCTTTCCATCATTTCAGGAATGGTAGTGCTGGGATCAGCAAAACCATATTGCAGCTGTTTTTCGTATTCGTCATATACGTTTGAAAGAGCTGTGAACTGGCTTGAATATTTACTCTTATCAAATGTGAAGCCGATAGCTTTAGATTTAACAGCGCTTTCGTTGAATTCTTCTGTTCTATCCCAAATATCCAAAGTGTCGCCTTCCCAAACATGGGCTATAAATTGGTTGGGAAGCTCCCAGTTCACGATGTTATAGTATTCGGAATTCTGGGCGTCAACGCCTTCGGGGAAAGTAATATGTCCATCTTCTGTCTTTACATATTCTTTGCCTTCTTCACCCCAGCACATCAGGTTGGAGAGATACTCATCGGTAAAGAATGCGTTGTAAATCTGCATGGCGGCAACGGGATCTTCTACATTTTGGTTGATACACCACAGGAGGCTTGTAGTTGTATTGGAAGGTCTGAAAGCGCCTTCTTCCAAACAAAATACTACCATGGGGCGTCCGCATTCGCCGGAAATCTGCGTCTTATATCCAGGTTTTCCCTGAGAAAGCATGGACATATAAGCACCCGATTTTACTCTAGCAGAAACAGCAGTGTCATCAGAAATGGCGTCTTGGGAAATATATCCAAGTTTATTCCATTCGTATACCATATTGCAACGGTCATAGAAGATTTCGCTTTCGAAAAGATTTTCCACCTTTAAACTATTAGCTGCGTCCAACAAAACACCGAAATTATCTCCTCCGATAAGGTCTACGGTGCTTCCCTGGCTTATCAGGTTGGGAGCCGTGGAGAAAACGTATTTATCAGGGAATTTCTCATGTAACTGCGCGAAAATTTCATTGATCGTATCCAGATCTGTGAAAATCATTTCTTTATACTCGTCTTCATAGAGGGAATCATAGTCAAAATTGATGGCATCCAGATATTCTTCGCCGATCATGATACAGCAAGGATAGATAGCCAGATCCCTTTTGTTAGGAAGGCCATACAGAGAGCCGTTGATACGGATGCTATTGAATTCGTCTTCAGAGAATCCATCCAATACGCCTTTTCCATAGGTTTGGATCAAATCGTCTGTTTCCAAATCATAGCAGTAGCCGTCGCTGACGACAGTAGAATAACCGAAAGGTGCACTTTGGAAAAGATCTAGCTTTTCTCCAGAAGAGAGCATCATGCGGATGTTTTGCGTATATGAGGCACTATCCAACATGATAAATTCAAATTCAATCCCTAAGTTTTCTACTGTATAATCGCTCATCAATTTGTTGATGCGATCCAGTCCGGCGGGAGTACCTGTCCAGTTATAGGCAGCCATAACAATCTTTGGATATTGGCCGGATTCTTTTCGCTGGTTAATAACCGCCTCTACCGGGTCTTCTCCTGGATTTACGGAAACTGCTCCCCCTGTAGACGAAGATGGAGCATTGTTGCATCCAGCGATAAGTGTCAGCATGGTGGCCATACTAAGCAACATCGCAGCTAATTTTTTAAACATAGTGAACCTCCTAACATTTTGTATTTTATGGTTTTAATAAAAGGGCGGGGGTATCATGACACTTCTTTAATACATATCACATCCTTTCTCAAAATTAAATTAGTAAAATTAAAATGCAATTTTTATCGGTGTTTAAAACAGTTTTTATAAATAAAAGTTAAAATAGTTATTTATTTGATATAATAATATACATATAACTAAGTCTGTTCAATTCAATTTGATTGGATTATTTTGTAAAATTATTTGTTTTTTGCATTCTAATTGCTAAAACAAAATGCAATTAATACGAAGAATAGGCCGGCCTACCAGTTTTCGCCGGCCTATTTCTTTCGTTCTTCCGGTTCCAAGTTCCGGAAAATCTCCTCGCCCAAAACGGCAGATAAACCAGCAAATAAAGGTTTATCCTTTAACGCCTCCAAGCGTAATTCCTTTAACAAAATTTCCCTGAATAAAGGGATACAAAATCAAGACCGGTAAGACACCAATTACAGCCATTGCCATTCGGACAGATACAGAAGGAATCGAGGCAAGGCCTATATCGGCATTGCTGATATTACCGGAATTTTGTGTCAGATATTGTATATTCTGTATCATTCTATTTAGAAGGTTCTGAATAGAATACAGATCCGTATTCCTTGTAAGATAAACATAACCGTTTTGCCAGTCATTCCAATAAGCAATTCCAGCGAATAAACCTATTGTAGCCACTATGGGTTTAGCTAAGGGGAAAGCGATTCTTGAGAAAGTTTGGAATTCAGATGCGCCGTCTATGTAGGCGGCCTCAGAAATTTCAGATGGAATACTTGTCATAAAATAGGATTTCATCAACAAAATATAAAATCCGCTGGTTACCAGATTTGGAAGAAGAAGCCCTAAAAATGTATCTTTAATACCAAAAACCGTAGTATAGTTCATATAAGTAGGGACTAATCCTCCATTAAAGAGCATCGTAAAGAAAACAAGGAATGTCAGCACACCTCTGCCAGGCAGACTCTTTTTGGAAAGCGCATAGGCAAGAAGCGTAGTGATCGTGATGGAGAGTGCGGTACCAACTGCCGTAAGCAGGATGGAGACCCCGTATGCTTTGATAACGGAATTTCCTGTTTTAAATACATATTCGTATGCATACAGGCTAAATTTTTCCGGTATAAAATTATATCCGTTTCGAATCAGTGTGTCGTTATCTGTAATAGACGACATAATAAGGAGAATCATGGGAATTACTGCGCTCAAGGATAGAAAAACCATTACAATATGCCCAATTACCTGAAATACTTTTTCTTCTCGTGTCCGCAAAGTATTCACCTCCTAAAAAAGGCTGCTGTCCGGATCAATTTTTCTTACAACTAGGTTCGTAGTAAGAACTAATACAAATCCAACTAAAGATTGGTAAAAACCGGCTGCAGCAGAAAGGGTTATATCCCCAAGTTCCAGAAGTCCTCTGTAAACGTATGTGTCTATGGTATTAGTGACAGAATACAGAGCGCCTGAGTTCATAGGTACCTGATAGAAAAGGCCAAAGTCTGAATAAAAGATCCTTCCTATTGAAAGCAAGGCTAACATAATAATGGTGGGTTTCAGCAAAGGAAGCGTAATATAGCGGATTTGTTTCCATTTGCTTGCGCCGTCGATTAGAGCAGCTTCATAGTAGGAACGGTCAAAACCTATAATGGAAGAAAGATAAATGATACAGTTATAGCCAATGCTTTTCCATATATTTACAAATATCAAAATAAAAGGCCAGTATTCTTTTTCCATATACCAGGATATAGGCTCTATATTTAAAGCACTAAGGATGGTTTTATTGATAAATCCACTTTCCGGTGAAAGAAAGCCAAAAACCAGGTAACTCACAATGACCATTGAGATCATATATGGCAGCAAAATTACGGATTGATACAGTTTTTTAATTTTGTGCGTTAATTCAGACAAAATTATGGCAACCGCTATGGCGCAAACTGCATTTAAAATGATAAAAGCTAAATTGTAAAGCAATGTGTTTCGGGTAATAACAAAAGCGTCCTGTGTAGAAAACAGGAATTTGAAATTATCAAAGCCCGCCCAATCAGAACCATAAATGCCTTTTCTGGCATTGTAGTTCTTAAATGCCAGGACTAAGCCTGGTAAAGGCATATAGTTGTTGATAAACAAATACAGAAGGCCGGGCAGCGCCATTAAATAAAGAGGGAGATGCTTTTTAATAGAGAGCAGCCGTTTGCCTTTTTTTTGCACATGAATGGTTTGCGCATTTGCCATATTACAACCCTTCCCTCAAAATAATTTAGATTTCCCTTTTATAAATTTTGCAGTTTTGAATGTGCTTAATTCTTTTAAGAAATAGTATAAACAGACTGTTTAGAACTAATAATTTGGCTCGCTTGAGATATCTATTTTAGTTGTCTATCCTTTCTCCTTCCAATTCGTGATTTTCGTATATTGCTATTATAGCTTATTTGGTATATAATAATCTAAATTCTCCTCCTTTTCTACAATTTTATATATGTTTTTTGCAATATCTTTTAGTTAAGAATAGCTGAAAATATAATAGGCGTCAAGAAAATATAGCTGGAACATTTTGTAATTTTCTTATAATTTTATATAATTTATAGAAAAGAGAGATCGAAAGTTGAAAAATATATTTAAAAAAGTATTTATATTATGGAAAAATAGAAAGCAAAAACCTTATTCAGTCCGTAGGTTTTTTCTATTAAATTTAGGATTGGTAATCTCTCTTTTTTCCGTTTTGTTTTTGAGTATGTCCATATATTTTTCTACCCTTATTCGAAACCAGTCATATACTCAAACGAAGGAAATTATGGGAGTATATAATGAACAGATTTCTCAAAATTTTAAAAATGTTTCCATATACTTATTGGAGCTATGTAGTGAAAATGCAGATGTAACGAATTTAGATACTGTAGAAAAAGATTCTGATGTTTATGCAAGTGTTATCCGTATAAAAAAACAATTTGCGACCGACATAATTTCGTTTCCTTGTGTAGATGGTTTTTATATCTATGCTCCTAAAAATGATATGTTTGTAACACAGCTCAATTCTTACATATATGAAACAAGTAGTAATTTTGCTTGTTCCCATGCTATTTCTTCCTTGCTTCGGGATGCCGAAAAAGAGAAAGAACCATTGGATATGACTCAATGGTTTCTTCTTCATGTAAAAAATGAAAGTTATTTATTTCGAATTATGAAAATTCATGGTGTTTATACAGGGGCTTGGGCGAATATTGAAAGATTAAATGCTTCTTTTAAATATTTTAATGAATTAGAAGCCAATGTACTGTATGTGGACGAAGAAGGAAATCCCATTGGCAATACCTCATTTTCGGGGGAATCCTTGCATCCTTCTGACGCTTTGGAAGAACCTTTTGTGCAGACAACAAAAAATGGGTCTCGATATTTAACGGTTTCAAATCGATTGGATTATTGTAAGTATTATATGGTTGCGTTAATTCCAATACAAAATATAGATAAGTTAGTGAGCCCGTTGTATGGTGCTTTGTTGATTGCAATTTTTCTTTTTATCGGTTCTGTATTCGCCATATTTTTTGTGGCCAATCGTTTGTTGGATGCGCAGGAAAAAGTGCTTTGGCCGTTGATAAAATCCATGCAGATGGGGCGTTTTGACGCCAGAATTGTAAATCATTCCAAATTTGTAGAATTGCAAAATGTGGTGGACGTTTTTAACAAGGCTATTGATGAGATTCACAATTTACGAATCGATATATATGAGCAAAAGTTAATGAAAAAAGAAATTGAAATTCAGTATCTGAAAGGGCAGATCGCTCCTCATTTCCTCATTAATTGCCTGAATACAATTTTTGCATTATCAGTAGATACAAAAAACAGAAAGATATTGCATGAAACGATTCGGACTTTATCCGATCATTTGCGGTATACCCTTTCCAGCCGTACTACAGTTTCTTTGGAAGAAGAGATGCAGTATGTGAAAAATTATCTGATTTTAACCGCTTTGCGTTTTCCGGAATGTGTTTCGTATGTGTTTGATAATGAGGATAGCGCCAAAGACGCCACGGTATTTCCTTTGCTTGTTTTAATGCTCACAGAGAACTCCATTAAGAATAATGTTATGATGAACGAAGAGTTTACGGTAGAGATTCGGTCGTACACATACGAGGAAAATGGTTGCCGCAGGGTTCATGTTACGCATATCGATTCCGGCAAAGGATTCTCAGAAAAAGATCTGAAACTCTATAATAATATGGATCTCCACGAAGATCTCCGAAAAGACGGGTATGGGATAGGAATTTATAATGTTGTTATGCGTTTGCGTTTGATATGGGGAGATCTGGCCTCCATTCATTTTTCCAATGAGCCAGATTCTGGGGCAAGAGTAGACATTGATTTTCCGTATAGGCCATATAAGGAGGATGTTTATGAATGAAGGGGTAAAATCTGTCCTGATTGTGGACGATGAGTATTACGCTGTTCAAGGAATTGCTCAGAATGTAAAATGGAGCCGGCTGGGCATTATGGATGTATATACCGCTTATAGCAAAGAACAGGCAGAAAAGGTTTTTAGGGATCATTCCGTAGATGTGCTTCTTACAGACATTGAAATGCCGGGAGGAAGTGGTTTTTCCCTTATTGAATGGACAAGACAAAACGGTTATAATCCTTTTATCTTAATACTAACGGGCCATCAGCGCTTTGATTATGCACACAAGGCCATTTCTCTCCGGTGTGACGGTTATATTTTGAAACCCGTGGATGTTGTGGAGTTAGAGCAGAGCTTTAAAAATCTTTTTGGGTGTCATCCCATGCAGGAAGGATTTTCCGCTGTTTCTTCGGTACCAGAAACCGAAGAGGAGGAAGGATTTGTAACAAAGGTGCGGCAGACCATACTGCAGAATCTTAGTTCGCAGGAATTGAACAGAAGTTTTATCGCCCAGGAAGTGCATATCAACGAGGATTATCTTTCTTATCTGTTTCATATCAAATTTGGGCAGACCTTAAGCAGTTATATAACCTTTATTCGAATAGATGCGGCAAAAGAATTGCTGCTTAATACCAATTATTGCCTGCAAAAAGTAAGTGAAAAGGTAGGCTTTTCCAGCAGTTCTTATTTCAGCAAAAAGTTTAAAAAAGTAACCGGCAAAACACCGCAGCAATATCGGGATGAAGAACGTAACTCTGTATAAAAGTTCTTTCTGAACATTTGAGTTATATGTAGGAGATTTATGCATTGAAAGAATTATGGTATCGTGCGCCGGCAGAGACATTTACAGAAGCTTTGCCTGTAGGGAGCGGTCGTTTAGGTGCTATGGTATATGGGCAGACCCAAAAAGAAAAAATTTCTCTCAATGAAGATACACTTTGGTCCGGATATCCCAAAGCCGAAAATGCTAGAGGTACATATGAAGGAGTACAGGAAGCGGAAAATCTGGTGCGTGAGGGTAAAATAAAGGAAGCCGAAAAAACAATTTGGAGAAAATGCCTTTCTGGCTGGTCGGCAGCTTATCAGCCGGCAGGAAATCTTTGGATTGATTTTTCTCATGTTGGAGAGGTTTCCCATTACCGCCGCAGTTTGGATTTGGAACATGCAGTCGTGTTTACGGAGTTTCAAAGCAACGGATTTTCATATCGTCGGGAGGTGTTTTGTTCCTATCCCGACCAGGTATTGGCAATTCGATGCTTTTCCAATAATCCCGCGGCGTCAGCAGAAGTTTCTTTGGAGTTATCCCATCCTTACCATTTGTGTGATAATAAAGATACGCTGCTATATCAGGCAATTGCGCCGGTGTATTCGGCTCCTAGCTATTTTGAATGCGAAAAGCCCGTGGTATATGATCCTTTTTATGAAAATAGGGCATTATCGTATGCGGTTGCTGTAAAGCCTATTCTTTTCGGTGGGAGTTTCGAAATGCAGAAAGGCCGCCTTATTATTCATTCTAGCAATTTTCTTCTGCTGGTAACGGTCAATACTAATTTTGAAAGGTTTGACCAGTTTCCCCAAAACAGCAATGTGGATCCTGAGGCTCTCTGTTTGAGCCAGGCAGAACATGCGGCTGGATTGTTTTATGAAGAACTGCGGGAACGGCATATCCGGGATTACAGCGAACTCTTTAGCAGAGTTTCTCTTTCGCTTTGCGGGGAAGATCGTGATTGGCTTCCCACAGATGAACGCTTGCGGGCGTATTCGGATAATCCTTCGGATAACGGGTTACCTGTTTTGGTATTCGATTATGGAAGATACTTAATGATTGCATGCTCAAGGCCGGGTACCCAGGCGGCTAACCTTCAGGGAATTTGGAATGAAGAAATGCGTGCTCCATGGAGTTCCAACTATACTTTGAATATCAATACACAGATGAATTATTGGCCGGCAGAGGCTTGTGGGTTGCCGGAATGCCACGAACCATTGTTTGCCTTTATTGAGGAATTAGCGCAAAATGGAGCGGAAACTGCTAAGCGACTATATCATTGCCGGGGCTGGTGCTCCCATCATAACAGCGACCTTTGGAGACTTTCGGAACCGGTGGGTGGGGATAATCCTACGGAGGATTCCACCGGCTGGGCATATTGGAGCATGAGCGGTGCTTGGCTTGTCCGCCACTTGTGGCAGCATTATGAATATACGCAAGATGCTGTTTTTTTGAAAAACCATTGGGAAACGATTAAAGGAGCGGCTCTTTTCCTTTTGGACCGCCTGCAGGAAAAGGATGGGAAATGGATTACCTCGGCTTCTACCTCTCCGGAAAACCGATATATTCTCAACGGTAATGTTTGCTGTCTTTCCGAAAACTGCGCTATCGATATAGCCATTACGATAGATCTGTTCACAATTTGCCGAAAAGCCGCGGTCATCCTGCATGAAGATGGGGAATGGATTCACCAAATCGACCAGAGATTATCCCATCTTAAGGCATTTACAGTAGGTTCTGAAGGTCAACTTTTGGAGTGGGATCGTGAATATGATGAAACGGACATCCATCATCGTCATATATCCCCTTTATATGGGTTGTACCCAGGGGAATCCATAACAGCAGATACTCCCTCGTTATATCAGGCGGCAGAGCAATTGATGCGCAGGCGAGGGAATGAAGCAACAGGCTGGGGGATCGCATGGAAAATCAATGTGTGGGCTAGACTGCAAAACGGAAAAGAAGCAAAGGAATGCTTGGAAAAAGCCATGCGTCCAGTCGCCGTAAAGGAATTCAACTATGCAGAAGGGGGAGGGCTTTATTCTAATTTGCTGGATGCTCATCCGCCTTTCCAGATTGACGGGAATTTTGGCATCACAGCTGGAATTTGTGAAATGTTGCTTCAAAATACCGCATCTGGAATCAAGCTGATTCCGGCCCTTCCTCCGGATTGGCACAGCGGGAGTGTAAGAGGATTACGAGCCAAAGAGGGGAAAACCGTAGACTTTAGCTGGAAGGATGGAAAAATAACGGAATATACCATTCGATAAAGCCTATAAATGTTGAGAACAGGCTAATAAATCATACCTGCATAATAAATTAAGGGCGGATCTCCCATGCATATTTCGGAGAATCGCCCTTAAATTTTATAGAATCAACATCGTCCCGTAATATCCTTCTCGTGTAGCTTCCCTAAATAAGGGAAGAAACGGTTGCTAGGGACAATAAGTTTTATGAGAAAGGCTGCAGCTTTCGATTCCAGTTGGCAGCGTAGTATTCCAAATGTTTTTTCGATTTGATAAATGGAAGGAAACATATAAGATATGGAGAAGTGTATTTTTATATGAAAAGGACGTGCCGGAGAATATCTCTCCAGCACGTCCTTCTTTAGATAAATTGCAGTTGCCGGCTTAACCAAATACACAATATTGCTCCATATAGGTTTCCATCGCTTTAAGCATTTGGGCATCCGCATTTTGCTCTTTCAGATATTCATGGATATCCTCCACAGTAACGATAGCATGCACATGGATACCGAATTCATCCTGAACCTCCATAATGGCGGTTTTTCCGGGAGTTTGCCCCACTTCGCAGCGATTGACGGAAATAAACATATCGGGAACTTTAACATCGGCGCACCCCTTGAGAATGGGCATTGTTTCCCGGACGGCAGTTCCTGCAGTGATTACGTCTTCAATGATGATAATTCTGTCGCCGTCCTGGGGTTTATAACCCACAATGCTTCCGCCTTCACCGTGGTCTTTTACTTCTTTTCTATTGAAAAAATACGGTTTATCAATGCCAAAATCCCGGGAAAGGGAAGCAGCGCAAGCGGTAGCCAGAGGAATACCTTTATAGGCAGGACCAAACATTGCGTCAAAACGGTCTTCACAGGTTTCTTTTACCAAAGAAGCATAAAAATGCCCAAGTGCTGCAATTTGGCTGCCTGTGCGATAATTGCCGGTATTGACGAAATAGGGGGTGTTTCTTCCGCTTTTCGTTACAAAGCTTCCAAAACGCAGAACATCTGCGCCCATCATAAATTCAATAAATTCTTTTTTTGCCGCTGTCAGCATATTTTAATTCCTCTCTTTCATGTGTTTGTATATAAATACTGAATAGGTATATGAATGGAACGGTTGTGTAATAGAAACGACTCTTTTTATTTTATAATATAGATCATTTCCATTTTTCAAATTCAGAAAGAAACCAAACTTCTTTTGCTTCGAATTCTTTGCCGTTTAAATATTCCAGCATACCGGCCGGGGAAGAAAAGGTGAATTTCAGCTTATAAGAATACAGAGCCTGGTATTTTAGGCCAATAGAACGGTTTATAGCGTTTACACCGTATTTACCGTCCCCTGCAAGAGGATGCCCTATAGAAGCTAAGTGAGCCCGGATCTGGTGGGTGCGCCCCGTTAAAAGCTCTACCTCCAAAAGGCTAAAGCGTTTTCCTTCCTCCAGAACTCTGTATTTTGTTCGTATGGTTTTAGCGTCTTTTCCGGGAGAGGCGGAGATATACACACGGTTCTGGTTCTCATTTTTAACAAGATAGCCCTCAAGGGTATCGGCACGTTTTTCCATTTTTCCGCAAACAACACATAAGTAAAGCTTTTGCAGTTCCCGGTTTTTTACTTTCTCATTCATAATCCGGAGGGTTTCCGCATTTTTAGCAGCCATTACAATACCGCCTGTGTTACGGTCAATGCGGTTAATAAGGGCCGGAGCAAAGGAATTTTCTAATTCCGGGTTGTATTCACCTTTTTCAAAAAGATAATGCTGCACTCGAGCAATAAGGGAATCGAAATGGTATGTTTCATCGGGATGAACCAAAAGACCAGGTTTTTTATCCAGCAGGAGAATGTTTTCGTCTTCGTATAAAAGGTTTAGCTTAACAGGAGCTTTAAGGAAATCGTATGCTTTTGGTTCCTTCTGAAAAAATTCATCCTTTAGATATAGAGTAAGCACATCGCCCGGTTGGAGGCGGGCAGATATTTCGCAGCGCTTTCCATTTAATTTAATGTCTTTCTTGCGGATACTTTTATAGAGCATGGACTGGGGCAGATTTGGATAGGATTTTGTTAGAAATTTATCTAGCCGCTGTCCCGCATCGTTGGGCTGAATGGTAATTTGCTTCATATAAAGCCTCATTTCAATTTTGCAAATCTTTGTATCAGAGAATAAAACCGCTAAAGGACTTACATTGGCCGTCTCAAACGCCTAGAGAATTTTCGCATATCCCGGGCTGATGAAAGAAATTATTTATATTTTCACCTTATATGCCGCATCCACAGAAACACGAACTGTTTTTTTCTAGTATAGCATAGCATCGACAGCTGCAAAACCTCATCTGCGAATGGGGAAGGAATCCCTCAGGGAGGCCTTCTGGCGTTCAACATGCCCAGAATATAAAGTTTCCTGCGCACATTATACCATGTATTTCTCCTAAGGGAAAGCGAAAAATACTTGCCAAATAAAGAGCTATAGGATACAATAAAACAAAGTGGAATTATTCACCATTCGCAATTTTATAGGATGTTAAAGCAGAAAATTTTAAGCAGCTTTATATTTTTGAGAATGACAGCGCGGCGTATGAAAGCGTATGGGCTGATAAATGGGATGAAAATGATGGAAGACAAAACAAAAGATGGGAAGAAAACGCGAAAAATTTCTGCCCATGCCGGGCACAGAGAGCGGATGCGCAAAAAGTTTCGGGAGCAAGGGATAGATTGTTTCGAGGAACATGAAGTGCTGGAAATTCTTCTCTATTTTGCAGTAGCGCAGAAAAATACAAATGAGCTGGCTCATTCGCTGCTCAATACGTTCGGATCTTTGGCCGGAGTTCTGAATGCTCCCGAAGAAGAACTGCTTCGTGTGCCGGGAGTGGGAGATTCTACCGCCATGCTTTTAAAATTTATCCCGCAGTTGTTTCGGAGATATTCGGAAAGCGCTAGCCAGGGAGTCCGGAGAATTTGCACATTTGAGGAAGCTGGGGAATACTTCTTCCCTAAATTTTTAGGCAGGGAAAATGAAACGGTTTTTCTTCTGTTAATGGATGCCCGCGGAAAGATTCTTTTCTGTGATGTTATCAATGAAGGCTCTGTAAATGTTTCCAACGTCTATATTCGCGATGTGGTTCGTTTAGCTGTTCGGTATAATGCATCTTCGGCAGTTTTGGCACATAATCATCCCAGTGGGACTTGTTTGCCTTCCACTCAAGATTTGGAAACCACCCGGAGTGTAGCTTCCGCGCTGGAAAGTGTTGAGGTTCTTTTGATGGATCACATTATTGTAGGCGGAGACAACTATTTGTCTTTGGCAGAATCGGGTATTTTACCCGATGTTTTTGAAAAGGACTGAAATAGCGCTTCAGAATACATGGAGAAATTGGAAAAGCAACCGGAAAATACATATGGAGCTAGCCTAAAGAGCGTCTTGAAAAGATGGTGCGTACATGCTATTGTATGAGTTAAGAGAAAGATCAGATCAGTATATCGGATGACAGCGGGAGACGGAGCAGAACGCCTGCTTCGTCCCTTTTTCTATAGTGAAAATGGAGCAACGGAGAAAAGCAAAGAGGGAGGGAAACGCTTATGATAGATAAGATACTGGCAGAAAGGCTGATTGAAAAAATATCGCAGACCACAGAATACAATGTAAATATTATGAATGAGGATGGCGTTATTATTGCAAGCCGAATGAAAGAAAGGGTGGGCTCCTTTCACGAGGTAGCATTCAGCCTTCTGCGTGGGGAAGAAACATCCTGCATTGTAACAAAAGAAGATGCGGAGAATGGGATAATGCCCGGTGTGAATATGGTGATTTTTGTGAATCACCAAAGGGAAGGTGTAGTTGGACTTACCGGCGATCCCCGAGAAGTCATGCCTATAGCAAAGATTGTTAAAATGTCCGTAGAAGTGATGCTGGAATACGAACTTTATAAATATGAAAGGCTTCGGAAATATAATCTTAGGGAACAACTGATGCATCTTCTTTTATACAGTGAGCAGATAAGCAGGGATGCGCTGGATCCCTATACTTCTGCGCTCAGGCTGAAAGAAGATGCAGTTCGGATTCCGATTCTTTTGGAATGCGGGGATAAGCAAAAGAGGGAAAAAATTCTGAATGGACTACTGGAAGAAAACAGGCAGTCGGGTGGGCAGACGTTGATAGATACGACCAGGGAAGAATCCATTATGCTGTTTAAATCCTTGCAATGTGCGGATTCCATGTTGATGCAGCAATACCGTTTCATACTGGAAGAGTATCTTCGCCCATATATGGAGTATGCCGAAAGCTACGGTGTAAAGCTTACGGCATATGTAGGCCCCATGCAGAATGATTTCATGCAATATAGGCAATCATACTTGTATTGTCTCTGGCTGCAGAAAAATATTCCCGGAGGGGGAATTCGGTATTTTTACGATTATATCGTCAAGTATCTGGAATCTGTAGCTCCCATGTCGGAATTTCATGTTATTTTTTTGATGATTAAAAAGAAGCTGGGTCCGAAGGTGATCGCAGGCTTCTTGGAAACAATGGAAGCTTTGATAGAAAAAGATTACAGCCTTTCCAAAGCAGGGGAATATCTCCATGTACATAAAAACACGATAGTGTATCGGTTAAATAAGATTCGGGAGGTATTAAATATAAATCCCCTGTCTTCCAATACGGATCGAGAATTTATGGAATGTTTCTACTATTATCTGAAACGCCGGTAATTGTATTTGTATTGAAAAAACAAGACTGCTCGAAAAAGATTGGCGGTATAGACGTAGTGCAACAGCGCAGCTTATTTTATAATCATGGTAGAGCTGCTGGGAAAGTATCGAACCGGCGGATCTAATAAACAAACCATGAAAGGGAGGCTGTATATGACAGGAAAGCTTTTTCAGGATGCCCATACTATCGTTCAGGAGTCCATCCGGGAAGTGCTGCCAGACAGCGCCGTGAAAAATGTATTGGAAAACACCTGTTTTCCTAAAAAAGTGTATGTTGTAGCTGTGGGAAAAGCGGCTTGGAAAATGGCGGCGGCTTGCGAAGAGGTATTGAAAGGGCAGATAGAAAAAGGTATTGTCCTAACGAAATACGGCCATTCAGAAGGAGATATCAGCCGGTTTGAAATATTGGAGGCCGGTCATCCTGTACCGGATGAAAATTCCGTGGCAGGAACACAGAAAATTTTGGAAATGGTATCCGGGCTGCAAGAGGACGATACCCTTCTTTTTCTGCTTTCAGGGGGAGGTTCCGCTCTCTTTGAAAAACCGGAGGAAGGGCTAACTCTGGCGGATATACAAGAGGCTACGGAGCTTTGTCTTGCATGCGGTGCCCATATTGAAGAAATCAACACACTGCGTAAGCGGCTTTCTGCGGTAAAGGGAGGAAAATTTGCGAAGCTTTGCGGGAAAGCCAGAATTTTGGAAATCATCCTATCCGATGTGGTAGGGGACAGACTGGATATGATTGCCTCCGGACCTGCCTGCGCGGATACATCCACCTGTGCGGATGCGCTTCGCATTGTTGAAAAATATAATCTGCCTTTCCGAGCGGAAATCCTTTCCGCCCTCCAAAAGGAAACACCGGACAGAATAGATAATGTAGAAGTGCATGTAACGGGAAGTGTAAGCGAATTTTCCCGGGCGGCAGCAAAGACGGCAAAGTCTTTGGGGTATACGCCCTATATTGTTTCTACATCTGTGGACTGTGAAGCACGGGAGCTTGGAAAATATATGGCTTCTGTTGCAAGAACTATAACGCAGGAACCGGATTGTGCTTTCCATAAGCCCTGCGCCGTAATCTGCGGCGGGGAGACGGTTGTAACGCTGAAAGGAAAAGGTAAGGGAGGCAGAAATCAGGAGATTGCCCTCAGTGCCGCCTTGGGAATAGAAGGGAGAAAAAATCTGGTTATTTTTTCTGTCAGTTCCGATGGAACGGACGGCCCAACAGACGCTGCGGGAGGCATTGTAGACGGGGATACAGTGGGGCTCCTGCGTAGCAAAGGTCTGGAACCGGAAAAAATGTTGGCAGAAAACGATTCCTACCGAGCGTTGCAGCAGTCGGGAGGACTCCTCTTAACAGGTGCAACGGGAACAAATGTAAATGATATAACCGTTCTGCTTATTGAATAATGAAAAGATAGTTTAAATACCGGAAGCAGCCATATCAAAAATTTGGTATGGCTGCTCTTTTTGTTACTAAATGGATATGTATTATACCCAGTGAAAAAAGAAGGTTTTCATTTCCATAAGATTTATATTTGAATGGAAATATAGTATACTAAAACTGTTAATTGAAAAAACACTACCATGATTAGGGAGCGTGACAATATGACATTTGAAGAGCTTTACAAAATACTTGTGAAGCAGAGTGTAGAGGGAAAAGAAGGGCCTCTTCCTCCTCACGACAGCCATCAGTTGGATTGTTTGATGCATCCGGAGAAATATGCCCCTGTGGTAGATACAGAGGAATGTGTTTCCTGCCAGCATGGAAATGCGTGCCAGAAAAGCTGTATTTTTGATGCGATCGTGAGAGATGAAACGGGAAAGCTCGTGATAAACCCGCAGAAATGTATGGGCTGCGCGGCTTGTATTGATGCGTGTAAAGAAGGAAAACTCGCTGCCAGCCGGGATATCCTTCCCGCCATGAAAGCGGTTCGCGAACCCGGAAAACTTTCCTATGCTTTGGTAGCTCCCGCGTTTTTGGGGCAATTCAGCGATTCGGTCACACCTGGAAAACTTCGCAGTGCCTTCAAGGCGTTAGGATTCAGCGGTATGGTGGAGGTTGCGCTTTTTGCGGACATCCTGACACTGAAAGAGGCTTTGGAATTTGATAAAAACATTGTAGAGGATACGGATTACCAGCTTACAAGCTGTTGCTGCCCAATGTGGATTGCCATGATCCGAAAGATTTACCATGAATTAATGCCCCATGTTCCCGGCTCCGTATCACCTATGATTGCCTGCGGAAGAGTGATAAAAAAGCTTCATCCCGATGCGGTCACAGTGTTTATTGGCCCTTGTATTGCTAAAAAAAGTGAAGCTAGAGAGCCGGATTTGGCAGGAGCCGTGGATTATGTTCTGACTTTCAGAGAGGTAGAGGATATATTTGAAGCGGCAGGAATCGATCCGGCGTCCATGCCGGAAAGTGAGAAGGATCATTCCTCCAGAGCAGGACGCATTTATGCCCGGGCAGGAGGCGTCAGTGAAGCCGTTCGGAGTACTGTGGAACAGCTTAATCCTTCCCGCAAAATAGCGATCCGAACAAAGCAGGCCGATGGAGTTCCCGCCTGCAGGGCTATGATAGAGGAGCTAAAGAGCGGAAAATCCGATGCAAACTTTTTTGAAGGCATGGGTTGTGTCGGAGGTTGTGTTGGAGGCCCTAAAGCCATTCGAAATAAGGAAGAGGGGCGTACCCTTGTGAACGAATATGGCGATGCGGCCGCTTATAAGACTCCTTTGGAAAATACCTATGTGATTGAACTTCTCAATAAGCTTGGTTTTGAAACTGTGGAGAAACTTCTGGAAAACAGCGAGATTTTTACAAGGACTTTTCAGTAAAAGCTTGTTTTTGATTTGCCAAGAAAAAGGACTTTGTTTTTTCTTGGAGAATCATATGGAATAAAGAATTGTAGGGATTAAGAGATTTCTCTTGATCCCTCTTTTCATCAGGAAAGATTCGCGGGGCAGAACAGTTTCGAAAATAAATGGAATGGTATAAGCAGGATATACTAGTTTGAGACGACAATTCCTTGTTTGCGGTATGAAAATATGATAGAATAAAATTATCTGTAGTTGTTGGAGTGGATAGAATGAAAAAATCTAATCCTATTGTTTTTGAGAATAGTTCAGCCTGGAAACAGAGAATTCAAATTGGGTTTCTGGCTCTTATTCTCGCCAGTGTGGTTACTGTTATGGTTTGGAATACGTCCGAACTGAATAGGGTGTTGGAACGAAGCACGGGCCAGTATGTAAAGGATGTATCCTATCAGCTCACCAGCGATATTGCTGCAAGGGTATATTCTCACGAATTGGCTTTGCAACAGCTTGCAGACTCTATTCCCAGATTGACAGATGATGAGGCTACAGAAGAGTTTTTAGAGAGAAAGGCAAAGATTTTGGATTTTGATGACCTTGTTCTTATCAGCAAGGAAGGAGATTCCATCCCTAAAGATTTTGATATAACAGATTTGCAGGATTTTTCTGGAATAAAGCAATCCTTTGATGGGGAAACAGCCCTCACTTATGTGGAAGGGCAGAATTTGCTATATTCAACACCAGTTTATTCAGATGGTAAAACAGATAAAGTTTTAGTAGGTGTAAGAAAAAAAGAAACTATGCAGGCCCTTATTCAGCCTAAAAGTTTTGGGGGAAGCGGGCTATCCTGCATTGTGGGAAGCGAGGGGGAAGTGGTGGTATCTCCCACAGATTTAAAACCTTTTCTGCAGTTGGAAGATATTATAGCTTCCGGTTCCGATGAACAGGCGGTCAATGCTGTTGAGCAGATGAAAGAAGATATGAAAAATAAAGCTTCCGGTGTTTTTTACTTTACTTCTGTTGGAGGCCGTCGGCTCGTTATGTCCTATCATGCGTTGGGAGTCAATGATTGGATTTTGCTCACGTTGGTTCCTGCTGATTTAATTTCAGGAGAAGCCACTGCCTATATGTACCGTTCTTTTGCCATTGTAGGCGTTATTATTGTAGTGTTTATTCTGTTTATTTTCTTGACAATTCGTTTTTACAGAAAAAATAGGAAACAACTGGAAAAAATTGCATTTACAGATCCTCTTACAGGAGGAATGAATAATGCAGCCTTTCAAATAGAATTTCAAAAATTAGCCGAAAATGCGCCGCCGTCTACGTATACGGTGGCCCTTATGAATGTAAAGGGATTTAAGCTTATCAATGAGAATTTCGGTATTTTGGCCGGTAACGACATATTAAAGCATATTTATTTTGTCTTAAAAAATCATGTGAAAAAGGGAGAATTGGTGGCCAGAGGAGAAGCTGATTACTTCTTTCTTGCCTTAAAGGAAA
>CALWJA010000059.1 GCA_944380875.1 uncultured Clostridia bacterium
GAAAATAAAGTAGAGGTTATTGCTCCGCAAAGCCAGGTAAAAATTTGGGGAGAGGATTTAGATTGTCTCTACAATCAGTCTATGCTAGAATAGGGATACAGGAAAGCGAGGTGGCATGACATTGGAACTGAAGCGGGATATTTACAAGGACCTTTTGCAGTGGAAGCAGAAAAACAAAGGAAAAGTACTTGAATTAAAAGGCGCACGCCAGATTGGAAAGACCTATATCCTGGATAAATTTGGCCGGGAAAATTATGCAACTTATATCTATATCAATATGGCACAGACGACAGGACAAGAATTTTTGGCTTGTTTGGATCAGGCTGGGAAGTGGGAGCCAGGAAAGCCTAGGCCGGAAGCACCCATCCATCAAGCCTTGCGGCTCTTTGATTCTCGGTTTACGGATGAGGAGACTACTTTGGTAGTAATTGATGAAATCCAGGAATCGGCAAGAGTGTATTCACTGATTCGTCAGTTTGCCCGGGAATTTCAATGCCATTTTGTTGTGACTGGAAGTTACTTGGGAAAAACGGTGGA
Organism: uncultured Clostridia bacterium; assembly: GCA_944380875.1. Classification (GTDB taxonomy): domain Bacteria; phylum Bacillota; class Clostridia; order Oscillospirales; family Acutalibacteraceae; genus UMGS1264. The sequence continues at coordinate 538 of CALWJA010000059.1, forward strand.
AAAGGAGTATTTTCTGCCTGCCGGTGATACGGTGGAATTGCGCATGGATACATTGTCCTTTGCAGAATTTTTGGGCGCATTGGGGAAACGGGAGCTTTATGAAGAGATTGATCTTTATGGAGAAAGCCCCCATAACTGGTACGATGAATTAAAAGAACTTTATCAGATTTATTGCACTATTGGAGGATATCCAGATGTAGTAAATAGTTATCTGGACAATCAGAGAGTGGCCGATTGTGAACGGGTGCTGTATCAGGTAATCCGGATTTTTATAGAAGAATCCTCCCGCTATTTTTCCAATGTCCTGAGTATGAACCTGTTCGAGCAGCTATTTCCGTCGATCGCGCAGCTGTCCGTTCGGGAAAAAGCGGGGGCTGGTGACTTGATAGAAGAATTATCCGAATTAGTCTATAAGGAAGAAAGCAATCGGGCGACCAAGCAGAGCATTCATTATGCGACAGCGTGGCTTTACCGCTCAGATATTATTGGGTTCTGTGGAAAGGCAGTTGAATGTAATCCGCTAGATACCAGGCCAAAGGCCCGGATGTATTTCAGGGATTTGGGAGTTTGGCGATACTTTCTAAAAAAGGGAGGCGTTCGCGGGGCGGCAGCGGAAGGCTATATCAATGAAAATTTTGTCTATTTAGATTTGCTGAAGCGGACGTATCGAATGGAGATTGCGGGCACAGCGCCCATGTTCGGAACGTATAAAAAAGGAGAAATTGATTTCTTTGTGAGCAGCCTGATCAACGATAAAGATTATGGAATAGAGGTAAAGGCTGGGAAAGCCGAAGGAAAGACCGCAAAGGCCCTTTTAAATGATGGCAAAGCCGAAGCCATCTACTTTCTAAAAGGAAATACGTATGGGGGAAGGGCAAACCGGATGATTACGGTGCCGATTTATTTAGCCGGAAGGGTTCCGTTTGATTATTGTAAAAGACCTGCTGTCGAATAGACGGTGGGATTTTAAATTTGATAGTTAGTTTTTAAAAGGTCTTGGTTGATTGCGCCTGAATGGATCGCAAAGGGGGAAGGCTTATGATATTAACTGAATTATTAAGAAGCATTTATTATAAAGAAGCTTTAAATCAAAAAGCGGAAAGGAATTTAAGAAAGGAACTTCCCCTCGATGATTTGAATTATGAAACTTTGAAAGGGAACCGAGAGTTTTATTGGATTATCAATAATAAAAACCGCTTTATTGAGAAGGCGGAAAAGCTGGAGATTTTGGACTTTTGCCAAGAGATTCATCGGATTTATAAAAAAGGGGATAAATATAAGACAGAAACGGACAATTTTTATGACAAAGAAGACCAGGAGGGCGTTTGGTATATTCTTAATTTTAGCCAGAATCAGATGGAAAAACGGGAACAGGTTCAGAGAATATGCGAGTGGAAATTGCTTACAGATTTGCTGTCATCTTGGAGCAACCGGTATTGCATGGGTTTCCGGAAATTTGCAAAAACACGAAGAGAAGCTCTGCGATCCTGGAGAATGCCAGAGGATATAGGAGAAGAACCTTTGAAAAGAAGGCCGAAACTAAAGGATTTTCAATATGACCAAAGGAAAAAATATTATTTAGAATGGGGAATTAAAAAACCGGAGAAAGAAAAGGAACGAATACAGCTATTGTTGGATGAGCTGAAAATAAGACTTTGGAATAAGTTTGGGCTACAAGATTTAAATTTGGTAAGCGAGGCTCAAAGGGAGCAGCTATGTACCTTGGTTAAGAATTTGCAGAATCATGGGATTTGGGTATCGGATGTAAACATGTTATTGCAGATGGAGCAGCCTATACGAGTATTTGGAAAATTTGGGCGTTTATTAAAGAATATTCAAGAGGACAAAAAGGGAAAACCGAGAAAACATCAAATTGAAGAATATATTGCAGAGTCCTGGCAGGAGGATACAGCGCAGGAAAATGTATCTCAGAATACAGAATTTCTGGATCGGAGGGAGGAACTGCTGGATCGGTTGGAGACTTTATTGGATGAATTTGAAGGCTGCCTTCCGGAACAGCAGCGTAGCTTCAGTATAGGAAGCTTCCGGCTTTTTTGTAAGGAGAAGAGTTCTGCGATAAAATTGAGTAAAGAGTTGGAAGAAAATATAGAAAAGATTTATCATAAGGTGAAAGCTCGAAATGGGGAGCGTGAGTTTGCTCAACTGAGAATCCAGAAACAAAAAGAGTTAGGGTATTGCTGCAATCGGGCAGATCCGAATGATAGCCTGGTACAGGTAGAATGTCTTGTGACTTTGGTTCAAGAAGGTGTAATTACAGAGGAAACGTTCATAAATGATATTTTGCGATGTGAAAACGAGGTGAAGAGTAAGCTAAAAGAGTTGTTTATTATGGATAAAGTGGGAAAAGAGACTTTCCCGGAAGAAAAAATCAATTTGACAGATTGCGTATATTGCTTAGATACAGAGGCGCGTACCAGGGGATTGAGGGAAATTTATATAGGTAAGCATAAATAGCATAGGGACTTGGAATGGAACGGGATAATCGCAGAAGCGGTTGTCCTGTTTTTTTAGTAAAATAATTAGATAAATACTAGTAAAAGTGCAAAAAACGTTAAAAATCAAAAATAATAATTTTAATTCTTTATAAGCAATGTAATAATAAGCAAAAATCAGTATAAAAAAGTAAAATAATAATATATATTACTGAATTTTAATGCGTAGCCGTTTTGCTATAATCCATTTATCATAAATAAAGGAGGAAGAAAAGATGGCAAAACGTGAGTTGAAACTGGAGGGAAGACGGGATGGATATTACCACAATGGTAGCCGTTATACGAACTTCACGATGGAACTGCAGGCCGTGAAAATGAATCTGCAGACCGGAGAGCGCTGCTATCGCTTACTGTTTCGGATTGAGGATTCTATTGAGGTTTTGAAGGAATTTGAGGCGCGAGATGTCAATAGCGGCAGATGGCTCGGTCAGCTTCCTACTGTCTTTTGGTGCGAAGATGATCGGGGATTTACCAAGATTTTACGCCAGGTTCTATCAGGTGCAGAATCCAAGTGTGAAAAGGTTGAAAAATTCTCATCTTTCACTGGATTCCAAAAAGTGGGGGACAGGTGGCGATTCCTCTTTACCAACGGTTCCATCACGGAGGAGGGATTTGATTCCACAATCTATGCGGACGTTCCGGGCTGTTGCTATAACGGAGACCGTGTATGGGTAGAGGAAGCAGAAACGGAACGGTATTTACAGCTGATTCAACGGCAGGCGGAAAGCCTGTACCCGGTTCTGGCCCTTAATCTTATGGCAACGACGAGGGTTCTGTTTGGAGAATATGGCCTTGATTTGGGGGCAAGCCTTTGGCTGGAGGGACGGTCTGGGTCAGGAAAGACTTCCATCGCTCAAACCGTGGGAAAGAACACGGATTCCAAAATTACCCAATATGGGGAGAAACCGAACGCATGGCATGAGAGAAATGTGGTTTCATCGACCGAGAGGCCCGGAAGTCTAATTCGGGCATTAATTAATTTTGGGGGTGATACCGTGATAGTGGATGATATCAAAGATGAGCGGACACAGCGCCAGCGGGAGAAGTCGCGGGACATAATAGATATCACTATCCGGAGCATATACCAGGGAACGGTAGTAGAACGGGCTTCCAGGCGGGCAGATGATAATGAAACGGAAGTACGGACGTGTGCAATATTGACGGGACAGTTTAGGGACACTAGGGAACAGCAGAATGCGAGAATGCTTATTGTGGACGTTTCTGGATTTCTGGAAGATTCGGAGAAGGCGGAAGTACTAGCCCAGCTGGAGGACAACTTGCACTGGCAAGCCAATTTGATAGGTGGTTTTATCCGTTGGCTGATTGTAAAGACTTTAGACTCCGGCGTGGGGGAATACTGGCGGGGAGTGATGAGGGAATTGAAAAGAGAATCATGGATTTACGAGAATCGCCCCAATGGTTTACGGCTTAAGGACACTCGTACACGTTTCCTGTTTATCACCCGCATTTTTAGCGAGTACCTGCAGGAAAGATTCCCGCGTTTGGAGAAGACAGTCAGTGGCTTCCTCGCCGAAGGGAGAAAAAGCATAGAGGCTGCGATTCTGTACACTTTTGAGAATCTTCATGGTATAAAAGCTATTGCCTTGCGGATGGTAAAGGAAATATTGGACGAACTTTTCCAAAGTGGTGAAGTGAGGGAGGCTGACTTTGTAAAAACGGTGTTAGGAAATCCTAATTACACGAGATGGGACGAGGAGCAGTTTTGCCTTCTGCAGAGGGAAGAAGGGGGCGGGAATGTACATCGCCAGGAGCGGGTGCTACTAATTCGTGAACTAAGGAAGTCCTTTCAGAGAACAGATCAGGAGGGTGCAGCTGTGGATGAGAGACCCCTGCTTGTGATGATGAGGCAAGAATTGGAAGAACTTTTGGAGAAGAAGGCGGAAACTTATGTAAAGGAAAAAATTATCTCGGAATCGGAGAAAAAGCGGTTTTCTGTTCCGTTTTTGGCGCAGATGAACCTGCTGTTGGCCTGGCAGGAAACTGGAAGGATCGGCCGATATGACCGGCCATATCCAATGGTTCAGTACCGTCCGGGTAACGAGTGGGATGATAACGATAAGGTGTCTGGTTATGGAGAGGTACAGCAAGTGAAGTGCGTCTGCTTTAATCCGGATCATGAGCTGGTTCAGGAATTTCTTCAAAACAGGTTTACAACGCTGAAAACGAGAATCCGTATTGGTCGTGATGAAAAGAATGACGCGTCTCGCATGAGATGTGCATTTGTCAAGGACCGAATCCATCTGAAACGATAAAACATTGTAAATTCTGGGGATTCTGGGATTATAAAATCCCGGATTCCCACTATGAAACAAAAATAAAAAAGCAAATACATAAGAAAGGAGTACGAGCCCCGGCCGGCTAAGGAAGTTCTTCGGCTCCTTTGGAATGATGAATGACGGGAATAATGTGAAACTAACACCGGAAGCGCTGTTGCAATTCGCTAGGGAAAATGGTATGCTTGACATGGCGCAAGTGCAGGCACAGTATGAGATGAAGAAAAGGAAGGAAATGCTGGAGCAGCACAATTTGAAAATTTGGCAGGGAACCGATGGGAAATGGAGAACCTATCTTCCAGAACCAGAGGGGAAACGGCGTTTGGTGAAGCGAAGTACTAGGGAAGCGATTGAAACAGCAGTGATTGAATTTTATGAAATAGGAAGGGGAGAGCGGACTGTAACGTTTCAGAAGGCCTATTTTAAATGGAGAAGCTTTCAGGATCAGATGGTGGGAGACAATACGGTGGCAAAATACAATTCGGATTACCGAAGATATTTTGAAAACACAGAATTTGCCAAACAGGATATCAAAACGATTAATATAGAACGTATTAAAATTTTCCTTTGTACAACCATAAAGGCAAAGCGACTTTGCAAAGAGGCCGGCAAAACTTTGTTCGGCTATATGAATCGAACCTTTAACAGCGCAGTTATTAATAAAATAATTGATAAAAACCCAATGGAAGGACTCTTTCCCAAGGACTTTTATCAATACTGCCATGACAAAAAGAAAACAGTAGAGCAGCATTGCATATCGGAAACAGATATGGAAAAGCTCTATGCCAGGTTTTATAAGGATTATGAAAGAAATCCGGCATACATACCTACCTATGCGGTGGAATTCGCAAGCCTTACAGGTATGCGGGTGGGAGAGATTTCAGCTTTGACCTGGGACTGCGTTGGCGAAGATTATATCCTGATTAAGCAATCGGAAAAATATAATCGCCGAACTAAGACGTATTACATCGACGCCACGAAAAACGAGAAAGAGAGAATTTTCCCTTTAACCAAAGAAAGCCGGAATTTGTTGGCGAGAGTGAAAAAGATTGAACTGCAAAACGGTTTTATCTGCGAATGGGTTTTTGCAAACGAGAATGGCCGGATCAGCGCACCTGTGATTTCTTCCTGCGCAAAAAATAAGTGCAGACAATTAAAAATCAATGCAAAAGGGATTCACGCATATCGTAAAACGCTGAATTCAAAAATGCGGTGCGCAGGAGTATCCACAACGGTGGCGGCTGCCTTGCTGGGACATTCGGAAGCAGTCAATATCAAATATTATAGCTTTGATATGTCAAGCCTGGAGGATAAGCGGGAAATTATTGAGAATGTGAATCGGAAAATGCCTCTCGCGAACTAAAAGGTAATCAAAGGTAATCAAAAAAATGAGTTCCCAGCGCTTAAAAAGCACCGGAAACCCACGCATTTAAAAGAAAAAATCGGGGCAACAGGATTTGAACCTGCGACCTCTCGGCCCCCAGCCGAGCGCGCTACCAAGCTACGCCATACCCCGAACGAACTTCTGTAGTATAGCAGATATTTTCAGGTTTGTAAAGTAA
>CALWJA010000060.1 GCA_944380875.1 uncultured Clostridia bacterium
AGAAGCTATACTCATATCAAACAGTACTATGAAGAAATGGAGCAGATGCATCAGGAAGGCCACAGCTGTCGAGAAATCGGAGAAAAGTTTGGATTTACAAAAGAACAGGTCAAAGAATGTTTGCGAAGGCCAAGGCGCAAAGCCCGGAAAGAACAGGAAAGTATTCCAAAACGACGTGGGAAACCAGCAAAGCAAATACCAACTACACTGTCAGCGTTAGAAAAAGAAGTGAAACAGCTTCGAATGGAAAATGAATTGCTGCGGGATTTTCTCAAAGCAGCCGAAAGGAAGTGAGAGCCCGAGTCAAATATACGGTGATACAAAGATATGCAACCAAGTATCCGGTCGTTTCTATGTGCCGTTTCTTTGATGTATCACGCAGCGGATATTACAGTTTCCGAAAGCGAAGCAAGCAGTCAAATCGCGAGACCCTTTTGGTGGGACAGATTCAAGCATGTCGTAACAGTGGGAAGTATATGTGCACATATGGCTGTCGTCGGATTCAGCTTTGGATCGAGCGTCAGTACGGTAAGCATTACAATTACAAGACAGTTTGGCGCGTCATGCACAAATACGGTTTGCTGGCCAAAATCCGCCGCAAGAGATTCGTTCATTGCGGCGAGGAAACACGAACCTATGCGAATCTGTTGAATCGCAATTTCCATGCTGACAGACCGAATCAAAAATGGGTAACCGATATCAGTTATATTCCAACCAAGCAGGGAATTCTTTACCTTTCCGTCATCCGCGATTTGTTTGACTTAAGCCTGGATACGGTCCGGATGGCGATGGAAAAAGAAGAGGTCACTACAGAGCTGCAACTCCACAGTGACCAAGGGTTTCAATACGCTTCCCAAAGCTATTTTGCCCTAACTACACAATACGGCATTACTCCGTCCATGTCAAGACGGGCGAACCCATACGACAATGCCATGGCGGAAAATTTCTTTTCCATTCTTAAATCCGAATGCATTCGTCTTTACAAGCCGGAGACCCTACATGATGCACAGACGCTCATTGATGAATATATCGCTTTTTACAACCATGAACGCATTCAGCTTAACTCCAAGCTCTCTCCTATCGAAAAACGTCGCTTCTTTGCGTAATCCTTCCCTATCCTACATATGGTGGTTTTATTTCTGTCTTTTTCTTCTGGAACAGTTCATTTACGGGTGGTTATAATTCCCATGTGGATTGGTGCGCCTGTTTTGTTTCCTAGTGTGCGGATCAGGCTGGTATGCTGGAAAACGGCGGCTTTCCCAAATTGGCCTCCTGTTCCCAGCAGGGGGTCCCTTGGTTTCAGGAGCATAAACGATGGAAAGACAGAAGTTATACGTCAAAATCTGGAGATATGGTATTCTTCGACTGGAATAGCGGCGGAAAAGTTGACCATGTTGGAATTATGGAGCAGGTAACGGGCGGAAAGATCCACACAAAAGAAGGAAATGTAGATGATGAATGCAAGCGGGCCAGTTTATCCTGTTGCGCATGGAAATATTTTAGGATTTGGGGTGTAGAGGAATAATGATTTATTTATATTATCCAATTTGTTTTAATATTATATTGACAAATATATATAATTAATATATTGTAAAATATAACAAAGAAAATAACGGGCAATAATTTTAAGAAAATCGATATTATGTTGAAAGGGTTTGACTTTGCCATTTGGGAAATAAAATATGAAGTTGGAATCTTTCCTATTAATTCAAATACTTTGTTTTTCAAGTAAATACGGAATGGAATGGTGATCTGAATGAGAAAGGTCTTACCTCTTCCCAAACCGATTATAACCGGCTATCAGGCAACAAGCACAACACTGTCAATTTTGCAGCAGCACAAGGAAACTCTCCCATGGATATTTAATAATTATATTCAAGTATTTAGCACAAGTCCTGAAACGAACGTTGACTTTTTCGATATCAATATCGATAATTGCCCATTTCTTATAACGAGTGTGTTAGACAAACAATTTGTCCAAGAATGTGGAACAATTCTGGATTTTATTATAACAGCGCTTAGATGTGGCTATTATGTAACATGTATGATAAACACCGAAAAGCTGTCTGTATACACATCTGATATGGGATATCATGATCCTCTGTTTTATGGCTACGATGACGAAAAAAAGGAATTATATTTTGTGGAATACATTAATATTGGAGCATATGGAAAAGCATGTTGTACATTTGATGAATTCAACGATGCAATTTTTCTTCCAGATTTGAGTTCTGTAGATCAGGACTTTCTAACGGAATATAAGACAATTAAACTAATAAAATATGACGGTTCATGGTTTCAATACAAGATCAGGCTAGATGATGAATATAGAAAACGATTTGATTTTTTACCACAACGAGTAAAGCAATCGTTTGAAGACTATGTATACGGAAAAATTACAACGAATTGGTTTACCCGTATCCCCTATCTAAATGATAAAGAAAAAGACTGCCACTATTTTGGTATGGATTGTTACGATTTACTGCGTTTGCAGCTCGATAAAAATTGGGAGATTGGATATATGCCTTCGGGAATGAGACAATCCTACTATGTTATGTATACACATAAAATGATGCAGCAATACAGAATTCAATACATGCAGCAAAATAGCTATTTGCAAAAGGGAGATAAACATTTAGAAATTTGGAAGGAACTTACGGAACGGATGCATCAAATTTTGTTGTGTGTATTAAAAGAAAATGTTAAAGGTGGATTTCAAACACCCAGAAAAAGAGAACTGTTTTTATACATAGATCAGCTGAAAGAAAAGGAATCGGATGCTATTGTAAAATTTTTGAATGATATAGTAATCGGGTAGAAACTTATATCATTTTGCTCAACAATTCACTCAAAGATATATCTGGGTATCTCTTTCAGAATGGTTTGGTAAGTCGGAATCTAGAAGTTGTATTTGAAGAATTGACACGAAATTCCACCCTGATTCTGATGCTGAAATGGAATCTTACGCGATGATCAGAGCTTATTGAGACAATACGCTCTGTCGTATCCGCGCTCAGCAAAGAGGACAGGAAAGCAGGCGAGGCTCTGCTTTGGGAAATTCAGAAAAGCTGGGGCCAGCAACCGACGCATCCTGCATAACGGAGGTTTGTATGAATAAGAAAAGCAAAGTTTCTCTTCCCTATATAACATCTTACCCTGAGATCGCAACTGTGCTTTCCCTTATAGATAAAGAAACCAGTTTCCCATGGTTGGCAAACTGGTTTCTACAGATAGAAGCCTACAGGCATCAGGAGGGTGGTTTGCTGCTGGACTATTGTATCCCGGATCCCTTTACCAGCTGCCCCTGGATTTTGTATGAGAAAATCAGCCGAACCTTCATACAAGACAGGTGGGCTTCTGTAACAGATTTCATGATCGATGCTGTAAATAATGGACAGGTGGCCAGCTTTGTGGTAGATACTTCCCGCATAAGCCTGTATAAGAACTCCTTTGGGTACTCGGGGCATACTATTATGCTGTATGGATATGATACGGATAAAAAGCTTTTTTATGTGGGTGATAATTTTGCTGTATCCAACAAATCCTTCAGTTTCAGCACATGCCCTTTTGAAGAACTGGAGAGCGCATATACCGGTGTAACCGGAACTGAGGGAAGAATTGACTGGGTTCATGGAGTCAGGCTCATCTCTCCCAAAACCATATTTGACCATGGGCACAACCAATTCGACCACAAATATAACTGGATATTCAGCAAAGAACTTTTTATCACACTTGCTGAGGATTTTCTATATTCGCGAAATTCCACAAAATGGTTTTCCAACCCAAGACTTACCTATTCGGAAGCCGAATATTATTATGGCATGGACTGCATTTCATATGTAACGGATATTTTGCAGACTCTCCGTGGGGATCCCATTGATATTCGAGGTATATTTCTTTTAAAAGAATACGCAGAGCTTATGGATATGCGTGTTTCATATCTTCTTGGGAGTTATATTCTTCATAATAACCACTTAAGAGAAATAGCAGCAGAGGTAAGGGAGAAATCGAGTCTGTTTCTTATGTTATGTCTTAAGTATAATCTAACTCTAAAAAATTCTATTATGGATTCTATACTTTTTAGATTGGAAGAATTTCAAAAGGCTATCAAAAAATTGGTAGAAAAAATTATAACTGATATTTCCTTAACCTAAATTGATATAATTCTATTTATATTTTGTATTCTTACGCATTCGCCTTTTAGGCGGGTGCGCTTTTTTCATGTCTACAACAAAGCCAAAGCGGAAAAAGAATGGCTCCGCTGGAAAGAAGCAGAAGAAAAGAAACTCAGAAAACTCGGCGTGGATGAGGAAACCATCCAGCGCCTGCATACATACGGATAAGGTAGAATAAGTTTCGCAAAATTGAAAAGAGGACAAAAGAAGACATGGTTTGCAGCCCTCTGGTAGAATGAAGTCGTGACACACCATTCTGAAAGGAGAGCAAACCATGTCAGAGAAGATT
>CALWJA010000061.1 GCA_944380875.1 uncultured Clostridia bacterium
ATATGAGTCCTTCAACCGCTTTAATTTGTGTGTATTTTCGTTTCTGCATAGCAATTCCCCCTGTGTAGTTATTATCCTACACAGGGGGCCTTTTTGTCTATTGTCCAGTTTTACTGGTTCGGTGCAAAAGCGATGCCTTTCTTTTATTCTGCAACTAAATTTATGGTGTAGTCACCCAAATTGATGATGAAGGTTGGATCCTGACTGCCGTCGTGATAGGTGGTCATTGCGACGACTGCCATTCCTTCTTTTCCATCCACAACCACTTCGTAAATGGAAGATTGGGGATCTTTTTGCGTCAATTTATATGTTCCCCCATAGGTTTTATCGTTTGTGTGATTGGTAAGGGTTAAATTGCCGTTTTCGGCCTCGCAGGTCAGATCCACTTGTTTGGCCGAAGCTAATGTACTGCTCCCGCGCTCTCCGAAAGCAATCACCTGTCCATCTGCATCCATGCTCTGCACGGAGGTCATTATCCAGCTATAATCCTCAATTGTTGGAACATGCTCACCGCTGCATCCAGATAAAAATAATAACGATAAAGCAAGCAACAAACTTATTTTTCGCATTCTATCACCTTATTTCCTGCGGGTTTTATAGATGCCGATAACAGATAGGACCGCGGCAACCAATGTCACAATTAATGCCCCTGTCTTGAAGGAAATATTAGATACATAGATATTAGTCGGTCCATCGTATCCGCCAATCGTAGAGAGATTTTCGTGAATAGCCTCCATAGCCGTCCAATAATGGATCATACCAGCCAATTCATAGAATAAGACAAAAACGACAACGACCCCAAGGATACTAAAAACAGCTCTCCATGTTTTTCTCTGCCGTTCGCTGTGTTTTGCAAATTGCTCGTTTAAGATTTCTAATTTAGCGGCAATTTCTTTTAATTCCACATTTCCAGCGGTTTTTTCGTCTGATTCTGTAGGTTCTCCCAAAAGAATGCTAACAGAAGTATCCAATTCATCTGCAATTCGGATCAGCATTTCGGAATCCGGGACAGATAATCCTTTTTCCCACTTTGAAATCGTTTGCCTGACAACATTTAGTTTGATGGCAAGCTCTTCCTGCGACCATCCCTTTGCCTTTCGAAGATTTCTTATATTATCCTGTAACATTTTCTTTTATCCTCCCAAAACTCAATATAATTATATTATCCCAAACAGTCCGTTGCATCAAGCAATGGATATTAACATTGCGGGGGTTGGAGTAAGATGAGAAAAACTAAAGTTAAGATTTTTTATCTTGACGAAAAAATTTTTATATGTTACATTTATATCATAAGTAATAAGTAATAAGTAGTAAGTGGATTTTACATTTAAAAGTAGTAAACGGAGGAGTCTATATGAAAAATGTATCTATTACCCAACAGTATTTGCTTTGTGTACTCAATAAAAACGGCAAACTGCCTGCTTTTGGTCTTGAGAAACCGCTCTGCCTGTCTGCTGCCGGTGTATTGGAGCTTTTAATGGAGAATGTTTTTGCCTTGGACGGCAAGAAACTGACAGTGCAGCTTCCTCTGCCGGAAGAGAAAGCCTATCTGCGACCGGTTTACGACATTGTTGAAAAAAAGCAGCCGGTTAAATTCGAAGCGATTGTCGAGTATTTTTCCTTCACTTTTACTGATACACACATTAACGAATTGATTGACTCGCTTGGAGCATCTCTTGTACAAATGGAATGCGTACAAAAAGAAAAAGGTGGCTTTTGGGGCGGGAAAAACGTCTATATTCCCAATGAGGCAGATGTTGATTCTATTGTACAGAGTATTCGTGCTGAACTTTTGGAAGATGGGGAATTGTCTGAAGATATTGTTGCTTTAACAGTACTGCTCAACAAAAGCGGAGATTTGCAGAAATATTTCTCCGCTTATGAAAAGAAAGACTTGAAAAAACGTTTGAAGGAAATTAAGAACACTCCACAAAATGAGATGATTCAAAAAGTGGTTGAGTACATTGACTCACTGCTTTGTTTGATCGTTGTAGCAGCCACCTGATGAAGGATGGTGAGAATCCATGTCTAGGCAAAGAAGTATAGAAACCATTCTCGCCTCTGAGTATGTCACCATTGGAGAGCTTGTCCGTCTGACGGGAACTCGGTACAGCACCCTGAAATTTTATACTGAAGAAGGATTTCTTCCCTTCAAGCAGGAGGAACAAAAGCTGACACGCCGATATCCAAGGGAAGAAACTGTTCAGCGTATTGCATACATCAAAAAAATGCGGGAAGAGGGAAAAACGATTCCAGAAATCAGGGGAATATTATATGAACAAGATGGAGATACGAAAGGTTAACAGCCTTGATCCAATGGTTCTTGGGCTTATCCGCAGAACATTTCTTCGGTTTGAGGCGCCGGATTATACAGAGGAAGGCATAAATACCTTTTTTGCCTTCCTCGATGATTCCGAGCAGATGAAACAGCTCAACATGTTTGGCGCTTTTTTCAGGGGTGAACTGGTGGGCGTCATTGGGGTAAAACAAGACTTTAGGCACATCTGCCTTTTCTTTGTGGAGGAAAATTTTCAGCGACAAGGAGTTGGCCGTAAACTGTGGGAACATATATTGTCATGCAGTCACGCTTCCACAATCACCGTAAATTCATCCCCTTATGCGGTGAATGTTTACCATCATCTGGGGTTTTACGATTTGGATAAGGAACAACTGACAGAAGGCATACGATATACCCCTATGCGTTTTAATATAAAAGCGGGATGATTTTAGTACTCACAAAGATCTAGGTAAAAAGGATAGCAGTGTTGCAATGGAAACGTGGGGAGAGGTATAACCGTATATATTTTGGCACAAGAAAGGAATGAGAATATGAAACGCGGACTTGATGAAGCCTTCTAAAATAAATCAATATTTTAGGAGGCTAATGACATGAATTTTAGAAAAATAAATATGGAAACATGGGACCGTGCAGATGTATTCCGCCATTTTATTGACGATGTGCGCTGTGTGATGAGTTTGACAGTGGATGTGGATATTACCGATTTTCTTTGCAGAATCCACCAAAGAAATTACAAATTCTATCCAGCAATGATGTGGGTTGTGTGCTCTGCTGTAAACAGTCGAAAAGAATTTAGGATGGGCTATGATGAGCAGGGGAATGTGGGGATCTGGGATTATGTCTCTCCCTACTATGCACATTTTCATAAAGAAGACGAACAATTTGTCAAGCTGACGACTGCATATCATCCGGATTTTTATACTTTCTATCAGCGCTTTTTAATGGATCAGGAAAAATACAAAGATTACCGAGGCTTTGATTTAAAAGAAATTCCACCGAATGTATTTGACGTATCCTGTCTTCCGTGGATGCATTATAAAAGCTTTGATATGCATATTTTTGATTCCGGCACGTATTTGGCTCCGGTAATCACCTGGGGAAAGTATACTAAAAGCCTGGATGGCCGTATCCTTATGCCGCTTTCCATGAATATTCATCATGCAGTAGCAGATGGATTCCATCTCTGTAGATTCTTTTCCGATATAGAAAACTGGCTAACACAAATTAATTAGAGAAACGGGGATATCTCGCTGTTAAAGCGAGATATCCCCGTTTCATTGCAGTTAAAACAGAAATCGCTTATCTATTTCGTAATCTGTACGATTTGGATTTTTCTCAGAACGATAAATTTTATGATGTTTCAAATCATACAAAACGGACCAGACCGTGTCTTTTCCGGTTGATCTGTCATACTGACTAAGAAAACCATATTCTCCGCGCAGCAATCTTTCTGCTTTCTCCAGGCTTATATCTTTTGCATGCGCATCCAAAAAATTCACCAGAGTGTGATATCGTGTCTCTGCCTGCCAGTCATCAATTTTCCTATTATTTAAAGAAGAGAGTTCGGCAGAGTGGAATTGGTTTGTGGCACAGACATAGGGATCTTCTTTGGATGAACGCACTTCAACCACTTTGTTACAACAGCTTTCCAGAACAGCCACGTTTCCCGAGACGTCTGCAACTGTGAAGGTTTGGGCGGAACTGATGGGAAGCCGATTCAGATAATACATCACTTCATCCACACTGCTGCACTTTTCCAAAAAGAAACGAAGCAGAAATCCGGCATTCATCCCAGGGCGAATGAACGGAGGATATACCGAGGTCAATCCAACAGCCAACCCTTTTTCATTCACTCCATCCTCCATTTGAACAAAGGCAGTTGTATTCCCGGTAAAGGAAAAAGATCCGGAGGAAAAACGGTAAATAACATTGAGATTGCTTTTCTCGATATCAGTCAGAAAATCACTGTTTCGACCAAACAGAATGGTATTCTCATTGGATACAGCAAAGCAGGAACATTGGCAGGCTGGTGGCATAGCGTAGATACTGAATAACAGTCCCTGAAGAAGTTTTACATCACAGGACTGCCCGTCTGCGATTCCTTTTATTTCGTCAACAATCTCCGGAAAGAATTCTTCATAGATTGGAAGACAGTCCTCTGCGAATCGGACCCTATCCTCAGTAACAGGAAATGGAATGTTGTTCAAAATATAATTTCCGTGCGTTGCCAGCTGGGAACCCCAGCGAAAACCAATTTCGTAGTGACTCCCATGAAATCTTGCATGATACATGAAAATGCTCTCCTTAATTCAATTAGAGAGCTGCCGGCAACCCTGTTTATAAGAGTATCCGAATAAAAAATTTATGTCAATACGGAAACAGAAGGAAAAAGAATATGGACTTTTTTAGGCTCATTAAGGCAACGTTTTTTTCTAAAAGCTTTAATTATTTTTCTTTACCTTCTTTTTCCATGTCAACAGATATGCAGAATGCAAGATAACGGCCACCGATCCCGCATTATGAACAAGCGCCCCCACCACCGGATTCAAAACACCCGAAACGGCTAAGATAATCGCTAAAAAATTCAGTCCCATGGAAAATGAAAGATTGCATTTTATCGTAAACATCATTCGCTTCGCTAATGCCATAAGATGGGGAAGCTCTTTTATTTCATCATCTACAAGCGCAATATCTGCAGCTTCAACGGCAATATCGCTTCCAATGCCACCCATAGCAATTCCTACAGTGGCTTTTTTTAAGGCAGGTGCATCATTGATGCCGTCTCCGATCATACAAACAAACTGATTCTGTTCCTGCCATTTACCTATCCAATTTAATTTGTCTTCAGGCAAGCAGTTAGCGTGATATTCCGTTATCTGTAATTTTTGTGCAATGGTACGTGCGGAATCTTCGTGATCCCCTGTCAGCAATATAGGCTGAATCTTCAACTGCGAAATTTTTTGTATCATATCTGCACTTTCTGCCCGAACAGTATCGGATAATGCCAGAAGACCAGCCACATTTTTATTTATAACAACATAGATAATGGTGCATCCCTGCACTAAATATGTTTCTGCTTCTGCCAGATGTTTTTGTGAAAGTAAAACGCCCTGCTCCTCCAGCATTTTTTCATTACCTGCATAAACATGTATACCATCTATAACCGCTGTTACGCCTCGGCCGGGAAGCATCTGAAACTGGGAAGGATGGGGGAGAGAAGTGGGGAATTCCTTTTTATAGCAACGTACTACAGCTTTGCCCAAAGGATGTTCAGAACGTGTTTCGGCCGAAGCGGCCAAAGTATACATCTCTTTTTCCGTATACGAAGGAGAAAAGCTTCTGCATGCTATTACCTCAGGTACCCCATATGTAAGAGTTCCTGTTTTATCAAATGTAATTTTTGAAACAGAAGCCAGACGCTCCAAAGCGTCTCCTTCCCGAACAAGGAACCCATGCTTTGTAGCATTTCCAATAGCAGCCATTATGGCCGTAGGAGTGGCCAACACAAGGGCACACGGACAAAATACAACCAAGATGGTTACAGCACGGATAATTTCTCCGCTGATTAACCAAGTCAGTAGAGCAGCAGACAAAGCAATGATTACAATCCAGGTTGCCCAACGATCAGCAATTCCAACAATCTTCGCTTTCTCAGCATCCGCCGACTGAACTAGACGGATCATCCTTTGGATAGAACTGTCGTTTCCTACCTTTACAGCCCGCATGTCAAAAGAACCAAACTGATTCACTGTACCACTGGAAACCTCATCGCCCTCTGTTTTATCCACAGGAAGAGATTCTCCTGTTATAACCGCCTGGTTAATGGATGTTTGCCCTGAAATAATAATTCCGTCAACAGGAACGCTTTCCCCCGGCAACACACGCAGTACATCTCCTGGTTTTACTTCTTCCGCAGGAACAATATATTCTTTCCCATCCAAAAGGACACGCGCTTTTTGAGGAGTTAGCTGCACAAGTTTTTCAATTCCCGCCCGAGCTTTTGCCACTGTCAATTCTTCAAGAAGCGCTCCAAGCTGCATAATAAACGCTACTTCTCCCGCCGCAAAATCTTCTCCAATGATTACAGAGGCCACCAACGCAATAGATACCAAGACGTCTGCCTTGATATCAAAAGAAGTTATAAGGCCGATAATCGCTTCCAAAATAATAGGTATTCCACAGAAAAGGATCGCGATCCAAGCGGCGTCAAAGGGGAGAGAGAACCAATTGAAAATACTAATTAAAAGAGAAACTCCTGAAAAAACAAGAAGAACAATATCTTTTTTTACTCCACCCAAACCTAAAAGGAATTCCAATTTTCCCATTAATGTTTTCATAACGTCCCCCAAAAAAGCAAAAGTACATCGATACAATCCTAAAACACGCTTATTATACATATAGGGGTATGGGTTGTCAATGCTTATTATAATATTTCTTATATAATTTGTTTTATAAGAATATTTTAAACTTTTATTCAAAATATATTGAATTTTTTCTTTATTATGAAAATTCGTTGGAAAACCTTATAAAAAAATAGCTAAAATTTAGTTTGGATATTTTTATTGTATGTCTTTCTGTAAAAAAACACTTATATTTTTTTGTAAAATAGCTTGAAAAATTAAAATAGATTTGTATAATAGATGAGATGAAGAGAGGTTGATGCTTAATGGAAAGCTATCGTTTTTTATTAGACCTGGCACTAATACTGCTAACAACCAAACTTTTCGGTCTCATAACCAAAAGGTTCCAAATGCCTCAGGTGGTAGGCGCGTTGGTAGCAGGATTAATTCTTGGTCCAGCAGTTTTAGGGGTAATAACAGAGACAACATTTATTAAGTCTTCTGCAGAAATCGGTGTTATTATCCTCATGTTCTGTGCAGGTATGGAGACAGATATCAATGAGCTTAAAAAGAGCGGTAAGGCTTCTTTTGTCATTGCATTGATAGGTGTTATTGTGCCTTTAATCGGCGGCTTCCTTTTAGCTTATTTCTTTAATAAGCCGGGAATGATCGATTCAGATGCTTCGGCCAGCATATTCCTGCAAAACATCTTTATTGGTGTTATTTTGACAGCAACTTCTGTCAGTATTTCTGTAGAAACTCTGAAGGAAATGGGTAAATTGAAAACCCATTCCGGCAACGCCATTCTGGGGGCTGCTATTATCGATGATATTTTGGGAATTATTGCTCTGACAATTGTAACCAGTCTTGCAGATTCCTCTGTAAATATTGCCATTGTGCTTCTGAGAATCGTCGGCTTCTTTGTTTTTGCTTTTGTTGCAGGCGTTGTATTCTACAAATTCTTTAAGTGGTTTACTCGGTCCAACCAGGGAATGCATAGACACGTAATTATCGCTTTTGTATTCTGCCTGCTGATGTCTTATTGCGCGGAAGATCTTTTTGGAGTTGCAGACATTACAGGAGCATTTATCGCAGGCCTTATCATTTCCTGCACACAGCGTACACAATACTTGGCTTCGAAATTTGATGTGCTTTCCTATGCATATCTTTCCCCGATTTTCTTTGCCAGTATTGGGCTGCAGGTTGTTCTGCCTCCGATGACTTCCACCATCATCTGGTTCTCCGTTCTGCTGGTAATTGTGGCTATTCTCACAAAAGTGGTTGGCTGCGGACTTGGAGCAAAACTTTGTCATTATAAGAATTATCAGAGTATTCGAATCGGTGTTGGTATGATTTCACGTGGTGAAGTAGCTTTGATTGTAGCCAGCAAAGGTTCCGCTCTAGGGCTTATGGGATCCGCTTTCCTTGGCCCGGTAATTCTTATGGTTGTGTTTACTACAATCATTACACCGATCCTGCTAAAACCGGTTTTCAAAATTGGTCCCAACCAGCCTCATCCAGAAGCGGCATTTTCCAATGCATACGAGGAGTTGGATCGTCTGCGTGATGAGGGAAACCCCGAGAGTTCTGAGGAAACATCCGATCAATCGGATAAATAAGATGTATTCTCTTACATATAGAGCGGCAGAGATTAACTGCCGCTCTATTTAATTTTATTGACTCCGGTTATAAATACAGCTATAATGAATTTCGGATTTTCTGAATTTTTATATTATTACTGCATGTGAGGTATTGGCTTTGTATACATTGAAAAAAAAATGCGGAAACGCCCGCAGAGGCGAGTTTAAAACACCCCACGGAACTATCCAAATGCCTGCTTTTATGAATGTGGCTACAGCGGCTGCTATTAAAGGCGGCATTTCAGCTCTTGATTTAAAAAATGAACTAAAAAGCCAGGTAATGCTTTGTAATACGTATCACCTTCATTTGCGCCCTGGGGATTCTATTGTCCATCAGCTTGGAGGGCTTCATAGATTTACAAAATGGGAAGGACCCATTCTAACCGACAGCGGTGGGTTTCAGGTTTTCAGTCTTTCGAAACTTAGAAACATCCGAGAAGAAGGCGTGACTTTTGCTTCCCATATTGACGGCCGCAAAATTTTTATGGGCCCGGAAGAAAGCATGCGTATACAATCAAATCTTGCTTCCACTATTGCGATGGCATTTGATGAATGTATTGAAAACCCTGCAGAATATGAATATACAAAACGTTCCTGTGATCGCACTGTCCGATGGCTTTATCGGTGTAAAGCTGAAATGGAACGCCTCAAAACTCTTCCAGATACAATCAATCGTGAACAAATGCTGTTTGGAATCAATCAGGGCAGTACGTATGCTGACCTGCGGATTGAGCACATGAAACAGATTCGGGAACTGGATCTGGACGGCTATGCTATCGGAGGGCTTGCTGTAGGGGAACCTGCAGAAGAGATGTATAGAATTATTGAGGCCTTGGAGCCCGAAATGCCAAAAGATAAACCCAGATATTTGATGGGGGTGGGCACACCTGTCAATATTCTGGAAGCGGTCAGGCGGGGAGTGGATCTGTTTGATTGCGTTCTTCCTTCAAGAAATGCCCGCCACGGCCATGCTTTTACCTGGGAAGGATGCCGAAACCTGCTGAATGCCAAATACACACTGGACGAACTGCCGTTGGATGAAACTTGCCAATGTCCTACCTGTAAAAATTTCAGCAGAGCCTATATACACCATCTCTTTAAAAGCCAGGAGATGCTTGCAATGCGCTTAACAGTTATGCATAATCTCTATTTCTTCAACACATTGTTCGAAAGGATTCGCCAGACCCTGGATGAAGACAAATTTGAAGAGTTTTATAAAAATAATATAACAAAATTAGGAATACGGATATAATTTCTATTGCAAGAAAACCTTTCCTTTGTTATAATACTAAAGACTACTATGGAGGTGGCTAAAATAAGATGTCTAATTTTATTCCTTTAACTACTGGAACAGAGGGCGGAGCTTCAGGTTCAAGCTGGATTTTGGTTATTGCTATGTATGCTATTCTGTTTGTAGCATTGTATTTTATCCTGATTCGCCCACAATCCAAAAAGAAAAAGAAAGAAGAAGCAATGCGCAAGGGAGTCCGTATCGGTGACGAAATTACTACCATTGGCGGCATCTGCGGCCGTGTCATCAGCATCAAAGATGAAACGGATACTCTTGTAATTGAAACCGGTATTGACCGTGACAAAGTCAGAATTAAACGCTGGGCTGTAGGCAGTGTAGACACAATCCATGATGATGGTGAATAATTAACTGGCGAAAGCTTAGATTTCTGCATACTATGAAACCCTCCCGAATATCTATTTTAAAAAAGATATTTGGGAGGGCTTTTTTATGAAACACACGGGGCGTTCAGAGGAAAATATCTGGATAAAAATTATTCGTTCTTTAGCTATATCCGCTGGTATCGGTATAATTCTTTGTGCTGGTTTGATGGCTGTGGCTGCATGGGGAATTGTTTCTCTGCATTCTATACCAAAAGCCATAATACCCGCCCTGATTGTAGGAATTATTGCTGTATCTTCCTTACTATCTGGTTTTATAGCTGCAAAACTGATGGGGAAGAGAGGTTTATTCATGGGAGCCGGATGCGGACTCGTTTTATGTTTTGTTTTCTGGGCCGCTGTTTTGATCTACGGAGGCAGTGGTTCGCTTGCCGGATTTTTAACTCGAATTCCTGTCTTTATTCTAGCTGGTGCACTGGGAGGATATCTGGCTTCCATAAAAAAGAGAAAATGAAATAAATCTTATACTATACATATGTTTACATAATTTTATTATTCACAAAACCGTTTACATAATTTTGTCACATCACATAAACTTGTCGTTTTTATACAAATTTTATTGCAATATTCACATTTTTGTATTATTATAGGATCGTCAAATTTTCATAAGTCTTTGTTCTGTTTTTCTGTGTCCCATCATACACTGTTTACATAAGGTGTATGAGTTTAAACACGGATAGGAGGGCGTCAAATGCCTCTTGGAAGCAGGACAAACATCGTTTTGACAAAAAATGAAAAAAGACAAAAAAAAGCTATTGGATTAAAAAAAAGAGAAATGCACAGTCTTTTGCTTAGATACCCAACTCTTTTCTTGTTTTCTTGTGTGTTTCTTTTAGGAATAGCCGGCGGGGCTGTTGTAGGAGGATTTACGAAAGGAATCCTTTTAGAAAAGTTGGATTTTCTTTTTCATGCAAGTTATTTATGTCGATCCACAGATGCGTGCTCTACTATTTTTATTAGTTCGTTTGCATCTTCTTTTGTATTTGCGTTGGCTTTTCTTCTTATGGCCCTTTCCGTTTGGGGATTTCTATGTATTCCTATTTTACTCTTTTTCCGAGGGTTCGGAGCAGGGCTGACAGGGGGATATTTATACATAACCTTTGGTTGGAAAGGATTTTTTTATCATTTTCTTACTATTCTTCCTGGAGCCTGTTTATGCGGTATCGCCTTGTTACTGGCAGCGAAAGAATCGTGGAAAATTTCACACTGTATCAGAATGCAGAAACAACCAGACTACACATTGTTTTTCAACCGGTTTGGCATTGTTTTATGTTTGCTTTTTTTATCTGCGCTTTTGGATATGGGCACAAATTTTTGTTTCGCAGGTCTGTTTTCATTTGATATTTAGAACATATGGCTTGATATCAAAAGTTTGGTATTGTTTTGAGAAGGGACTGAAAAAATCGTGCATGATCTTCAAAAAGATTTTCAGCTATATTTGAAACATGCAAAATCGGCATCTCAAAATACCCTGGAATCGTATTTACGGGATGTAGGATACTATCTTTCCTATTTAAAGAAAAAGGGGATAGAGGATCCTGTATGTGTAAATACCGAAACGATTCAATCCTATGCCGGCTATTTAGAAAAAGCGCAGCATAAGAGCGTAGCCACAATAACAAGAAATATTGCGTCTATCCGTTGTTTTTATCGGTTCTTAATGGAATTTGATCATATAAAAACCAATCCCGCTGCTAAAATACACATAAAAAAAGAAGAAAAAAAGTTACCGCAAATTTTAACCGGTAAAGAAATCGAAATGCTTTTGGAGCAACCTGATATTCGGGATCCGAAAGGATGCCGGGATAAAGCTATGTTGGAATTGCTTTATGCAACAGGTATTCGTGCTTCTGAGATGATCGAACTCAATGTTAGCGATATCAATCTGAAAAAAAATACGTTGATTTGCAGCCGAGGAAAAAGCAATGAACGCATGATTCCTGTATACAACACAGCTGTTTCTGCTGTTTCTAATTACATTGGTCATGTGCGCCCGTTAATGCTCTATTCCGAAAAGGAACAAGCTCTCTTTGTCAATTTGAACGGAAAGAGATTAACACGGCAAGGGTTTTGGAAAATTGTAAAAGGTTATGCTAAGTTAGCTGGTATTACTAAAGAAATTACGCCTCATACGCTCCGTCATTCTTTTGCTATGCATTTATTGGAAAACGGAGCTGAACTAAAGGATATCCAGATCATGCTGGGGCATGCAGACATTTCCTCTACACAAATTTATCAGCACCTCTTGAACGATCACTATAAAGAGGTTTATAATAGTTGTCATCCGAGAGCAAAACTTGGATAAGCTTTTACATTTTTAGGAGTTGATGATTTTGGGTCTTTTCAGACGGAACTATGATAAACCCGGTCCTGGAGTTTCCAAGGACGAGCCTCAAAAGGGTGCATTTCTACGCTTTTGGGAGATTTACTTCCGGAAGTTTTTTTCTTTGTCAAAGGTAAATATGCTTTTTGCCATTCCCACCATACTTTGTCTTGTTCTTATTTCGTTTATTCAATCTGTAATTCCAAGCGGCAACTTTTCGTTTTTGATAAACTATTTATTAGTTTTAATTTTTCCCTTTTTGGGCGGCCTTACATATGTCTGCCGAAATTACGCTAGGGAAGAGCATGCCTTTATTTTTTCCGACTTTGTGGATGCTGTAAAAGCAAATTGGAAACAGTTTTTAGGAAATGGTTTTATCAGCATTACTCTGTACACTCTTTTATATATTGCTATTAATTATTACCAAACACAGTTGTCTAACAGTTGGTTTTTCTATATTCCTTTTGCTCTCTGTGTGATTCTGGCTATATTGGCTATTTTTGCTGAGTTTTATATTCCTGTAATGATTATTACCTTTGATCTAAAACTCAAGCAGATTTATAAAAATGCTTTTATTTTTGCAATCATGGGTTTGTGGCGAAATCTTCTGATTTTATTTGTAATCGGAGTCGTCTGGTTTATTTCTGAGTTCATTTCTTATTGGATTGTCATCCATCTTTTAGTTTCTTTTATTGTATCGTTCTTTTTCCTTTTTGGTTTCTTTGGCTTTTTTATCAATTTCGCTGTGTATCCGTTAATCGACCAGTTTATGATTAAACCTGCCGAAAAGAAAAAAGCATCGCCCTCTGTAAAAGAAGAGGATGATCCCGATGATGAACCTACTTTTCGGGATTCTCTTTATTAATACTAATTAATACTTTATCTATTAAAAAATAAAGAAGAGAGAGGTAGATATACCCCTCTCTTCTTTATTTTTGTTATCAGAATTATAAAATAGGGAAGGGCCCGCTATTCTATCTTTTATTTCCGTTTTTTTACCTTTGAAAGAGGATTGGATCGAGCGGCTTCTTCCATTTGTTCACTGGAAAGATGGGTATAAATTTCTGTTGTGCCCAAGTTTTCATGCCCCAAAATTTCTTTCAATACGCGGATATCTACATGTCCCTGTTGATACATAAGTGTAGCTGCTGTGTGCCGCAGCTTATGTACGGAATAACCAGGTGCATTCAAACCAATATCACCGAGATACTTTTTTACTAAAGCCTGAATCGTTTTAGGGCTGATCCGTTTTTTTTGCCGGCTTATGAACAAGGCGTTTCTGTCTGCCAAATGATCTGCAGGTCGAACTTTTAAATATTGATTTATAGAGTCACGGCAAGCTTCATTTAAATATACAATCCGTTCTTTGTTTCCTTTTCCGACAATCCTAAGGCTATCGGAGCCTTTCTGCACATCGCTGAGATTGAGACCTACCAGTTCAGAAAGACGCATTCCGCAATTGAGAAAAAGTGTCAATATGCAATAATCCCTTTCTGCATTAGGACCTTTCACATCTGCTAACAATTCTAAACATTGCTCCAGTGTTAAATACTTAGGCAAGCTTTTTTTCAGCTTTGGTGTTTCCAGTTCTTCTACAGGATTTTTATCTAATTTATTTACCTTATTGGTAAGATATTTAAAAAAAGTACGAAGACTGGAGACTTTGCGAGAACGAGATGCAGCCTTATTGCCACGCGCCTCTGTAAGGTAATTCATATACTCATAGACTTCTGTAAGGGTAACTTTTTTTATAAAATCCAAGTCAATGTCTTCAATAGAAATTTCTGTGAATGGAATGTCTGCTTTAACAAAACCGCGTTTTACTTTTAAATAACGGAAAAAGGTTCTAAGATCTAAATAGTATTCCCAAACCGTATTGGGTGATTTTCCTTTTACAACTTGCAGGTATCCTAAAAAATTGCGGATAATTTCCGGCGCCGCTGATAGTTCTTCTTGTTTCATAGCACTCCCCTCAATTATACAAAATATTCATTTTGTATAATTATTATACCAGAAAGAGGATGGTGTGTCAACCATCCCCTTTTCATACACTATTATCTCTTTTTATACGCTATATCAAATTATGGTCTATTCCTGGCGAAGTGCATCTACTGGATTTAGCCTGGATGCTTTTATCGCCGGATAAATTCCAAACAGCATACCACAAACCAATGAAAACAAAGAAATTCCACCGATAAAATTCCAATCCAATCTCAGATGCATTCCAAAAAAATTTGCTCCCAAATAAGAAATGGAATATCCGATCGTTAATCCGGCCACACAACCTACCGCGGAAATAAACGCAGCTTCCAATAAAAATTCGGTTAATATAAGCTTTCTGCTGGCGCCTACTGCCTTTTTTATTCCTATCTCTCGGGTCCTCTCACTGACTGAAACCAGCATGATTGTCATAATACTCAAACTGGCCACAATAAGAGAAATTCCTCCCACAGCCGTTAAGATTAACGTTACAATATCCATCATAGATGTAAGGCTAGCTCTTTGTTTTGCCAAATCATTGGAAATATATGCCTCTGTAAGGCCTATTTTTTCGTTCAGTGAAGAGATTATTGCATCCCCGGATTCTTTAACGTTATTTGTATCAGACAATTCTACGGCAATTTGATCAAATCCTGTGCGTCCAAGTGCATCCTGAAAAGTGGTATACGGCACATATACAAATGTAGGCATATATTTCCCAATGAAATTTTGAAGAAGGCCAGTCCCTGTTTTTACAATCCCTATAACTTCATATTCTCCAATACTGGTTCCACCTTGAATAGAAATGGTTTTCCCAATAATATTTTTTCGGCCATACGCTTTTTCAGCAAAAGATTCATCTACCAAACAAACGTTTTCACGCTTCTGGATGTCCGCTGGCTGAAACATTCTCCCATATATAACTTGAATAGAAATAATATTCTCCGCTGTCGTATCGATTCCCCAAACAAAAGCAGATGCATCATAACGCTTTGTAGACACATCTGTGGTCTGCATTAAAACAGGCGTAGCTTCGATTACTTCCTCACATTCCAAAACCGTATTTAATTCGTCTTGTCCTAAAGGCGCATATGCTTTCTCTTCTTGTGCAACCGAAATTGTGATTCCGCTCAATCCTAAACTTTCCAGTTCGTCCGTAACGGCTCCTGTGCCGCATTGACCAATACAGGAAATTACCACTACCGAAAGCACGCCGATTGAAACACCTAAAATTGTCAGTATAGTCCTGCCTTTTCTTAAAAAAAGGCTTCGAAAGGACGAACGAAATAAATCAATCATTTTCTATAACAATCCTTTCTGTTTCTTTTACATGCTGGCCTTCAGAAACAGAAGAAGAGTCAGCTAGGATCAATTCCCCTGCATGTAGTCCCTTTGTAATAGAAATACCGTTTTCATATTCCGAGCCTGTTGTTACATAGCGCTTTACTGCTTCCCCATTCTCTTGTATATATACATATTCGGATCCATCCTCTTCTGCTTGTACCGCCTCATACGGAACAACAAACGTTTCCGATTCGGAGATAACAATTTTTCCATTGGCGGAATATCCTGGTTTTATATCTTCTCCAGGATTTTCAATGGACAAAACTACTTCTACTATATTCTCCTGGCCGGTAGTCGTGATTATCTGCTTTGCTTCCGATGCAATAGATTTTACTGTACCGTAGTAAATACTATTTTTAAATCCACTTCCGGTTATTTCTGCTTTTTGACCAATCTCAATGTCTGCTATTTTCGATTCCGATACATTTAACCGCAGTTGTAATCCCAATTCTCCGGAAATCACCATCATGGCCTTGGTGGGATCTGCATACTCGTCTTCTGCCACAGACAAGGAAACTACTTTACCGCTAATAGGCGCGGTAATAATCTTTGTTTCGCTGCTAACATCAGAAGAAGTTTTCTCTTCTTCAGCATTTCCATACAAAGATGCGTAAACACTTATGGTATCTTCCGAAAATAAATCTGTTTTTACAGGCTCTACCGTAAGCAGTGTATCCCCTATGTTTACCGTATCCCCAACTTTTACTCGCAGATCCTTTATAACTCCCATTGCGGCCGGATACACTTTTTTTGAGGAAACTCTCTCGATTTTTCCGCTGCAGATAACGGTTTCCTGTGCTGTAGTTGGAATAACCTCGATGGTCTTTACAGCAGCAACAGAACTTTTCATGGCATTTCCCCACAGTGTAAATGCCAAAATAACCATGGCTGTTACAGACAATAACCCTATATATTTTTTCATATTTTGTTTCCCCCACTTCAGATTACAGGCTCTAGCCTATTGTTTGATCAGAGTAGAGAAAATATGACATAAAACAAAAGGGATTTTCCGGTAAAACCAGGAAATCCCTTCACGCTAAATATATAGTTTTTTAAATTTATCAAAAGCACTTTGATTTTCTCCTTATTGGGCTGCATAAAAAAAGCATGTTGTCCCAAAATAAGGTTTGAGGTGAAAGCTACCATGAATATTATTCAATGTGCAGAAGACTGCATTTATCAAAAAGACGGCTATTGCAGCTTGGATATGCCATCTGCC
Source organism: uncultured Clostridia bacterium (assembly GCA_944380875.1). Lineage (GTDB taxonomy): Bacteria > Bacillota > Clostridia > Oscillospirales > Acutalibacteraceae > UMGS1264. The sequence continues at coordinate 16,838 of CALWJA010000061.1, forward strand.
ATAACTAATTATACCGGAAACGGCTGTGTACATTGTATTCATGTTCTGAGTAAGGAAGAATACGAAAAAGGAGGACTTCTTACTCACACAGAGCATCAAACGCCTCCCGCACCGTTTTAACCCCAACTAATTCTATTTCCGATATGTTCTGGGATATTTGCTTTAAGCAGTGAATAGGAAGGATACATCTGGAAAACCCCATTCTCGCAGCTTCATAGACACGCGCTTCTGCATGGGAAACCGCACGTAATTCACCAGCCAGCCCAATTTCTCCGAATACAACGGCATCTTCCCGGAGAGGAACATCTTTTAAACTGGAAATAAGCGCTACCGCAACCGAAAGATCTGCTGCGGGTTCATCTAAGCGAAGGCCTCCTACTACATTAATATAGGCATCCAGATTGGAAAAATAATACCCGGCCCTCTTTTCCAGCACCGCCAGAATCAAAGACATACGGTTATAATCGAAACCAGTAGACATTCTCCTGGGATTACCGTATCCAGATGTGGTAGCCAGCCCCTGAATTTCAGCAAGAATAGGCCTGGTTCCCTCCATAACACAGGTTACACATGTTCCGGAAACATGTACCGGCCGGCCTGAAAGCATCATCTGAGAGGGATTCTCCACTTGTCTGAGGCCGGATTCACCCATATCAAACACGCCTATCTCATTTGTGGAGCCGTATCGGTTTTTCACAGCTCTCAGGATCCGATAGGACATTTGCCGGTCCCCTTCAAAATATAAAACCGCGTCAACAATATGCTCAAGAACCTTTGGTCCCGCAATGGCTCCATCTTTATTAACATGTCCTACTATAAAAGCCGGGATCTCCAATGCTTTGATAGCCCTCATTATAGCATTGGTGCATTCTCTTACCTGCGCAACACTGCCCGGAGAAGAGGACAGATCCGTAAAATTCATGGTTTGGATGGAATCAACCATAACAAGATCGGGTTTATCGGCCCGAATTTGTTCTACAACTGCCTGCACATCCGTTTCTGTCATAATATAAAGGTTTTCACTGTCCACACCCAAACGAGCCGCCCGAAGCTTAATTTGCCGCCCGGATTCCTCGCCGGATACATAAAGTATGCGCAGTGTTTTCCCTAAAAAGCCGCATATCTGCAAGAGAATCGTAGATTTTCCGATTCCAGGATCCCCACCGATTAAAATTAAGGAACCTTTGACAATTCCGCCTCCCAGGACACGGTCCAATTCAGAAAGCCCCGTATGATATCGCGCTTCATCGTTCGTATCGATTTCCCGGATGGAAACAGGATGAGAATAAGAAATTTTTGAAGGTCCCGTATTTTTCTGACGGGCTGTTTCCCGTATTTCTTCTTCCATAGAATTCCAGGCACCGCAGGTAGGACATTTTCCATACCATTTGGGAGATTCAAACCCACATTGTGAACAAACATATAAATTCCGAAGTTTGCCTGCCATTTTCTCACACTTCCTTTATGAAAATTCCTGCGTTGCTTTTTCTATATTTTGTTACGACTCGGGATTATACAAATAATCGGAAATACCTCTATATATAGCAAAAGCCATCTGCTGCTGATATATTTCATCTGTAAGCTTTTCAGCTTCTGTGCTGTTGGAAAGAAATCCGCATTCTACCAATACAGAAGGTTTTGTACTGTTCCAAAGAAGATAAATAGAACTGGTTGCCGGTTTACATTGGCGGGTGTTCTCAGGCTGTAAAAGAGAAACCACGTTTTCCCGGATCTCTTCTGCTATTTTTTCGCTTTCTTCTGTTTTAACGGAATAGAATACCTGCGTTCCTGTATATTGAGATTCAGAAAAACGATTTTGATGAATACTTATAAACAAGCAATTTTTTTGTTCTTCCATAATGGCAAGCCTGTTTTGTAAATCACTGACCTTTCTTTTTCGAATTGTAGGAAGGCTTTGATCTCCAATGGATTCATCCGTATCCCTTGTCATAATAACTGTATATCCTGCATTACGCAGCAAATCCGCAAGCTTTAAAGAAATGGAAAGATTAACATCCTTTTCCAAGATACCAGAATCGCTCTGCGCTCCTCCATCCTCTCCGCCGTGCCCGGGATCCACTATGATTACGGGAGTTCCCGATTCGACCATAGCCAACGCCATTCTATCTATTTTTTCATAAGAAAGAAAAGACAGCAAAAAGAAAAAACAGGAACTAATTAGTAACGATATTGCCGGAGCAAATTCCCGAATCGGGTTACGTACTATAATGGCTTTCATTCTCCAGCCCCCCATGCAATAAAATTCTTACAATTTATATGCTGGCGGGACAGATTCATATGCTAAAATCATATTATCCATATATGTATAATAATAAATATAACAAAAACATCCGCTCTTTATAAAGAGCGGATGTTTTTCCTGGAGGCGTCACCCAGATTTGAACTGGGGAATGAGGCTTTTGCAGAGCCTTGCCTTACCACTTGGCTATGACGCCATTTGGAGCGAACGACGAGGCTCGAACTCGCTACCTCCACCTTGGCAAGGTGGCGCTCTACCAGATGAGCTACGTTCGCATATGGTGCCTCCGGGCGGAATCGAACCACCGACACGGGGATTTTCAGTCC